>JBJTNH010000033.1:0-36643 GCA_046073945.1 Aquirufa sp. | reverse complement strand
TGAAAGACTTTCGTCTGGATGGCATTAATATTTTTAACATTTTTTTTATGCAAACTGGTAAAGTAAAATTTTTCAACGAAACTAAGGGTTTCGGTTTCATCGTAGATGATCAAACAGGTGAAGACATCTTCGTACACGTAACTGGCTTAGCTGGAGTTACTATCCGTGAAAACGATTCAGTTTCTTACGAGGTAACTGACGGAAAACGTGGTGCAAACGCAATCAACGTAAAGAAAATCTAATTTTTCTCCGTTGTTTTTGATTAGAGCAAATCAGTAACTAACAATATATATAGGATTACCTAAAAAGATTGCAACATTGATCTCTAGTTAAAGGGAAACAAAAAAGCCTCCAGGAATGGGGGCTTTTTTTATAATTATGAATTTTAGTTATTAGTTTTTAGTGATTAGTTATTAGATAAATATTTACAAAAAACAACTAATAACTAAACACTAATAACTAAAAACTAATAACTAAACACTAATCCACTTCTCCACTTCCTCCTTACTTGGCATAGCGGAATCAATTTTTAATTTTTTGCGCATACCTCCTAAATCATTAAATACTTTATTGGGATTAGCCTCATTCAATGCTTCGATGGTTAAAATACCCATTTTTTGCAAAGCAGGAATCCAAATTTCAGCGACTCCCCTATCTTTAAACGCTTGTTCTGAATCGACTTCCTTAACCACTTCAGGGCGCATTTGAGGAAAAAACAATACTTCTTGAATAGAGGATTGATTGGTCATTAACATGGTTAATCGATCTATTCCAATCCCAATTCCAGAGGTAGGAGGCATTGCATACTCCAAAGAGCGGATAAAATCATGATCCATTGCCATCGCCTCATCGTCTCCTTTTTCTGCCAAACGCAACTGATCCTCAAAGCGCTCTTTTTGATCTATCGGGTCATTTAATTCGGAATAAGCATTGGCAATTTCCTTACCATTCACAAATAATTCAAAACGCTCAACCAAACCTTCTTTCGAACGATGCTTTTTGGTCAAAGGCGACATTTCTACTGGATAATCTGTAATAAATGTAGGTTGAATTAAATTAGCTTCCACTTTTTCTCCAAACAATTCATCTATTAATTTCCCTTTACCCATTTGCTCATCTACTTCCATACCAAAAGACAAGCATTTGGCACGAAGTTCATCTTCTGATAAAGCATCTACATCTACTCCAGAATATTGCAAAATTGCACCAGAAATAGTCAATCGAGGATAAGGACCTGCAAATTCAATTTGATTTTCACCCACTTGAATTTTCGTTTGGCCATGTAATTTTCTTGTTACTGTCTCAAAAATCAACTCCGTTAGATTCATCATCCAATGGTAATCTTTGTAAGCAACATAAAATTCTAATGAAGTAAACTCTGGATTATGTGTTCTATCCATACCTTCATTACGGAACATTTTACCAAATTCATAAACTCCATCAAAACCACCAACAATCAATCTTTTCAAATATAATTCATTGGCAATTCTCAAATACAAAGGCATATCCAAAGTATTGTGATGCGTTTTGAAAGGACGTGCTGAAGCTCCTCCATGTACTGCTTGTAAAACAGGAGTTTCTACTTCTAACCAACCACGCTCATCAAACATAGTACGCATTGTAGATATTATTTTGGCACGCTTAATGAAAATATCTTTAACACCTGGATTTACAATTAAATCAACATAACGCTGGCGATAACGCATTTCTGGATCAGAAAATGCATCAAAGGTTTGTCCATCTGCCTCTTTTACCACTGGCAATGGTTTCAAAGCCTTAGATAAAATAGTAAACTCACGAACATGAACCGATATTTCACCCATTTGAGTCGTAAAAACATATCCCTTTACGCCAATGATGTCACCTATATCCAATAACTTTTTAAATACGGTGTTATACAAGGTTTTATCCTCACCTGGACACAAATCATCTCTTCTAAAATACAATTGAATACGGCCAGAAGCATCTTGCAATTCTGCAAAAGAAGCATTTCCCATGATTCGAAAACCCATCAAACGACCAGCCAATGTAACATCCTGAAAATCATTCGATTCCGGTTTATACTCAGACAATATTTGAGAAGATTGAATATTTACAGGATATTCCTCCGCAGGATACGGATCGATACCTAATGCCATCAAATCCAAACGTTTTTGTCTTCTTAGCTGTTCTTGCTCACTTAAAATCATAGAGTATTCAATTAAATTGATTAAAACGCAAAATTAGCTATTAATTAGGGGATATGAAAATTTAGAACTTTTTCTTAATTTTTGTTAACAAGAAACAAAGCAGTCCTATTTTGCGTTAAATTCGCATCAAGAAATTTAACACGATAAAAATTTATAGCAATGGAAATGAAAAACTCAATTAAGACCTACGTGATTATCGCATTATTATCCAGTGGTATAACTTTAGGAGCATTTCAATTATTTAACCTAAGTAATTCTGGATCTTCATTTGAAGGACCTTCCGCATTTACAACCCACGTTTCTTCACCATCTGTTCCAGGAAATCCAGGAGATTTCACCTTTGCAGCTGAAAAAACAACACCGGCAGTTGTACACATTAAAACAAAAATTGCACAAAAATCCATGGGGCGTCAATTTTCAAGCCCATTTGATGATTTTTTTGGATTCGGCGACCCATTTGGAGGAGGACGTAGACAACAGCCACAAGTTCAAGAAGCTTCTGGTTCAGGGGTAATCATCAGTGCTGATGGATATATTGTAACCAACAATCACGTGGTAGCAGAAGCTGAGGAAGTTTCTGTGATGTTAAATGACAAAAGAGAATTCAAGGCGAAAGTAATATCAACCGACCCTTCTTCTGATTTGGCAGTCATACAGATCAAAGCAAATAACCTTCCTTTTTTAACTTTTGGTGATTCAGATGCATTGAGAGTTGGTGAATGGGTTTTAGCGGTTGGTAATCCATTTAATTTGGAATCAACAGTAACAGCAGGTATCGTTTCAGCCAAAGGCCGTCAAAATATAATTGATCGAGATTCAGAGGCATCTGCGAATCCTTTGGAATCATTCATTCAAACGGATGCCGCGGTTAATCCTGGAAATTCGGGAGGAGCATTAGTCAACTTAAAAGGTGAGTTGGTGGGTATCAATACAGCCATTTATTCTAAAACTGGCCAATTTGCTGGATATTCTTTCGCAGTTCCAGTTAGTATTGTTAAAAAAGTTTCTGGCGATTTAATCAAATACGGAAATGTTCAAAGAGGATTTTTGGGAGTTTCTATTTCAGATGTCAATTCTAAATTGGCGGAAGAAAAAGATTTAAAAACTAATACAGGTGTATATGTAAATGGCTTCTCAGAAAATAGTGCAGCAAAAGATGCCGGAATTAAAATCAATGATGTCATTGTTAAAATTGATGGCAACGAGATAAAAACCTTAGCCAAATTAATGGAATTAGTTGGTAGCAAAAGACCAGGCGAAAAGGTGAATGTAACGGTTAACCGTGATGGACAAAATAAAGAATTTGCTGTTACTTTGAAGAATAAGGATGGAAATACATCCATCGTCAAAGGAGATACTGGCGAGTCTTATAAATCTGACTTTTTAGGTGCGAAATTCGGTAATCTTTCAAGTTCTGATAAAGAAAAATTCAATATTACATCTGGTGTTAAAGTGATAGAGGTTTTAGCAGATGGCCGCTTAGAAATGTATGGATTAAACAAAGGTTCGATCATTACCAAAATCAATGACAAGCCAGTTAATAGTCCAAAAGAGGCCATTGAATTACTAGAAGCTAGAAAAAACAGAATTAAACTAGAAGGAATTGATATCGATGGATCAAAATTCATTTATGTATTATAGTGGTTTGAGGTTTGAAGTTTAAAACAAAAAAGCCCCAGAAGATTCTGGGGCTTTTTTTATAAATAAATATTAAAAACTACTTTTTATAAGTAACTGTTTTAACCGCTTGAATGGTACGTTCGATACTTGGTAAGATTTCTTCAATCAAAGTAGGTGCATACGGCAATGGTAAATCTTTTGAATTCACACGAACCACAGGTGCATCTAAATAATCGAAAGCCCAACGCTGTAAATGATACGCAATTTCAGAAGAAATAGCAGCTAAAGGATTTGCTTCCTCAACTACCACACAACGGTTGGTTTTCTTAACTGATTCAACTACAGTAATATAATCAATAGGACGAACGCTACGTAAATCAATCAATTCACAAGAAATACCTTGTTTTTCTAATTCTTCGATTGCAGGCATTACTACCCTTGAAATCATTTTACCAAAACTAACGATGGTAACATCCTTACCTGGCTTAACAATGTTTGCTTTACCAATTGGAATTAAAAACTCTCCATCAGGAACCATTCCTTTGTCGCCATACATCAATTCAGATTCCATGAAAATCACCGGATCATTATCTCTAATAGATGCTTTTAACAAGCCTTTGGCATCAGCTGGATTAGAAGGCACTACTACTTTTAAGCCTGGTGTATTGGCAAACCAATTTTCGAAATTGGAAGAGTGTTGAGATGATAATTGGCCTGCATTTCCAGTAGGTCCACGAAAAACGATTGGACAAGAATACTGACCTCCAGACATCGACATTAATTTAGATGCCGAGTTGATTACTTGGTCAATTGCTACTAGAGAGAAATTGAAAGTCATGAACTCAACAATTGGACGTAAACCATTTGCTGCCGCTCCAACACCAATCCCACCAAATCCTAGCTCAGCGATGGGTGTATCAATTACACGCTCAGGACCGAACTCATCCAGCATACCTTGTGAAACTTTATAAGCACCATTGTACTCAGCTACTTCTTCACCCATTAAAAATACAGATGAATCTCTTCGCATTTCTTCTTGCATGGCCTCACGCAAGGCTTCTCTAAATTGAATTTCTCTCATAATAATATAAAGGCTCTTGGAAAATCCCAACCGAGCGCAAAATTAGCTAAGAATTCGCATACCACAAAACCAAAAATATTCGATAAATCACTCATTTTAATATTTTCGTGGTATTTTTGAATTTAAATATGAATTTCAAAGCCAATGTCTGTAAAAATAGCTGCCATTTCTGACTCTTTAGTAGATTTTTTAAATCAAAACGAATATTCTCATATTGCAGTTTTGGTAGATGAAAACACACAAAAACATTGTTTACCGAAAATCATTTCATTTTTGCCCAAAAAATTCACCAAGATTGTCATTAAATCTGGTGAAGGAAATAAACATTTAGGCACATGTGAAAAAGTTTGGGAAGCGATGACCAAAGCTAATATGGACCGTCATGGTCTATTAATCAATTTAGGTGGTGGGGTCATTGGCGATTTAGGTGGATTTTGTGCCTCGACTTACAAAAGAGGGATTGATTTCATACAAATTCCAACCACTGTTTTGGCACAAGTTGATGCAAGCGTTGGTGGAAAATTAGGCATCGATTTTCATGGCTTTAAGAATCACATAGGTGTTTTTCAATTACCCAAAACAGTATTGATTGACCCTACATTTACGAGCAGCTTACATTGGCGTGAAAAACGTTCAGGTTATGCAGAAATCATCAAACATTGTTTAATCAGAGATGCTGAAAAATGGTTTACCATTAGCAAACAAGACTGGGAGACAGTAAACATTGCTGCATTGGTGGGTCATTCCGTGGAAATTAAAAAAGCCGTCGTTGCAGAAGATCCAAAAGAAGCTGGACTTAGAAAAATTTTAAACTTTGGGCATACATTAGGTCACGCGGTAGAAACCTATTTATTGGACAAAGGAAAACGTCGAATTTTACATGGCGAAGCAGTAGCAGTTGGCATGATTACCGAGGCATTTATTTCTTATCAAAGGGGCTTAATTAGCTCAGAAGAGCTCAATTCCATTGAAGCCTATCTATTTGAAACGTATGGCAAAGTTAACATCGCTGAAAATGAAATTCCCACCATCATTGGATTAACCTTGCAGGATAAAAAGAACAAAGGAAACGAAGTTCGCTTCTCACTCTTAACAGGAATTGGCGATTGTGGTTATGACATTCCTGTTAGCAAGGCAGAAATGAAAAAAGCCCTGGAATACTACCTTTAGAAGAGAGAAGAGAGAAGAGAGAAAAGAGGAAAGAGAAAAAAGAGGTAAGATGTGGCTTCGAGAACCTCAGCCACCGAAAATTTCTCTTTTCTCTCTTCTCTTTTCTATTCAATCACCTGAGGAACTTTGAAATATTGATCGTTCGCATCCGGCGCAAGATTTAGTGCTTTTTGGCGATCTAAATTCTGAATAGCAACATCTTCTCTGAATTGATTAATGGCTGGCGTGATATGAACCAAAGGTTCTACTCCAGTGGTATCGACTTGATTAAGCGCTTCCATCCAATCCAATACTTTATTGATGGAAGTTTGAACTTCTTCTATTTTATCTGGATTTAGCTCTAATCTTGCTAAATGCGCAATTTTCTCAACATCCTCTTTATTTACTTTCATCGTCTTTTTGTCTTAATTTTTTATCATCAGGCATTTCTTTATCCAAAAAAGCATTGATTTTATCTCGATCCAAATTGGAAGTTATTTGACCAAAAGAATCTATATTTAACTCAAAACCAGCTAATTCTGGATGGACTTTAGGTGCTTTTGATTCAGACTTGGATGGATCTTTCTTTTTCATCTTTATAAAACGGGAAATTTATCTAAAGCTAATTTCAAACGTTCAAACACTGATTCTTTACCCCAAAGTTCCATGGATATCATTAAATCAGGGCCAGCTCCTTTTCCGCTTAAAGCAACACGTAAAATTTGCATGACTTTACCCATTTTAATTCCGGCTGCTTCTAAAGTTTGATGAATACATTCTTTAATTTGGTCAGCTGTCCATTGATCATTACAACTTGGCAAGTTTTTTAAAATTAAATCCAAACCTTGTTTTGCCTCAGCATTCCACTTATTAGCAATAACGGCTTCCTCATAACTGGCTGGAAATAAATAAAAATCATCTACTAAAGATTGTAAATCTTGAGGAAAAGTAATTCGATCAATGAATAATTTAACAAAAGCCAAAGCTTGACCCGCTTCTAATTTTGGTAAAAAATCTGTTGCTAATTGATTTACATCTGATTTTTTCAAATATTGTTCATTGAACCATTGTGCTTTTTTTACATCAAATTTCGCCCCTGCTTTATTGATTCTTTCTAAAGAAAAAGCTTGAACTAATTCATCTAAACTAAACAATTCTTGTTCCGTTCCTGGATTCCAACCTAAAAATGCCAAGAAATTAATCGTTGCATCTGGTAAATATCCTTCTTGTTTAAAACCTTTTGAAACAGCTCCCGAAATTGGATCTGTCCATTCCAAAGGAAAAACAGGAAATCCTCCTAAATCTGCATCTCTTTTGGATAATTTACCATTTCCTTCTGGTTTCAACAACAAAGGTAAATGCGCAAATTGTGGAGCCTTCCAACCAAAAGCTTGATACAATAAAATATGTAATGGCGCAGAAGGAAGCCATTCTTCTCCACGAATCACATGCGTAATTTCCATGATATGATCATCAACTACATTGGCTAAATGATACGTTGGCATACCGTCAGATTTCATCAATACTTTATCATCAATGCTGGATGTATGTACATGTACCCAATCTCTGATACTATCTTGAAAACGAATTTCACCTTTGGCAGGTACTTTCAGACGAATCACGTAAGGTGTGTTCGCATTCAATAACTCTTCCACTTCAGTTGCAGACAATGCCAGTGAATTTCGCAATTTGACACGAGTTAGGGCATTGTATTGAAAGGCAGAACCTTGGCTCTCAAACTGATTACGCATGGCGTCTAACTCTTCAGAAGTATCAAACGCATAATATGCTTTGCCTTCGTTCAATAATTGATCTGCATATTGTTTATACAAACCTTTGCGTTCACTTTGACGATAAGGCTCATGAGGACCACCTACACCAACACCTTCATCGGGCATAATGCCTAACCAGGCAAGACTTTCTAATATATATTGTTCAGCACCAGGAACAAAACGTGCCTGATCTGTATCTTCAATACGAAGCAAAAACTTCCCACCTGTCTGGCGAGCTAATAAATAATTATATAAGGCAGTACGTACTCCACCAATGTGTAATGGTCCTGTGGGACTAGGTGCAAAACGAACTCTAACGGGTAATGACATGAATTTGATTATTTATGGGCAATACAAGAAATTTCAACGCGCACATCTTTCGGCAAACGAGCGACCTCCACGGTTTCTCTCGCAGGAGGATTTTCGGTAAAATATTGGCCATAAACTCCATTTATGGCAGCAAAATCGTTCATATTTTTGACAAAAATGGAACATTTAACAACATGGTCGAAAGTAAAACCAGCCTCTGTTAAAACAGCATCTATATTTTTCATTACTTGATCCGTTTCTTCCTCAATACTTGCTCCCGCTTCAAATGTCGATAAAGCTATTTGACCAGAAACATACAACACATTATCAATTTGAACCGCTTGAGAATAAGGGCCTATAGGTGCTGGCGCAGCAGCCGATAAAATTATTTTTTTTGTCATAACTTTGAAAAGAAATGCAAGTTACCAAAATTTGTTACTAAATCCTGAATCCTCAAAGCCTTTCATTATTTTAATGGTCAAAAAAATCCAAGAATTACTTTTCAATCAAAAAGGCATCTTATTTATGCTGCTTTCATCTTTATGCTTTGCATTGATGTCGGCATTAGCAAAAGAAATGAATAAAGTCTTTCCTTCCATTGAACTAGTACTATTTCGAAATATGATTGGTTTACCTTTTTTAATTGGAAGTTTATTCCTGAAACGGCCCATTCAAAAAGGAGGTAGATTAGGCTTTTTGATTTACCGTGGATTTTTAGGGGCATTTACTTTATATTGTTTATTTTATGCATTGGAGCACTTGGGCTTATCTTTAACCAATACGTATGGTCAAGCATTCCCTCTCTTTATTGCAATTTTTACATTCATTTGGATCCCCAAAGAAAAGCTATCAGGACGGCAAGTGTTATTTTTATTGATGGGCTTTTATGGAATCCTACTCATTTTCAGACCCGATGCTGCCGTTAGTTGGCAAAAACATAGTATCGGCGTACTTTATGCCATTGGCACTGCATTGGGTTATATGGCCATAAAAGAAGCGCAAAATTACTATGATTCAAGATGGGTGATTTTTTCTTTCATGGCTGCGGGATTTACAGCATCAAGCATATCCTTGATTTTAGGTACTCATTTCGACCTTGCACCTAATTTCTGGATTGCCAAATGGGTTCAACCTCAAGGAATAGAATGGGTTAAAATTTTATGCCTTGGATTATTGGCATTAGGTGTTCAAAGTTTCACAACGCAAGCATTGCGACATGAAAAAACAAGTATTGTTGGGGCCGTTGGCAATAGCAGCGTATTGTTTTCTATCTTAATAGAAATTCTGATAGGCCATGGATTTCCTACTTGGGTAGGATTAATTGGAATGGGATTGGTTCTAGTGGGTAGTTATCAAGTGAGTAGGAATTGATGTATGATGTAAGATGTATGATGTATGATGTAAGATGTAAGATGTACGATGTAAGATGTAAGTGAGATAATCCCAATTCTACATTCTTAATTCTTAATTCTTAATTCCCTCTTACATCTTACATCATACATCATACATCAAAACTTATGCTGTAGCAGAATTCATCACCTCCGTTTGTTTACGGATTGATTCTAAGTGAACTAATTTGAATAGTTCCTCAATAAATTCTGGATATAAACCTAAACCTTTAGCTTGATTTGCACGGTCGCCATGAACTTGCTTCCAACGATCTAATTGCAAAACAGCAACGTTGTTATCACGCTTGTACTCTCCTAATCTTTCAACGATAGACATACGAGCAGCTAAAACTTCTAACAATTCACGGTCGATATTGTCGATTTTCTCACGTAATGCAGCTAATTCATTAGAGAAATCAGAACCATAGTTTGATTTTCTAACATCCAATGAACGCAACATCTCGCCTAATTGCTCAGGAGTTAATTGTTGAGAAGCATCCGACCAAGCAGCATCTGGATCACGGTGAGTCTCAATGATCATACCATCGTAATTCAAATCTAAAATTCGTTGAGATAATTCAGCTAAATAAGCACGCTTACCAGCCATGTGAGATGGATCTCCGATCAAAGGCATTTGTGGGAACAAACGCTTTAATTCAACAGCCATTGACCACATTGGTGAATTTCTGTATTTTGTTTCTTGCGCATTAGAGAAACCACGGTGAATAGCACCTAATTTCTTAATACCTGAATTTTGTAAACGTTCAAAAGCACCAACCCAAAGAGCTAAATCTGGATTAACTGGATTTTTAACCAAAACAGGAATATCCACACCCTTAAGTGCATCAGCTAAATCTTGTACATTGAAAGGATTCACAGTTGTACGTGCACCAATCCACAAAACATCTACTCCATATTTTAAAGCTAATTCGATATGCTCTGGTGTAGCAACTTCAATTGCTAAAGGCAAACCAGTTTCTTTTTTAGCTTCTACCAACCATTTCAAAGCCGGTTCTCCCATTCCTTCAAAACTACCTGGACGTGTACGAGGCTTCCAAACACCTGCACGCATGATGTGTGCATAGCCTTCAGCTTTTATACGGCGGGCGGTTTCTAATACTTGCTCTTCAGTCTCTGCTGAACAAGGCCCTGCAATGATCAAGGGTTTGCCATCAGTCTGAATCCATTCGTTCATCGGCACTATTTCTAAATTGGCATTCATAATAATCTAAGGTTAACTAGAGCAAAGGCTCAATATGTATTATAACTAATTTCTAACAAAACCGATTTTCGGTAAAACTTATTCTCTTATATTTGCAAGCTATTTCAAATACAATGAGTCAAACACCCATGTCTGAAACAAAACAAATCCCTCTTTCTTTCGAAGATACAGAAATTGCTTTTGCTTCTAAAAACAACTTTCAATTAAACAAATCATATTGGATTTTCGCCATTATGAACTTAAATTGGCTTGTAAAGTTAGGGACTTTTTTTATCAAATTGTTCCTTTTCTTGCATTTTCCAATAAAAAAATTAATAAAAGCCAGTATTTTCCAACAATTCTGTGGAGGAGAAAGCATCGATGCCTGCAATTCTACTATAAAAAACTTATCTAATTCAAATATTGGTACGATTTTAGATTTTTCTGTAGAAGGAGAAGAAAATCAAAAATCCTTTCGAGCAACCAAAGAGGAAATCTTAAAAACGATTCAAAAGGCTCACAATAATCCATCCATTCCTTTTGCTGTTTTCAAAATTACAGGCATTTTTCACACAGAACTTTTAGAAAAATACCAAGCAGAGGAACAACTTTCAGGTCAAGAATTGGCCAATTTTGAGGAAAGTAAATCGTTTTTATTAGAAATATGTCAATTATCTGCAGATCTAGGGGTACGTTTATTCATAGATGCAGAAGAAAGTTGGATTCAAAATTCCATTGATGATTTATGTTATGAAATGATGGCGAAATTCAACAAAGAAACCGCAATCATCTACAACACCTACCAAATGTACCGCGTAGATATGTTGGAAAATTTAAATATAGCTCACCAAGAGGCCATTAAAAATCATTATTTCTTGGGTGCAAAATTGGTTCGTGGAGCCTACATTGAAAAAGAAAGGCAAAGAGCGCACGAGGAAGAATATTCTGAACCTATTCACAAGGAAAAATCAGGAACGGACAAAGATTTCAACCTTGGACTCCAATTTTGTTTAGCAAATTTGGACAACATCCATTTCTGTATCGGCACGCACAACGAGGAAAGTTGTTTTTTACTTTGCCAATTGATGCATGAAAAAGGAATTGAGAAAAACCATCCAAATATCTATTTTGCACAACTTTTAGGCATGTCGGATAATATTAGCTACAATTTGGCTGCCAATGGTTACAATGTTGCAAAATATGTACCATACGGGCCTGTAAGTGCCGTAATGCCTTATTTATTTAGAAGAGCTGAAGAAAATAGCTCCATTGCAGGTCAAACATCAAGAGAGTTTGCTCTGTTAAAAAAAGAAGTTTCGAGAAGAAAAAACAATGAAAAATAATCCGCTATATTACTTTATCATCAGTTTGATTGTCATTGTTTTGGACCAAGCGATCAAAATGGCTGTTCATTTTTATATGGATCCTGGTTATTTTGGAGAAATAGAAATTATTGGATCTTATGTAAAACTGCATTATACCCTTAATCCTGGAATGGCCTTTGGCATTCAATTAGGCTCCGTATATGGCAAATTAATGCTAACATCTTTTAGAATAATTGCTATGTTCGGCATTGGTTATGGATTATTCCAACTATGTAAAAAAGATTCACACAAAGGATTATTAATTTGTGTCGCAATGATTTTGGGCGGCGCGATTGGGAACCTTATTGATTCCATATTTTATGGTGTATTTCTTGGAAATGCCCCTGAATCAGCTCCATTTACTTGGTTTCACGGACAAGTCATTGATATGTTTTTCTTCGATTTTTGGGAAGGAACACTTCCATCTTGGATACCAATTTGGGGAGGCACTTACTACTCCACTCCTATTTTTAATTTTGCAGATGCTTCCATTTTTTGTGGGGTGGTTGCCATTTTGATTTTCCAAAATAAATTTTTCGGAGAAACAGAAAATAAATAAATTTTCAGAACTAAATATTGCTGGATGGATCCCAATTATTACTTGTTTTTCGTTCTTGCATTATTAGCTGAAATCATTGGCACTGTTAGTGGATTTGGCTCTTCCATTTTATTTGTTCCCTTAGCTGCCGCTTTCCTAGATTTCAAACTAGTGTTAGGTATTACTGCTGTTTTTCATGTATTCAGTAATATTTCTAAAATTTATCTATTTCAAACAGGTATAGACAAAAAAATCGTTTTCAAATTGGGGCTTCCAGCCGTCATATTCGTGATTTTAGGTGCCATTTTGACAAAATATATTCCACAAAAAGAAATTGAAATTGGCATGAATTTCATCATTCTCGGAGTGGCTATTTATTTAATTTCTGGACAAGCTGGTAAACTCAAGCAAAGCAATACCAATTTATATGGAGGAGGAATTATTTCTGGATTTTTAGCTGGACTTATTGGAACTGGCGGTGCGATTCGGGGAATCATTTTGGCAGCTTTCAACCTAGAAAAAAGTGCTTTTATTGCCACTTCCGCCATCATTGATTTTGGCGTAGATAGTAGCAGAGCTTTGGTATATATCTACCATGGATATTTCCAGATTCAACATTTAGTTCTAATCCCTTTTTTAATAATAATCAGTATCATAGGCACCTATTTAGGTAAATTGATTCTCACTAAAATTTCTGATCAAATATTTAAGTACATTGTATTAGGAGTCATTATTTTAATGTCAGCCATTCAGGCAGTGAAATACTTTGTGAGGTAAGAGGTAAGAGGTAAAAGCAGAATTGGAACCATTGGTCGATTTTATAAAAAAATTCTTTTTTTTTACATTTATTCATCGTAATATTGCAATGTAATATTTAAAATATGGGAGTAACGAAATCCAATTTATTTAGTCAGTCACAAAATGAGCTTGCGCAAATGGCAAAAGCCTTGGGTCATCCGGCACGAATTGCCATATTAGAACATTTATCAAAGACGAACTCCTGCATAAATAGTGATTTAGTGAATGAATTGGGTTTAGCTCAAGCAACCATATCGCAACATCTAAGAGAATTAAAAGATCTTGGATTCATTCAAGGTAGTATTGAAGGTGTTTCCGTTTGTTATTGTATCAACGCAGAGAAATGGAAGCAAATCAATCAAATCTTTGAACAATTTTTTAAACAATTTCCGAATCAATCAAATACTAATTGTTGTTAATTATGACAAATTCCGCCATTTTCCCTCGAATGCACGTTTCGCTTTATGTAAGCAACTTAACGGCAACAGTCAATTTTTATTCTACATTTTTTGGAAAACCTGCTGATAAAATCAAACCAGGGTATGCCAAATATATCTTAGATTCCCCTTCTTTGATAATATCCTTCATTGAAAACCCAGAAAGAGTTCAATCCAATTTTGGTCACCTGGGATTCCAAGTTGCAAGTCAAGAAGAAATGATGACCAAATTAGAAATAGCTAGAAATCAAGGCATTGTTTCAAAAGAAGAAATTGGCACATCTTGTTGCTATGCGGTTCAAGATAAATTTTGGGCAAATGACCCTGATGGAGTTCAATGGGAAGTGTATTATTTTCATGAAGATGCAGAGTTCAATGACCCACATTATGAAAATTCGGATGCTTCTGCTTGTTGCATGCCACCCGTATCTGAAGTTAAAGAAAAAATAAAAATCGCTGAAATTCCATCTTCCAATGCATGCGCTCCTGGTTCAGGATGTTGTTAAAATAAAACAAATATGTTTCCCATCTTAGAAAACAAATTAGACGAAATCTTTGCCTTAGCCATCTCTGATGAACGTAAAGAGGTATTACAAGTCTTGATAGATTATATTAAAAACAAAAGAAAAAAAGAAGAACCCATTCGTTTGAATTTTATTTGTACACATAATTCGAGAAGGAGTCAATTTTCTCAAATTTGGGCACAAACCGCTGCTGACATTTATGGTATTCCTGCACAATGTTATTCGGGTGGCGTTGAGGTTACAGCTTTCAATGAAAGAGCGGTTGCCTCCATCGAACGATTTGGATTCAAAATATCCAAAAGAGGTCATTCTAATCCGATTTACTTTGTATTTCATACCCAAGATACCAACCCAATCATTACTTTTTCTAAAGTATTTGATGATGAAATCAATGCTAAAAATGGATTTGCGGCTATCATGACGTGTTCTCATGCTGATGAAAATTGCCCATTTATCCCAGGAGCAGAAGCTAGAATTCCCGTTCGTTTCGAAGACCCAAAAGCCTTTGATGATACCGAACTAGAGGCAGAAAAATACGATGAAAGATCCATGCAAATAGCCTCAGAAATGTTTTATGTTTTTGCGAATGCGATAGAGAAGTAGGAAGAGAGAAGAGAGAGGAGAGAAAACGGAAAAAAAAGAGAAGAGAGAAAAGAGAAGAGAGAAAATTGTATCTTCTTTCCCAATTTCCTCTCTTCTCTTTCCTAGTTTTCTCTCTTCTCTTTTCTCTCTCCTATTTAATTTTAATCATCAAAGAAACGCTATGTCCTTCCATGCCCGTGGTTCGCGAATAATATCCGTATCTGAATTCTAAGGCATTCCAATTGATTAAATTTGCAATTCCACCTGGAGGAGCGATTCTAAAACCAGCACCGATAAATGCACTCGTAAAATTGGATATGTCATAATCGGATGTGTAAAATTCTTCCGAGGGTGAATGTTTACCTTTCGCATTAAAGTATTTTGCCGCAGATTGAATGTTCAAACGGTAAAATGGACTAACAGAAAAGAAAGGTGATATTTTATAAGGCACCTCTATATTGAAAGTATGTGCGCTCATTCCCCAAGAATCAACATACGCCCGATAAAACGCCCTTATGATCGTCTTATCACCCATAAAATAACTTAAACGGATTCCCACGGGCAATTTAAATCGAGTGCCTGGCAATTTTTCAACCGTTTCATTGCCATTGGTAAAATAAACCCGATGAAAAGGGGTACTCAATAAACCTTCTTGGTAACTTGGCTCTATCGTTCCTAATATCTGTAAACGTTGATTAATTACCTGTGAAAGTGAAAAAGCAACATTATAAGAATTCCTAGCTTTAAAGTCTATATTTCTTTGATCTCCATGTGCACCAGAAGGGTAATTATATGGTCTCAATTCAGAAGGCAAAATGCACATGTAGGTATCTAAATAGGCTCCTCCTTTGACCGAAAATTCAGTATTTTTATCTTTTGACAACTTGGTTATCCCTGCATTAAAACCATGTGATTGGTAATCATATTCGGTAGAATAGGCATAACCTAATGACTGGGTAATTCCAGACAAATCGTTCTTAACTGACCAATTTATACTTGGATAAATATGAACATCCTGTTTAGATGCCGAAGAAACAGTTAATGGATCAATTTGATCTGAAGAAGCAGAAGTATATCTGTCAATATTAAAATCGGCAGTGAAACTATGAAGCCGATTAAACATATCCAATTTGGAAAAACGTATTTCAAATGAATTACCAATATTAGTTAATTTTTCAGATCCAACACCACCCGTGATGGCGGAGTTATTACCATCTTGAGTATAATAACCAGACACCAAATTAATCTCCTCAAATTTCAATTTACGCTTTTGATAAGCAATTGTATCTACTCTTGAAACCGTATTTTGAGCTTTTATACCTTGTAAAAAAGAACAGTAAATCCCTATGGCTAAAATAATTTTTTTCATCTTCCTTACCGATTAATTACATCCACAACCACCACCACTTTTTCCGCCATTGGCTCCAGAGGCTCCTTCTCTATACAAATAAAAACTTTGCTCAAACTTTTCGCTTTTACGAGCAGCTAATTCCATTTCACTATCATTGATTCTGCTTTTTTGATATTCTCTCACTCTTGTGCAAGAAGAGACAATAAAAAGCGACAAGATGGATAAGACAATCAATCTTTGATTAGGATTTAATTTCATAAGGCAAAAGCTAAATGTTCTTTTAAAGAAATATTTTTGGAGGTATAAATTTTATTATCATCATCGATAATAACACAAGCAACACCTTCTATTTGGTTGATTAAATCGAGGGCCACTTCTATCCCCATTACGGCAATGGGGGTAGTCAAAACATCTGCCAATTCGGCAAAAGGAGCTAACACAGTAACACTTTTTATTCCGTGTATCGGAAAACCCGTTTTAGGATGAATGGTATGAGAATATTTAACACCATCAATCCAAACAAATTTTTCATAATTTCCAGAGGTGGCAGCGGCAGAATTTTTTAAATCGAATTCCGCAAAGATTTTTTGAGAATCATCTGGATGAGCAATTCCAATTTTCCATGTCTCCCCTGTTTCTTGAGTTCCCCAAGCACACATATCTCCTGAGGCATTAACTAAACCATTTTCAAATCCTAATGAGACCAATAATTTCTTCGCACAATCTGCCGCATAACCTTTTCCAATGCCTCCAAAACCCATGCGCATTCCTTTTCGTTTAAGAAATACTGTCTGATCTTCCGCATTCAATTCTATGTGTCTAAAATCGATCAATTCAACCGATTTTTTTGCTAAATCAGCAGAAGGTAATTGAGTCATCGATTGGTCAAAATTCCATAAACTTTTGTCTATTGAACCATAAGTTAAATCAAAAGCACCCTGAGTAATTTCAGAAATTTTTTGAGCTCGTTGAATCAATTGAAACACTTCAAGATCCACTTTTTGTGGAGCTATTCCTGCTAAGTCATTGATTTGATTAATTTGACTATTTGATTGATAAGTGGATAATAATTGTTCTATACGTTTTATTTCATTGACAGCCTTACTGAGTCCTTCTTCAGCCATTTGTGCATCATCGCAGACTACACCGATGACAAAACGATTGCCCATTAATTTTTCAGTTTTACTAAAAAGCTGCATGGACATATTAATTAAACTGCTTTATTTCTGCAATAAATTTTGGAATAGAGGCTTGATAACCCTCCCATTCATGCAAGACTTTACCATTAGAATCAATCAAAACGGTTAAAGGAAATTTGCCATTGGGATTATATTTCTCCGCCAAAATATCATTTTTATCTTGTTGAAATTTATCCAATTGATTCTTTTTCAATCGAGGAAAATCAGCCCGAACTAACACCAATTTTTCCGTGGAGAAATTTTTAAATTCCGCCGATTCAAACACATCTTTTTTTAATTTAATACAGGGGCCACACCAATCTGAACCACTAAAATTCAATAAAATCAACTTGTTATTTTGTTTCGATTCTGTGACAGCTTGATTAAAATCCAAACCCCAATCGCCCAAAAACAACACTTGCAATAAAAATAAAAAAGCTAACTTCATTGTTCTATTAAATTAATATATCACTAAGGTTTTTCCATCATTTGCTGAATTATAGATCGACAATGGCGATCTTGCAATTGTATTTAAATTTGATCCATTCAATGCGAATCTGGCACCATGATCGGTGCAATAAAATTCTGTTTTATTAAATACAACTCTTCTTTTGGGTTCATGTGTACATAAATTAGTCGCTGCGACATAATTTCCATCTGAAGTTCTTCCTACTACATACATATTACTCACAATCACATATCCGCCAGCACTTGCAAGGCTTTTCGCTGAAGTAGAAGTTAAATCGATTTTTGCTAATGGGGAGGTGATTTTTGCTAAATCAGCTGTAGAAACTGTTCCAGCTGGCAAAGTTGTGGTTGTTCCACCTGAACCACCGGTTGTAGAACCACCCGTATTACTCGAGCCACCATTGGAGGAAGAACCACCATTAGAGGCTGCAGCAGATTTAGAAGTGCTATCTAAACTAGCTACCGTGTCGCCATTTTTATTCAATATCAAAGATTCAATAAAATAATCTTCTTTTTGACTACAAGCACTTAGAGCGGCCATTAAAGCTGGCCCAGTGAATCCGACTTGTTTTAAAAATTGGTAGCGATTAATATCTTTTTTCGACATTACTGAAATTATAATTGTGATAACTCAAAAATAAGCGAATAAAAAATCAAAGTAGTAGTGTGCCTTTCAAATAATAGACAATATCCTTTTTTTTGAAGACCATTTCGCTTAGTCTCTATAATTTAGGGCAGGTTTTCTATCGCCAAGTAGAGACTTATATTTAAAATCAGCCCCTTGTCTCGATTTTAACTCTTCCTTAGCCTCTTTTACCAAATTAGGATTCATCAATAAATCGATGGCTGTTCCTGCCAATGTTTTGGCAGCTACCATCATTCCTTTGGTACCAATACTAGTTCCACCTGATGCTACAGCTTGCCAACTGTGAGCAGCAGTTCCAGGCACCCAAGTTGCAGCGACCATCGCAATTGTGGGAACGACCCAACTTACATCTCCCACATCAGTAGAGCCATTACTGAGAGGATCTTCTCTATTTGGATTGACAATTTGAGTAGAATTTACATCTATTTTTTGCATACCAACTGTTTGCTGTAATTGTTTCGCAAAAGCTAATTCCTGCGCGTTTAGCGTAAAACCTCCCACAGAAACCATATTTTTATCCAACACTTTGGCAAGTGAATTATTTGGTAACAATTCATAAACCCCACCTATTACCTCTAATTCTACTCTTGTACCTGTTCCCATTGCCGCACCTTCGGCGGCTTTCTCAATACGTGACCAAACATCCTCTACAACGGATCTTTGCGGAGATCTCACATAATAATAAACTTCCGCAAAATCTGGGACGATATTAGGAGCCTTGCCTCCGTTGGTAATCACATAATGAATCCGAGTAGAACTGGGCACATGCTCACGCATCATATTAGCCATAAAATCCAGCGCCTCCACTCCATCTAGAGCAGACCTGCCTCTTTCAGGAGAAGCTGCCGCATGAGAGGAAAGACCATAGAATCTAAATTTGCCCGTTTTATTTGCCAAAGAGGAAGTATTGCTAGTCGCATTCATATCATTGGGATGCCAATGTAAAACAACATCTACTTGATTAAATAAACCCTCTCGTACTAGGTAAACTTTTCCAGAACCCCCTTCCTCCGCAGGACAACCAAAAAATTGAATGGTCCCTTTTTGACCTGTTTCTTTTAACCAATTTTTCACAGCAATCGCTGCCGCCACAGAACCAGTTCCAAACAAATGATGCCCACAAGCATGGCCTGCATTTGCCCCCAAACTTCTTTTGGTAGGAATAGAATCTTGAGATAATCCAGGCAAAGCGTCATATTCACCTAATATTCCTATTACAGGGCCACCTGTTCCATAACTAGCAATAAATGCTGTAGGAATTCCTGCAACACCCGGTTGTATGGTAAAACCAGCTTGTTTCAAGGTTTCTTGCAAAAGCAATGAACTCTTTTGTTCCTTGTATCCAAGTTCCGCATAAGACCAAATATTCTGGGCGATGCGAGCAAAATAGGATTCTTTTTGACTTAATTGTGTCAATACTTTTTTCTTTTGAAGATCTTGACCTAAAAGACTGATGGAAATAAAAAGGAAATAAAAAGCGATTAATAAGACTTTTTTCATGTTCTTGAAGGCAATAAAAAGTTAAACTGATTTTTTAAAACTTTGAATTCAAATTCATTTGCCTCCAACATTTCCCCGTCCAATTGAGCTTTAAGAATTCGATTGGTTGAAATACTAACGTCAGAGACTTCTAAACTCTCAACAAATGGAAAATGAATGTGCCAACCCATTTGAACAGTAGGCATTAAGACAATTCGTTGTAAAATATTGATGGGTTGACAAAGAATCAAATTAAGCTTCCCATCTTGAATGGAGGCCATGGGTGCAAATAAAAATCCCCCTCCTGCCCGAGAAGAATTGAAAACCATACATAAAAATACTTTTTTAGTAATGGTATCACCATTCATTTGATAAGTAATTTCGTACGATTTAAATGTAAAAATTTTAGGAATAGCCGCTAAAAAATAACCCCAAAATCCCCCTATATAACGAATTGACTTCATCGATTTCAACACCTCTCCTTCAATCCCTATTCCTACACCATTTAGAAAATATTTTCCATTGCAAAGTCCAGCATCTACTGCTTGAATTTCTCCATTGATCGCCACCTCTAAATGTTGCTCACGACTAAGTTTACCATACAATTTCCAATAAAAATCATTTTCTGTTCCACCTTTGAAAAGAATACTTGGTATTTTAATAGTTGGATATTGATTAATAAAATAGCACATCGTTCCATCACCCCCTAATAACCAAATACGATCAAAAGAACTTAAATCTTCTGGCCAAAATTGATCAAACAATTGGATATTTAAGTGATTAGAAATTTTAGTGGCTTTTTCAAAGACCCATGTAACAAAGGCCTTCGTTTTTGAGTCAGTTTTTAAAGGGTTTACTAAAAATGCAATTTTCAAAGTATTCATATTTAAATGATAAATATAATTGATTTAATAGAGAATTCCCTCCGAAGCGCAAGAGTTTAAATAAGTAATTTGCTCATAATACCTGCAACAAATTTGCTTAAACTTTGTTACTTTAGTGTTTCCATCATTTTGAATAAAAACTTATCAATCATATGAAAAAGCAATTTCTAAGTCTTTTTTTAATTAGCGCAGGTGCCTTGAGCATTATGTCATTGAAAATTGTCAATCAACCAAAAGCCTTGGTACAAGATCCTGAAAAAAACTACACGCAATATTGTTCTAGTTGCCATGGTGAAAAAGTAGAGGCTTTTGTGGATCGCCAATGGAAACACGGTAAAAGCAAAAATGAATTGGTTTCAAGTATCACCAATGGATACACGGATTTAGGAATGCCAACTTGGAAAGGAATTTTAACTGCAGAAGAAATCAATCAATTAGCTGATTTAATTGTAGAAAATTTAAAAACAGTTGATCAATACAAATTTGCGAATAAACCAACCTCTAACCATTTTTCATCAGAGGGCATGAAAATTGTTTTGGACACCGTTGCAACCGGATTTGAGAGTCCATGGGGCTTTGCACAATTACCCAATAATGATTATTTAATTACAGATCGTTCTGGTTCTTTGTATTTAGTTGATCAAAAACAACATAAGACCTTGATCAAAAATACTCCGGAGGTAATGGCAAAAGGACAAGGAGGTTTATTAGATGTAGTTTTACATCCAGATTTCAAAAATAACGGTTGGGTTTATATGTCTTATTCTAAATTCAAAAAAGATGGGGCGATAACATTAACTAGTACTGCGATTGTAAGGGGTAAAATCAAAAACAATGAATTTGTTGAGGCACAAGAAATTTTCGAGGCTCAACCTTATACCAAAACTTTTCATCATTTTGGCTCAAGAATTGCGTTTAACAAAAAAGGATATTTATTTTTCAGTGTAGGAGAAAGAGGAATGGAAAAAGAATTCCCTCAAGAAACCAACAATGATAATGGTAAAATTCATCGATTAAACGATGATGGAAGCATTCCAAAGGACAATCCATTTGTTGGAAAAGATAAAACAAAATTCCATCACAGTATCTATTCTTATGGACAAAGAAACCCACAAGGATTAACATTAAATCCATATACAGGAGCAATTTTTGAAACGGAACATGGCCCTAGGGGCGGAGATGAATTGAATATTATTCAAGCAGGTAAAAACTATGGTTGGCCAGTCATTTCTTATGGTATCAATTATGATGGAAAACCCATTACGAATATCAGTAAAAAAGAAGGGATGGAACAACCTGTCAATTATTGGATTCCCTCTATTGCTCCTTCTGGATTGGCATTTGTAACGAGTGATAAATACCCAGCTTGGAAAGGCAATTTAATGATGGGCTCATTGAGATTCAATTACATGAATCGTTGTATCATCAAAGACAATAAAGTAGTAGGCCAAGAAAAAGTTTTATTGAATATCGGCAGAATGAGAAATGTCAAAATGGGTTCAGACGGATATTTATATGTGGGTGTAGAAAATCCTGGAATGGTTTTTAGATTAAGACCGGAGTAGATTAAGGTAAGAGGTAAAAGGTAAGAGGTAAGAGGTAAAAGGTAATAGAGAAAACTAAAAACTCTTACCTATTACCTCTTACCTTTTACCTGGATTCCACTTTTGTTTTCAAATAACTAACAATCACTTCCAAGCCTTTTTCGAAATGGTTATTGTTGGGAATGACGATATCTGAACTTCTTTTATGGGGACGAATATATTCTTCAAAAGTTGGTTTAACATGGTATTTCCAGCGATACATGACGTCTTGAAGATCATATCCGCGCTCCTCATTATCTCTTTTGATGCGTCGTTTCAATTTTATTTTATCTCGGGCATCGATAAAAACTTTAAGGTCTAATAAGCTCGCAACATCTGCAAAATGGAACACAAATATTCCTTCCACCACTAATATTTTCCTTGGCTTAAAAGTTAAAGTTGCAGGAATCTTTTCCGAATTATTAAAGGTATATTCCAAACGAGTCACCTCTTCCCCATTTCTTAATTTCTCTATATCTTGTGCAAATGCAACATCATCAATTGCTCCTGGTAAATCAAAATTTTCAATTCCATTGATATCTTTTATCTGCTCATGTTTAGGGCGATAATAATTGTCTTGAGAAAGCAAGCAAATATCATCTTCTTTAAATTGAGCCATCAAGCTTTGTAAAAATAAGGTTTTACCAGAGGCACTCCCCCCAGTTATTCCAATGATAAACGGTCTATTAGTTGATGTCATGCTTTATTAAATTGGGCACAAAATTGCGAAAATCAATTGATTTTTGATAAAAAATAATGAATTATTCGTTTATAAATAGAAAATAACTTGCTAAATCATCCTTTTTATGAATTTTGGAAAATTTAAATCCGACATTCTCAATTAAGTCAATTAATTCATTTTGATAAAACAATGGAAATCCACATCCTTCATGAATAAATCGATCTTTCAAAGACAATTCTTCCTCAACAAAAAGAAAGGATCCTTTTTTGCCTATTCGTTTACATTCTCTCAAGACCTCTATTTGATTTTCTAATTCATGCAAGGCATTAAAAATCAAAATTCCATCGATGCTTTTTTCTGGCAAATTCAATTGGCGAGCATCTAGATTCATGATTTCACATGGAATGTCTAATTTTTTCTGATATTGTTTTTCAAAATAGTGAATGGTTTCACTGACATCTTGTTGATTTAATAAATCCTCATTGGGATCAACTAAAAATAGT
Organism: Aquirufa sp.; assembly: GCA_046073945.1. Lineage (GTDB taxonomy): Bacteria > Bacteroidota > Bacteroidia > Cytophagales > Spirosomataceae > Aquirufa. Next base: position 12,917 of record JBJTNH010000033.1, on the reverse strand, counting down.
TTTGAGCAGGGTTGATTGAATAACAAATTGATTTCCCACCATGCTCCACCACAACCTATTGAAATAAGTTGGTCACTACTTTGCCATTTAAGCACATTCAATAGATCTTTCATAAAATTATTTCTTCTAAATTACTCACTTGGAGCTATATTTGAAAAAATTATCAAATTATGGCCAATTTTATAGCTCCCAATTCAAGTGTAATGGGAAAGGTAAGTATCGGAAAAGATGTGACTATTTGGTATGGAGCGGTGGTTCGTGCGGATGTTGAAGAAATAATCTTGGAAGAAGGTTGTAATATTCAAGATAATGCTGTTTTGCATGCAGATGAAGGTGATAAGACAATCATAGGAAAATTTGTAACTGTCGGCCACTCAGCCATTGTTCATGGCGCTGAAATCGGCGAAGGGAGCTTAATTGGAATGCATGCTACCGTCTTAAATAGAGCGAAAATCGGAAAATATTGTTTAATTGGTGCTCATGCATTGGTGACAGAGGGGATGATCATACCTGATTGTTCTTTGGTATTGGGGACTCCTGCTAAAATCATTAAAACATTGAGTGTGGAGCAAATTCAAAAAATGAAAGAAGGTGCACAACATTATATAGAAATGGGAGAAAAACATTTAAATGGTGCATATCCTTTGATAAAAAACACATAAAATGGTCGAATTAATATTAATTAGACATGCCAATGCGGGTGCTTATATCGAACCGGATTTCGATAGACAATTATCTGAAAAAGGTAAATTGGAAGCTCAACAAACTGCCCAAGTAGTAAAATACTCAGGACATCAACCTGGAACATGGCTTTGTTCCTCTGCCAAAAGAACACTAGAAACCGCAAAAATTATACAAAATTATAATCCCGAATTATTTACCAACATGATTCAAGATGAGAATTGGTATCATTCAACAGGGAAACAGTATGTGGAAAACATCTATCAACAAAAAGACCCCATCATTTATTTAGTAGCCCACAATCCTTCCATTTCTTATTTAGCATCCTATTTCACCAATCAAAACATTCAAATGGAAACTGCAGAAGTTATTCATTTACGCTGGGAATATGCCGACAATTGGACTGAAACTAGTAAAAACTCGGCTGAAATAATTTATCAATATAACCCCAAAATTTAAACAGATGAATCGTAATAGAACAATTTTTAGATGGGTAATAATCCTATTTACGTTATTAATGGTTGCTTTGGCGATTGATATGGCTAGAAATACGACTGCGCCTTGGAACAAGATTAAAAAGAAGTAAGATGTATGATGTATGATGTAAGAGGAATGTTGAATTTAGAATTTAGAATTCTTTTTCATACATCATACATCTTACATCCCTCTCCTCTCTTTTCCACCTAAACAATACTTTCTCTCACACGCAAGAGTTTCTCCAAAAGGCCTTCCAACTGATCCAAAGGAAGCATATTAGCGCCATCAGATTTAGCGATACTAGGATTTGGGTGAGTTTCAATAAATAATCCATCTGCACCAACAGCAATAGCCGCTTTGGCGATGGTTTCTATCAAAGCTGGCTGTCCACCAGTAACACCACTTCCCTGATTAGGTCTTTGCAAAGAATGAGTACAATCCATGATTACAGGCACCTTAAATGCCGCCATTTCAGGTATATTTCGATAATCAACGACTAAATCACCATATCCAAAGGAATTACCTCTATCCGTTAAGTAAACAACTGCTTCAGGGTTTTCATGCATGACTTTTTCAACCGCAAATTTCATGGATGCACCCGACATAAATTGTCCTTTTTTGATATTCACAGCTTTACCTGTTTTGGCCGCGGCGGCTAATAAATCCGTTTGACGACATAAAAACGCAGGAATTTGCAAAACATCTACATAAGAGGCTGCCATGGCTGCCTCAGCACTTTCATGAATATCAGTGACAGTTGGAACATTCAAATGAGTTCCCACTTCTTTTAAAATTTCTAAAGCTTTGATATCACCAATTCCTGTAAAAGAATCAATTTTTGTTCGATTTGCTTTTCGATATGATCCTTTGAAAATAAAGGGAATACCCATCGACTTGCACATGGCGTCAATTTTCTCACCAATTTCAAAAGCTAAATCGCGACTTTCAATGGCACAACTTCCTGCCATTAAAAAAAATGGACCTTTACCAATGCTTTCAAGAGTAGGTAATTTCATATTTATATAATATTTACTTCTGTTTCTAAATGGACTCCAAATTTATCAAAAACGGATTTTTTAATCTTTTCAGACAATTGAACAATTTCCGTACCTGTTGCATTTCCATAATTGACTAATACAAGTGCCTGTTTGCTGTGGACTCCAGCATCTCCTTCTCTATATCCCTTCCATCCTGCTTGTTCAATGAACCAACCTGCTGGGAATTTAACGTCAGAACTTCCCAAGACGGGATAATGAGGAATTCCTTCAAAAGCTTTCATCAAACGATCGGCTTCCTCCTTTGAAACGGTTGGATTTTTAAAAAAACTACCCGAGTTTCCAATTTCTTTGGGATTGGGTAATTTACTTTGACGAATTTCAACCACAGCCTCCGCAACATCTTTTATGGATGGCTTAACAATATTTTTCGCTTGTAAAACATCTTGAATCGCGCCATAAGATGTTTGGGGATTTGCTTGCTTGTTCAATTTGAAACAAACAGAGGTAATCAAATAATTTCCCTTTCCTGCATGCTTAAAATAACTTTCACGATACCCAAACTGACAATCTTCATTTTTAAATTGATCGATTGTCCTTTTCGATAAATTCAATGCTTCTAAATGATCAAAAGTATCTTTTATTTCAACACCATAAGCCCCTATATTTTGCATAGGCGCAGCACCAACGGTCCCTGGAATGAGGGATAAATTCTCTAAACCTGACCAATTATGTTGAACAGTATATTGAACAAAGTCATCCCAAATAACTCCCGATCCAGCCTTTATCCAAATATGCTCGGCGTCCTCTTTGACTATTTCTATCCCCATCAAGGATATTTTCACGAGTAAAGCATCGAGATCTTTGGTCAGTAAAATATTACTCCCTCCTCCTAAAAAAAAATGCGAAATAGAGGCATATTTTCCTTCATTTAATAATTGAATGTATTGTTCAATCTGGGTTATTTCTGTGTAATATTTGGCTTTAACGTCTATACCAAAAGTATTCAATGTCTTTAAGGAAACATATTCCTGAACTATGGGTGCTTTTGACTGTTGCTCCATGTTAAATTAACTTTGTTGACAAGAATTCTTGTAATGCAGGTTCTGTGGTTTGCAACAAATTAGATTTACTGCCTTCCCATAATTTTTTTCCATCTTTCAAAAACATGATATACTCTCCCATTCTCATCACAGAATTCATATCATGCGAAATAACAACCGTTGTGATATTATATTCTTCTGTGATCTCTTGAATCAATAAACCAATTTTAACAGCTGTTAAAGGATCCAAACCAGAGTTGGGTTCGTCGCAGAAAAGGTATTTGGGATTCATTACAATCGCTCGAGCAATTCCCACTCTTTTTTTCATTCCACCTGAAATTTCTGAAGGCATTAAATGCGCGGCATGTTCCAAACCTACACGCTGAATGCAATGCATCGCTCGATCATTTTTTTCTGAAATGGATTGAGAAGATAAAATATCCAAAGGAAATCGAACATTTTCTAACACTGTTTTTGAATCAAACAATGCCCCACCTTGGAATAAAACGCCCATTTCTCGACGAATTTCCTTGACAGTTTCTAAGTCGCCATGAATAATATTACGTCCATCAAAAAGAACTTCGCCTTTTTCTGGATTCAAAATACCAATCATGCATTTCAGCAATACACTTTTACCAGTTCCACTCCCGCCAATCACCATACTAATAGTTCCTTGTTTGAAAACACCATCGATTCCATCCAAGACTACTCGTCCATTAAATTCCTTATGTATTCCTTTAATTTCAATCATAGCTTTAACAATCAGCTAACCAAAGACTATTTCAGAATGGTATGACCCATTTTATCTCTTTTCGTTTTCAAATAAGATTCATTGTGAGGATTAGCCTGAATTTCAATAGGGACAGATTCCACAATTTCTAAACCATAACCCAATAAACCGGCACGTTTTTTAGGATTATTTGAAATTAATCGAATTTTATGAACACCTAAATCACGTAAAATTTGAGCACCCACCCCATAATCTCTTTCATCCATTGCAAACCCTAATTCTAAATTAGCCTCCACGGTATCTCTACCCATTTCTTGCAATTTATAGGCTTTCAATTTATTCAACAAACCAATTCCTCTACCCTCTTGAAACATATATAAAATCACGCCTTTGCCTTCTTTTTCGACCAATTCCATTGCTTTATGCAATTGTCCCCCACAGTCGCATCTACAAGATCCAAAAATATCTCCTGTTACACAAGAACTATGCACTCGAACCAACACGGGTTCATCTTTATCCCAAGTACCTTTGATTAGAGCTAAATGGGTATCTCCCGTATTTTTTTGTTTAAAAGCGATTAACTCGAAATTTCCCCACTGCGTAGGCATATTTACGCCAATTTCACGATGAATCAATGACTCTTTGTTCAAACGGTATTCAATCAAATCCTTGATTGTCACCAATTTTAAATTGAATTTATCTGCAATACGGCGCAAATCTGGCAATCTTGCCATATTTCCATCCTCATTCAACACTTCAATTAATACGCCAGAAGGTTTAAAACCCGCTAAACGGGCAAAATCCATGGATGCTTCCGTATGACCAGTTCTTCTTAAAACGCCTTCTGATTTGCTTTTCAGAGGAAAAATATGACCAGGACGGCCCAAATCGGCTGGAGTAGTTGTTTGATCAACTAAAGCTCTAATTGTTTTGGAACGATCAGAAGCTGAAATTCCTGTTGTGCAACCATTTCCTAATAAATCGACAGAAACAGTAAAGGGTGTTTCATGGGATGTTGTGTTGTTATCCACCATCATCTCTAGTCCTAGAGCATTACAACGATCTTCTGTGAGTGAAACATACATCAAACCGCGCGCTTCCGTAACCATAAAATTGACTAATTCTGGAGTAATAGCTTCTGAAGCGCAAATCATGTCACCTTCATTCTCTCTATCCTCATCATCCGCCACAATAATTATTTTACCTTGACGGATATCTTCAATTGCATCTTCAATACTATCTAAACGAATCTGTTCCTCTTGCATAAATTAAGCATTTTTACCTACGAAAACACAAAGGTAAGCAGTTTTAGTTCCCATTTTACCTACCTTTGCAATATTATCAATAATCTTTCGAGTATGTCGATTAAAGTCAGCCATCTTTCTAAAAAATTTGGACAACAAAAAGCGGTCAATTCCATTTCCTTTGAAATAAATGAAGGAGAAATTGTAGGATTTTTAGGCCCGAATGGTGCAGGAAAATCGACAACGCTGAAAATGTTGATGGGACAAATCAAACCAGATGAAGGCGATGCACAGATTAATCAATTTGATATATCTGAAAACCCCATTGAAATAAAAAAAATCATTGGCTACTTGGCAGAAAACAATCCTTTGTATACCGATATGTATGTCAAAGAATTTTTACAATTTGTTGGAGAGATTCATCAAATTCCAAGCAAAAAACTGAAACAAAGAATTCAAGAGGTTATTGACTTAGTTGGTTTACAAAAGGAACAAAAAAAGAAAATCAACGAGCTTTCTAAAGGTTATCAACAAAGAGTCGGGATTGCTCAAGCGATTTTGCATGATCCTAAAATATTAATTTTAGATGAACCAACCAGTGGCCTTGATCCCAACCAAATGACTGAAATTAGAAATCTGATCAAACATTTAAGTCCAGGCAGAATCATTTTATTTTCCAGCCATATACTCAGTGAAGTAGAATCTATTTGCGATCGAATTTTATTGATTCATCTTGGAGAACTTCGAGCTGATTGTAGTTTAAGTGACGCCAAAGCCTACCAAGGAGGATTGGAAGCGTTTTTTAAAGAAAGAACGGTTTGATGTAAGAAGAGAGAAGAGAGAAAAGAAAAGAGAAGAGAGAAGAGAGAAAACCTCTTACCTCTTACCTTTTACCTATTACCTATTACCTTTTACCTATTACCTATTTAAATCCAATCACCGCTAACATTCTACCTGTATTACCATTTTCTTTTCTGAAAGAGAAAAAAAGGTCATTGTTTTTGATTGTACATAAAGGAGATATTTCGATTTGTTTGACGCCCGCATTTTGCAACTGAATGGCATTGCCTTTTTTCAAATCAACATGAAATTTGTCTTTTATTTTCACTTTAACTTCTGCTGAAAATTGTTCTGCTACCTCATCGCCAACTTCGAAAAATTCTTGACTGATGCATGGTCCAATGTAAGCTAAAATATCATTGGGGTTCGATTGAAAATCTTCTTGCATTTTTTCCACAGTTTTTCGAACAATCTCTTTTACAGTCCCTTTCCAACCTGCATGAATCGCTGCTGCCACTTGATGAACGGGATCAGCCAATAAAATAGGACAGCAATCAGCGATACCCACGCCAGGAAAAACATTCAGGGTGTTGGTGATGATTGCATCAAAATTTTCCGCGTATATGGGTGAATCTGTAACTAGAATTTGATCACCGTGACATTGATAAGAACGAGCTAATGCATCGAATGGAATATCTAATTTTTCAGTGAAACCTAAGAGATTATGTTGTATATTTTCAGGGGTATCAGGAGTATGTACACCTAAATTTAATGAGTCGAATGGGAAAGGACTCACGCCACCCTTTCGTGTACTCACCGCAGCTACTATTTGCTGATTGGATTTGAATATGTGAGGAATTATCAAATTAAGAGGTATGATGTAAGACGTAAGATGTATGATGTAAGATGTATGATGATTTAAGTATGTAGAATTAAAATTCCATATAATTCCTCTTACATCTTACATCATACATCTTACATCCATACATCAAGAGTTTAGTTACGCAAAGCCATATTTGGCTAATACATCGGCAGGAACACCTTCCCATTCATTGGGAGTATTTCCTTTGTAGCCTAAATCTTCAATTCCCATTTTAGAAGTAAAGTACCCCGTGGCGGTTAAATTTCTCATCATAGAAAAGAAACTAACACCTTGAGAGAATTCTTTTTTAGCTAATTCAGGATAAGCGATATCATCAACTATCTTGATACGTTGTGCTGGAGTGATTTCAACGAATACTTTTTGAAAACGCTTTTTTGATTCAGCATCTAACCATCCTAAACCTCCTCTAACAGGTGTTTTCAATTCTGGTTTGTCTTTTACAATGAACTCAATAAAACCGGTAACGCCCGATTGAGAAGCACTACCAAATTTACCATCTGCAGGAATAATAATATCCGTAAGTACTGTGATAGTCGCAAGTTCATGTGCATTTAAGAACTTTTCAGCCATTAAACGAGCATCTCTTTCTGCTTCATCTTTTGTACGACCACCAGGAATTTTCAATTCACCTGTGGCAGTTTTAGGAGCAGGGAAATGATCTAATGATTCTGCTGCTTGAATATCTGGACTCAACACTGCAAGTCCCAATGAACTTAATCCTAAGTTTTTTAAATAATCTCTTCTTTTCATTAGATATTGCCTTTTTTACGTTGATCTAGAATATATTCTGACGTTCTTAATGATAAAGCTAAAATGGTTAAAGTAGCATTTTTATCACCTTGAGAAACGAAAGGAGCTGCATCAGCCACAAATAAGTTTTTCACATCATGTGCTTGACAATTTGAATTCAACACAGATGTTTTAGGATCATTACCCATACGCGCAGTACCTACTTCGTGGATGATTTTTCCTGGCTCAGCTAATCCATAATTATTTTCTGGACCTGGCTTTTTACCCATTGGAACTCCACCCATAGCATGAATAATTTCTTCAAACGTTTCTTGCATGTGCTTAGCTTGCTTGATTTCGTAATCAGACCATTTATAATGGAATCTTAATACCGGAATACCGTATTTATCCACCGTAGTTGGATCTATTTCGCAATAATTATCTTCTCTAACTACTGGCTCACCTCTTCCTGCAAATCCAACATAAGCACCATAGAATCTCTTATAATCTTCTTTTAGGCTTAATCCATATCCACCTGCAGGCTTAGCTTTTCCATCTTTGGCATATTCAGCCTTACCATTCATTGATTCAATACCTGAACCAAATCCATAACCAGGCATTCCCATACCACCACCGTATTCAATGTGATAACCTCTAGGGAAATCCAACTTTTTGTTATCTAACCACCATGGAGTATAAATGTGCATTCCTCCTACTCCATCTTCATTGTAACGAGGTCTGTCTAATAAAGCAGGAATAATTCCAGAACGAGAAGCTCCAGTAGAATCATTCAAATATTTACCAACTACTCCTGATGAGTTAGCTAATCCATTAGCGTATCTTGAGCTCTTAGAATTCAATAATAAACGAGCAGTTTCTCCAGCACTTGCTGCCAAAATAACCACCTTAGCTTTGATTGAATATTCTTGAAGATTAACCGTATTTACGTAAGAAACACCGGTTGCTAATCCTGTAGTAGGATCTGTCATTACCTCACGAACCATCGCATAAGTAATCAAAGTCGTATTTCCTGTTGCAACAGCAGGTTTAATCAAAACAGAAGATGAAGAGAAGTCGGCATAGGCCATACAAGCTCTTCCGCATTGTCCACAATAGAAACACTTTCCACGTTCATCATTGATTTTCTTCGTCAACATAGCCATACGAGATGGATACGTTGGAATTCCCAACTTTTTGTTGGCCTTCATGATCATCAACTCATGTAAACGAGGTTTTGGAGGCGGTAAAAATTGACCATCTGGATCATTACGTAATCCTTCATTGGTTCCAAAAACGCCAATTAATTTCTCTACGCGGTCGTAATATGGCTTCATATCATCATAACCAATCGGCCAATCATCCCCTAATCCATCTATACTTGCACGCTTAAAATCATCTGGTCCAAAACGCAAGGAAATTCTTCCCCAGTGATTGGTACGTCCACCCACCATTTTGGCACGAAACCAATCGAAGGTTGTTCCATTTTTAGATGTATAAGGTTCTCCCTCAATGTTCCATCCTCCATAAGCAGCATCAAAATCACCAAATGGACGGGTAGAACTTGCTCCCCTTCTTGGCGACTCATAAGGCCATTTTAACTGAGTGATGTTTTTAGGATCAGCGGGATCAAAAGGTTGTCCAGCCTCAAGAACACAAACTTTAACACCAGCTTTTGCCAATGTATAAGCTGCCATTCCCCCTCCTGCTCCAGAACCAACAATCACCACATCAAAAACTTCTTGCTGAGCTTTAATATAAATCGAATCGTTTATCATAAATAGGTATTATTTTAAAAAGTCGAAAATAGAAAATTTAAAATTAATATTCTAATATTTCTATCCTGAAAATAGCAATTTCTATTTCTGCAAAATAAATTCCTTCACATTAGATTCATTTCCTGCAAGATCAAACCCATAAATACATACTTTAGCTGGCAATTCGCTCGTCGAAATAAATTTAGCAAATCGATAATAAGGTTCAAGATCCGTTTTATCAGCACAATTGCAATTGGCAGCTGGGCCCACCTTCCATTTATAATTGACAATTTCAGGATATTTGAAAATCGGTTCTATGGAATAACCGTCAGAACCTTTGTTTTGACTTAATTGAATTAAATCTGCATTGGGTGCAGTAAAATCCATATTAAAGGTCAAATAATTTTTTTGTTGATTCCGCAAGAAACTAATGACGTAAAATCCTTCCTTTTCGGGAAAATGTACCTTCATAGTATCAGAAGTCATGGGTAAAAAGCCGATGGTGTTTTTCCTGTTGTACGATTCCAATAAATCAATTCGATAAGACGTTTTTGAATAATCGGATGACACAAAGTGCAATAATTCATTGATCGATTGAAATCGATTAAAATTCCGAACGTCGTTATCTAAACGAACAGTAAAATTGGTTGGCTTTTCCAATTCATTACTTGGTAATTGTATATCAAAAAGCCCCTTATTGTTAAAACTATTACGTATCGAACGGATATCTAAGGTATAAGTAGTGGAGGCATGAACAGTTGGACTATAATTATTCAAAAATTCACAGGGAGAACCTAATTCACAAGTCCCAAGGCCATTGGCGGTGGTTGTATTAACCATCCCCCATATTCCTTTATTGAGATTTTCCATAACGGGAGAACCTGAACTCCCTCCTGAAATGTTTTTAAAATTATTGGAATAAAAATCTTGCCATAGCCAAATAAATTCCGCAATCGAAGAACTATTTCCTTGAGTTCCATTGCTAACTCGCAATTGTATCGGTTGTAAAGAAAGTGGAAAACCAAATGCTTGAATGCTGCTTCCCAAAGCTGGTATTGAACTTGCTATTTTCAATGGAATTATTCCAGCTTTTTTCAATTCTTGATTACTATGATTCAACTCTACAATGGCCAAATCTGTCCCTTTCATTGTAGCATAGGCAATCTTTTTTGTCGAAAAACTAATTTGTTGACTTTCAGGTACACCTGCTAAAACCTTAAATGTCACTTTTGCATTCAATGGAACGTCGACATAAATGGGATTATCTTCATAATTAAAATTGGTACAATGACCGTTGGTGATAATGTATGCTGGGGAGTCTAAACTCTGATTGGGGACTTCAATATAGGTTGCCGTGCAAGTCATTGGTCCTTCGAATTGACCAATCGCAAAAAGTCGGGAATCAAAATTTGGCGTATTGGCATCCACTAATCCATCAGGAATTAAGGTATTATTTTCTTCCAAAGGTTGTGTACAAGAAAAAACAATTTGAATGAAAACGAATAGGAAAATAAATCTGAAAGGATTAATCATTGAATCAATTAATGGTTAAGTTTGACAAAAGAACGAAATCGATCGAATTTTATTACGAAAATATAAAAAAATGACACAAATACCTCGCACAGCCATCATAACAGGTGCATCCAAAGGAATCGGAAGGGCATTGGCCATCCATTTAGCACAACAAAATTTTCAATTAAGTTTAATAGCAAGAAATGTCGGCGAACTAAAAGATTTAGCTGCTGAAATAACAGAAATTGGCCATCGTCCTTTGTATTTTGCCGGAGATATTGCGGATGAAGAATTTGTTCAAATGGCAGTTGAAAAAACGGAACATACCTTCCAAAAGATTGATTTTTTAATCAATAATGCAGGTATTGGCGCTTTTGGACCAACGGATTCTTATACAGCTGAACAATGGGATGCGGTTTTTGCAACGAATGTCAAAGGAACATTTCTATTTTCAAAAGCAGTATTACCCTTCATGAAAAATGCTAAAAAAGGACATATTATTTCCATCGCTTCCGATGTGGCGAAACGTGTTTTTGATGGTGGCTCATTGTATTGTGCTTCCAAATACGCCCAACATGCATTTTCGGAGGCTCTGAGAAAAGAAGTTAGAAAAGATGGAATCAAAGTTTCAGTTGTTTATTCTGGACTTGTTGATTCCATGTTCCATGCTGAACCTCAAGGACATCCTTCCCATCTAGATTGGTTAAGCCCAAATGACATGGCAGAAAGTATTGCTTTTATTATGAATCAGCCTCCGCACGTGGTGATTGATGAATTGATGATTCATCCTTTGAGTCAAGAATATTAAATAGAAAATAGAAGAGAGAAAAGAGAAGAGAGAAAAGAGAAAAGAGAAAAGAGAAAAGTGAAAAGAGAAAAGTGAAAATGGGTTCTTTGTTAATTTCAATATGATTATTTATATTTAAAATTGTATTTAAACATTCAAGCATGGCGTTCAAAAAACCTTACCTCACTTTCAGTCAAATTATCAACATGAATGTCGGATTTTTTGGCATTCAATATTCATTCGGATTACAACAAAGTGCAGTCAATCCTATTTATGATTTTCTAGGGGCTAGTCCGGATCAAATCCCCTTACTCAATCTGGCCGGACCCGTTACAGGCTTACTCATTCAGCCATTTATTGGTGCATTAAGTGATAGTACATGGCATCCTAAATGGGGCCGTCGGAAACCGTATTTTTTTATTGGAGCCTTATTATGTAGCATTTGTTTACTGCTTTATCCATTTAGTAGTTCACTTTGGATGGCTGCTGGACTCTTATGGATTTTAGATGCGGGAAATAACACCGCCATGGAACCTTACAGGGCATTTGTGGCTGATAAATTAAATGAAGAACAACAACCTACGGGTTTCCAAATGCAAAGTTTTTTCACGGGTTTTGGACAAACGTTGGCCAATTTATCTTTATTTATTTTTCCCATGATTTTCATCGGAAAAACCGGATCATTGCCTACATGGGTTTATGCCTCCTTTTTCTTAGGAGCTGTTTGTTCCATAGGTTCCATTTGGTGGTCCATGAAAACAACAGAAGAAATAGTGCCTAGCGATGAAGAATTAGCCTTATTAAGATCTAAAAAAATATCCCTGGGCGAATCTTTAAAAGAAATCATTGAAGCCTTAACCGTTATGCCAAAAGTCATGTGGCAATTGGCCTTGATTTATTTATTTCAATGGTATGCACTTTTTTGCTATTGGCAAAATTCCTCTAAAAGTATTGCGCTTTCCATTTGGAATGCAACTCCCAAGGATAACCCAACTCAATATGAAGAGGCTGTTTCTTGGACAGGTTTAGTGAACGGTTGGTATAACATTGTCACTTTTTTATCGGCATTGGCATTGGCAAGATTTGCCAATAAATATGGAGCAAAAAGCGTACACATGATTTGTTTACTTTTAGCTGCGGCAGGATTCTTGACTTTCCCTTTTATTCAAGACAAAAATTTATTGTTTGTAGCTATTACAGGTTTCGGAATTGGATGGGCAAGTATGATGGGAATTCCTTACTTATTAGTTGTTAATGAAATACCCAAAGAAAGATATGGCGTTTATATGGGAATTATTAATA
>JBJTNH010000032.1:0-30859 GCA_046073945.1 Aquirufa sp. | reverse complement strand
GGCCGCTCTCCTGCTGGTTCAAAATCGAAACAATTTGCGTTTCTGTAAATCGGGTCTTCTTCATATTCAATTTAAAATTAAAGGTTTTTTCTTCAATTCTAAACTGTCTGTTAATTAGGGACACTTACAGTAGGCTCTTTATAAAATTATTTTTAAAAATATTGTCAAAATACTTATTAAAATTTATTCCTAAAAGACATACTTTTGAGTATGAATTTTATTCTTAAAAGCGTTTCAAAGGTTAATCGCATATGTCTTTGATTATATGATAATTAGCATATATTTCTAAAAAATAGAACAATGGAAGCAGTAATAAAAGAAGATCTCGATTGCTTGAAAAGATAAAAAAATCTTGAAATAATCTCTTACAAGGTTTTATTTTTCATATCTTTAAATAGTTTATTACCTCTAACCATTTAAATCATTCTTTCACTCTCACCCTAACCATTATGATCCATTCCATTCGAGAAATATACAAAGACCTATGGGCATTTCTTAAAAAACCAGTTGAACAAAAAGATCCAATTCAAACTTGGAAACACATAGCCAAAAGATTTTTTGTTATCCTCCTTATCGATATTCTGTTAATGTCAATTCTTATGCCTCTATTGTTGGGTTTGGGTAAAATGGACCTTGTGGATTTTGGAAAAAACAAGATTTTGATGCTTTTTCAATTGCCTATTGAGATTTTAGTCATTTTAGGTGTGATTATGATACCCTTGATAGAAGAATTATTTTTTCGACTTTACCTTCGATTTAGGCATAATTTATTAGCACAATTGATTATCCTTTTAACTTCTATTACAGGTAAGCCAAATAAAATTAAAGTGAAGACGCATTTGGCCAATTTTTGGACAAATCAATTTCGTGCTATATTTTATTTTTCAGCCATCGTTTTTGGCCTTGTTCATTTATCAAATTATGATTACTCTGTTTCTTTATTCCTTGTTGCACCTTTATTAGTGGCTCCACAATTTATCGTTGGACTATTTTTAGGATATTTAAGGGTTAAACATAATGTGATGGTAGGATTTTTCTTTCATGCTATACATAATACCATTTTTCTTATTATTCCGCTTTTTTTTATGGATCAAACCATAGAAATGCTAAATATTAATAACAAAGATTATTCTTTAAAGATCGAACAATCCTTGTTGAAAAAAGATTTGGATTCTAGCATATCTCACAAAGGAAATGAATCTAGTTTTAAAGAAACAAGTCTGAAATCAATGATCGCTAGTTTACTCGATAAGGATGAAATGTTAATAGAGAGTAACGAACCATTAAAGGTAATGACCATTATTAATGTCAATTTTATAAATCACAAGAATGATTTTTCTAACAACAATAAAATTCTATTGAAAAATTTGTCTCAAGTCTATGGTTTTCACATTGAAAATACTAAAAGACTAGAAGCGACTTATGAATTATGTTTATTAGATTCCTTAACCCTCATAAAGCACCGAACAATTATTTCTAAAAATCCAAGTTACACAGGCTTTGCATCTATATCACCTGATAGTCTACTATTTAAAAATGTGGATTTGGGTTTAATTGCAAAAAAATTGACCGAGAAATACAAAAAACCCATCATAAATAATACCAATTTTGCGGGTAATTATGACTTAATGATACCAGTTGTGGACTTTAATGAACTAGAAAAATTATTGAATACGAAAGGACTTACTTTGAAAAAGAAGCTAAAGGAATTAGAATACACGAATATTCATTTTATAAAAGCTGAATAATGCCGGAATCCTTTGTGAAATCTCCGTGTCTTTGTGGTAAATCTTATTCTATTTTTACCACAAAGGACACTACGATTTCAGATTCATCATACCCCAATCCTCCTATTCCTCCCCAACACCACCCACTCACCTACTTTCACCCCATTCTTTATCACTTGCAAGTTTTGAGTTAAGTTAATTGTTGGACAAACGTGATATGGTTGCATCACAATCACATCACCTACTGCATATTGGCTTGAATCCCCTACTTCAACAATTCCGTGTTCTTCGGATTGACTCAATAGCTTGAATTCGGGATTAAATAGGAATCGTACGCGGTTATCTATGGAATTTTCTGGGGCGACGGATTTATGGCCCATGTCCAAGCAAATGGTGTGGTTGGTGGGTTTCGAAATAATTCTGCTTACAATATAAACTGCTTGCTCTAGGCTGTGTTCTGGATATAAGGCTTGGTAACCGGCATCGGTGAAGACAAAGGTGCCGGGACTGCAAGTAAATTGGTTTTCTGAGTAATGCACCAAAAAACTGGGTGTGCCGCCTACTACGTATTCTAAATGCGGAAATTGTTCGTCCAAGGCTTTTTTCAAGGTCCAGAATTCAGCAAAATCATGGCCTACATGCGCTTGGCGGTCTGCCATCTCATTATCTCTGATGTGGCCATCGTAAGCATGTACGCCTTTTAAGTAGATATTTGTACAAGTATTTAATTCATCAATCAATGCTAATGCTTTTTCGGGCACAATTCCTGTCCGATTCATCCCAACATTCAAATCTATATAGAGATTCAAATGAATTCCTGCCTGTGCCGCTGCTGTTTGATACTGTTGAAGAGCAGAAGAATCATCAAAAAGGGCTGAAAAGGTAGTCTTTGGATATTTACTGATCAATTGAATCAATCTATCTATATGTGGGCCAGTCAATTGCATGGATATCAAGACATCTGGAGCTTCTGACAAGGCTAATATTTCAGCTTCAGCAATGGTAGCAGCTTTGAATTTGGTCACTCCAGAAGCCAAAAGCATGTCATTAACTTCCTTGGTTTTATGGGTTTTGATGTGTGGTCTCAAGCGATTGACATCCCCTACTTTTCGAATGACCCAATCAATGTTTTTTTGAACAATATCCGGAAATACAATGACTCCTGGAGTTTCAATTTGACTAAAATCTATTTTCATTACAATAATGCTCTATCTAAATGCACATAACCGCCGTCCACATGTATCAATTGCCCAGTGGTATGACTGGATTTGGGCGACATTAAAAACGTAACCATGCTTCCCAATTCTTCGGCAGTGGTCATGCGCTTTCCTAATGGTATTTTTTCTTTGATTTCTTCCAATGTTTTGTCAGGATCAGGTAATGTTTTGATCCATCTGTCATACAAAGGAGTATAACATTCTGCCACAATCACGGAATTGACACGGATTTCATAAGGTAATAATTCCACTGCCCATTCGCGGGTTAAGGCATTGCGGCCTCCATTGGCTGCGGCATAAGCAGATGTCCCACCTTGCCCCGTTTCGGCTGTTTTTGAACCAATGTTGACAATGGCACCTTTGGATTTAATCAAATAGGGTAAACAGGCTTGCGCCATTAAATAATAATGAACCAAGTTGGAATGCAAGGATTTCATAAATAGCTCATAATTTCCTTTCGCCAATCCTACTCCATCATTAATTCCTGCATTGTTCACCAAACCATCAATTCTTCCAAAAAAAGTAGCAATTTCTTCCACTACTTTTTGGCATTCTTCTGGATTCGAAAGCTCCGCTACAAAAGAAAAGGCTTGTCCGCCTGTAGCATGAATTTTTTCAATGCATTTTTCATTATCCGCTTGGTTTCTACCTACAATGGCTACCATGGCCGATTCCAATGCCAATGCCTGACTGATTCCTTCTCCAATTCCTTTGGCGCCACCCGTTACAATGATTACTTTCTCCTTTAATCCTAAGTTCATAATGCTTTAAATTTGATAAAATTGACGACAATTTTGCTCCTTGATTAATATTTTTTCTGTCGGACTTAATGACTCAATACACGTTTCAAAGGTTTCCAGCCATTTTTCCAAAGCTCCTGCTACTAAAACAACGGGGTAATCGCTACCGAACATCAATCGTTTGGGACCAAAAACCTCTAAAGCTGTATCAATAGAAATTTTGATTTCATCGCTTGTCCATGTTTTCCAATTAGCTTCTGTTATTAAACCCGAAATTTTGGCAGAAACATGTTCTAATTCTTTATATCCATGAATATTTTTTTTCCAATCGGATAAATCGCCTGAAACAAATGGCGGTTTTGCTAAATGATCTAAGACCATTTTTTGATTCGGGAATTTTTGAGCAAAAGCCACACTGGAAGCTAACTGATGCGGATAAATTAAAATATCATAGGTGAAATCAAATACTTCCAATTGTTGAATACCCTGTAAAAAAGCAGTTCTTTCAAAAAATAATGGGTCTTTTTCTCCTTGAATTACATGTCTAAATCCACGCAATGCCTCAAATTGAGAAAAATATTCTAGCCGTTCCTCAATATTTTCCGCTTGTAAATCCACCCAACCTACAACACCTTGAATAAAATCATTTTGTTCTGCTAAAGCCAATAAAAACAAGGTTTCCTCCTCAGACGAATCCGCCTGAACGGCCACACATGCTTCAATTCCTTGTTTTTGAAAGATAATAGATGACTCATTCGGATAAAAATCTTTCCGAATTTTGATCATCTTTGGGGTAATCCATGTATCCCTTTCCGGCTGATAATTCCAAAAATGTTGGTGAGAATCGATCATAACAATTTAATTATGAATTATAAATTATGAATTATGGATTATGGATTATGGATTATGGATTATGGATTAACATTTAAATTACTGAGTGTTTGAAAAAATCATAATTCATAAATCATAATTCATAACTCTTTGCGACCTGCTTCTGCTCTCCCAAACCATCCATTCCCAAGGTAACAACATCACCTGGTTTCAAGAAGATAGGTGGATTAAATCCTAGACCTACTCCGTGCGGAGTTCCTGTGGAAATGACATCCCCAGGCAATAAAGTCATGAATTGAGAAATGTAAGAAACTACTTGTGGGACGTTGAAAATCAATTGATTGGTATTGCTCGTTTGAAATCTTTTACCATTGACATCCAACCACATGTTTAATTGATGAACATCTGAAATTTCGTCCTTGGTAACTAAAACTGGTCCTAATGGTGCAAATGTGTCGCATCCTTTACCTTTTGACCAATTACCCCCTCTTTCTAATTGAAATTCTCTTTCTGAATAGTCATTATGAAGACAATATCCGGCAACATAATCATAAGCATCTTTTTCTTCTACATAGGAGGCTTTTTTACCAATAACTATTGCTAATTCTACTTCCCAATCGGTTTTTACGGAATTTTTAGGAATGATTACTTCGTCAAATGGGCCGCTTAATGCACTAGTACTTTTGAAAAATAAAATGGGTTCCGTTGGAATAGCTGCGCCTGTTTCTTTGGCATGGTCAGCATAATTGAGTCCAACGCAAATTATCTTGGAAGGTCTTGCTACACAAGAACCGATTCGACCAATGGATGTTATTTCAGTTAATGATTCATTTGAAACAATATTTGCCAATTTTTCAATGCCATTTTCCTCAAAAAAACGTTCATTGAAATCTGTAATAAAAGGTGACACATCTAAATATTTATCACCGATCAATACAGCAGGTTTTTCTTGATTTACTTGGCCAATTCTTACTAATTTCATTCTTATAAATTTTTAATAGTATCCCACATAGTTTCAGCTAGAAATTTGTTTCCTGCTTCATTTAAATGTACTCGATCGGTTGTTAAAATGCCTGAAGCTTTATTTTCTATGTTATATTTTACTTCATAATCCATGAATGCTTTTCTTAAATCAATTAATTTACAAGCATTGGTTTCAGCAATTCTTTTGATAATAGCTGAATAAGCATTCAAATCTCCATCATTTTCATTGCTGTTATCAAATTTCTCTCCAATGACTGTTGGTGTGCAAATAAGTACTTGACTACCAGAGTTTTGTATCTTTTTGATTAAAGCATTGTAGAACCTTTCAAATTTGTCAGCATCTGTTCCTGTTCTTGAAGATGTTTTATGCCAAACATCATTGATACCAATATAAATAATCACAATTTGTGGTTTTTTAGCAATGACATCATCCTCATGGCGAAGGTATAAATCGTATATTTTATTGCCACCAATTCCTGCTCCTATCAATTCGTATTTACCTCCCAATCCTTTATCTGCAATCATTTTGGTCATTTGAGTAATGTAACCTGTTGGCCCCACTCCTGCTTGAGTAATGGAATCTCCAAAAAATACGATTCTGATTGGATTTTCAGCTTGAAAAGAGCTCATGCTTAAGCTTAAAAAAAGTAAAACGGCTGTTAATTTGGTTTTCATAGTTTAAAAAATTAATTGTTTAGATAAATAAATCCACCATCAATGGGATAATCGCAACCAGTAACAAAAGAAGCCTCATCGGAGCATAAATACAGCGCTAATGTGGCAATTTCCTCTGGTTTTGCCATTCTTCCAATGGGTTGGGTGGCTGATAATTTTTGGAACATTTCCTCCTGATTATTGGGATAATTTTTGGCTATAAATCCATCAACAAACGGTGTATGAACTCTTGCCGGAGAAATGCAATTGCATCGAATTCCTTTGTGTAAATAATCTTTGGCTACGGATTGTGTCATAGAAACGATGGCACCTTTGGACATACTATATCCAAAACGATCTGGAATACCTACTGTAGAAGCAACAGAAGCCATATTTAGAATAACGCCTTTTTGTTTGGCCACCATTCCTTTGATGAATGCCTGCATACAATGGTAAGCACCTTTTACATTCACATCGAAAATATGCTGAAAGTCTTTTGGTTGAGTATTTTCCAAATTCCCTATTTGTGCAATTCCCGCATTGTTGATTAAGATATCGATTGTACCAATATTAGTGGCAACTTCTTCAACAGCGTGCAGGTCTGTAATATTGACAAAATGTATTTGCGACTTATTTTGAATGGATTTTACCTCATTAATTGTACCTACGCTTGTTGGATTTTCTAAATCCAAAATATGCACCTCAGCACCCTGCTGAGCAAAAAGCAAAGAAATCGCTCGGCCTATCCCAGATCCTCCTCCCGTAACAACTACTTTTTTTCCGGTATAATTAAACATCATATTATTAAAACAAAATTTGTCGACTGCATGGGTCGGAATTATTATTATATATGTCAACCGCAAGGGTCGGAATAACTATTATGTATGTCGACCGCATGGGTCGGAATTATTATTATATATGTCGACCGCGAGGGTCGACACTACCTCATACATCTTACATCTTACATCTTACATCATACATCATACCTCATACATCAAAGAGAAACCCCTCTTCTCCAGAACATAAAATCATCTTGTCCCAAAATCATTGCTTTGGTATTAATTTCTCCAGATGCTAATTGAATGACGTATTCCAAAACCTCTTCACCCATTTCTTCAACCGTTTTATCTCCAGAAATAATAGGCCCACAATCGATATCGATGATTTCAGGTAATTTTTCTGCCAAACGAGTATTGGTTGATAATTTTACCATGGGTGAAATAGGATTACCTGTTGGAGTACCCAATCCAGTTGTAAATAATTGCACCGTTGCTCCTGCTCCAGCCATTCCAGTTGTAGCTAGAACATCATTTCCTGGAGTACAAACTAGATTTAATCCTTTTTTTGTTGCGTACTGACCGTATCCTAATGCATCTACAATGGGTGATGTTCCCGCTTTTTTAGCAGCTCCTGCCGATTTGATTGCATCTGTAATAAGTCCATCTTTGATATTGCCTGGAGAAGGATTCATGTCAAATCCAGCGCCGATGGCTGCTGCTCTTTTGGCATATTCACGCATTAATTTGCCAAAATTATCTGCTACTTCTGCATTGACAGATCTATTTTGAAGCTCTTGTTCCACACCACAAAGTTCAGGAAATTCAGCTATCATCACAGTTCCACCTAAAGCGACCAATAAATCGGCTGTGTGACCAATGGCAGGATTGGCCGAAATACCTGAAAATCCATCAGATCCCCCACATTTAACTCCTAGTCGTAAAGCAGATAAAGGAGCTGGTTTGCGTTCAATTTTGTTAATTTCAGTAAGTCCAGCAAAAGTTTTCAGAATGACTTCATTTAACAAGCTTTCTACGCCACTTCCTTCATCTTGTTGTTGCTCAAAATACATAATAGGTTTAGAGAAATTGGGATCTTTCTCTTTTAATATATTTTTGAACACATCAATTTGAGAGTGTTGACAACCTAGACTTAATACAGTTATTCCACCTACATTTGGATTTAAGCAATAACCAGCCAATAGTGCACATAGATGAAGCGAGTCATCCTTGTTTTCTCCACATCCACTTTCATGAGTCAAAAATTTGATACCATCTATGTTCTTAAAAAGAGGGCTTTTTTGAATCAATTGGACATTTTTGTCAAAATCTAATTGGATATTTTCAGGTTGTATGCCAGACTCATATTGTTTTTTTAGAGAAAGGACCTTATCGGTATAGGGATCATTTTGTTGAAAACCCAAACCTTTGATAAACGCATTTTTTAAAATCTCGATGTTACGATTTTCGCAAAAAACCAATGGGATAACTAACCAATAATTTTCGGTTCCGACTTGTCCATCCGCTCTATGATAACCATTAAAAGTTCTGTTTTTGAATTTATCTACATTGGGAGGCGTCCATGAAAAATCTTTTTGTTTTCCTTGAAAATCTTGAGAAGCATGATGCAAATTAAACGTATGTATTAGACCGCCTTTGGGAATATCTTGTGAAGCATGGCCTACCAATACACCATACATGGTTGCATTTTGACCTTTTTTAATTTCTTCAATCGTGAATTTATGTTTCGCATTGATATCATCTTGTAAGACAATTTCATTCCCTTGGTGCTGAATAATTGTCCCTTTTTTTAAATCTTGCAAGGCAACTAATAAATTGTCTTCTGGATTTATTTGTAGATAAATAGATTTCATTTGATAAATTATAAACTAAATATTTGTTTCGTTAACACCCATTTTACACCATCTGGCGTATTGGGTAATGTTTTTTGGTACTTTGACATCAAGGTTTCCCACCTTTGAACGTCTTGATTATTTTGGTCTATCCTATTTTTATTTTCGAAACTAAATTGGTCATCAGCTAAAATTTCCATCACCAAACGATCTTCGAATCTAAATAAATTCATCTCAAAGATACCAGCTTCTAAAATACTTTTTTTTATCGCTAAAGGAATATTTTTATGATGTTCCTCATATTCATTGATTAATTCAGTTTGATTTTTCAAATCTAACAATAGAATAAACTTTTGCATATTAATCTGTTTTAATTTGAAAACCTTTAAATGCGTAATAAACTATAAATACAAAGCAAATTAAAGGTATAAACAATGCCAAAGAAGTTCCTATTTTAAATAAAAAGGCAGTAATTGGAGGAATAATAGCGCCACCCGCAATCGACATGATAATCAATGAAGAGGCTAATTTTGAACCTTCTCCTAAATCTTTACAAGCCAATGCAAATATGGTTGGAAACATGATGGATTGGAAAAAATACACCATCATCAAAGCAACTATTGCAAAAATTCCACCCCCGAAAATAGCAATTAACATGGATATTACTGCCCCGATAGAGTAAATTCCCAACACTTTATTGGAAGCATATTTTCCCATAAAATACGTTCCAACAAACCTTCCTAACATAAACAATAAAAACGCAAATGAAGCGTGAAAGCTCGCTATTTGAGTTGCACTCATGGAATCGGTTACTTGATAAATTTGATTGACAATCCATAAATTCGAATTTTTTGCCAAATCCAATTTTATATCTACGAAATTTCCCCAAATAGAAACTTGAGCCCCAATATTCAGAAACTGTGCTAAAATTCCTAGTGCTAAATGCCTGTTTTTCAATAAACTAGATATTTTTATGTCTTGGGTATTTTTAGTTGTTTCAATTTCCTCAGTAGCACTCACCTCTGGCATTTTCGTGACCATGAATAACAGAGCAATAAAAAACACGATACCGCCAATGATTAAGTAAGGACCTTGAACTGAATTTGCATGGGCCACGCGTATTGCCTCAGATTCAGCAAGGGGCATTTTATTTAAAATATCTTTGGTGTACTCTTTTTCAGAAAAAATAAAAAAACCTCCTATTACAGGTCCTAAAATAGCGCTCAGTCCATTGAAAGATTGTGCTAAATTTAATCGAAAATCGCCTTTTTTAGGATCTCCCAGAACTGTCACATATAGATTAGCGGCTGTTTCTAAGAAAGCAATTCCACTCGCAATCATAAATAAGGCAAATAAGAAAAAGGAATATTCGCGATAAGAGGCAGCTGGATAGAATAAAAATGCGCCGAAAGCATATAATAATAGGCCAAAAATGATTCCCATTTTATAACCGAATTTTTTCATGACAAATCCCGCAGGCAATGCCATGACAAAATAACCCATGTAAAATGCTGTTTCAACAATATTTGCTTGCCATCTCTGTAGATCTAATGCTACTTGGAATTGTTTTACCAAGGTTCCATTCAAGCTATTGGCCAAGCCCCAAAGAAAAAACAAACTAGTCACTAAAATAAATGGAATGATGAAGTTCTTAGTTTTGGAGGAATCCAATGAATAATTCTTTGTTGAAAAGTTTTGTAATGCCATAGGTTGAATTTTTATATAAAGTAAAATTATCAATTACTTTACCCTCAATTTTAATTAAATTTAGCTTTTTATAAATTATTATACAATTTTATTATTCAATTATATTATTCCTTGACTATGAAGCTGAAAATTTTATTATTAATCTTTATTCCACTTTTGTCTTTTGCTCAGAATATTCAACCTATTTTGCCAATTCCAAGTCAAAAGCAATTGAACTGGCAAGCTCTGGAATATTATGGTTTTATTCATTTTAACATGAATACTTTTACCAATGTAGAATGGGGTGAAGGGAAAGAATCTCCTAAATTATTTAATCCTACAGCATTGGATTGTAATCAATGGGCTAGAATTGCAAAGGAATCTGGAATGAAAGGCTTAATCATTACAGCCAAACATCATGATGGATTTGCTCTATATCCTTCCAAGTACACTTCACATTCTGTCGCTAAATCGCCTTGGAAAAATGGAAAAGGAGATGTAATCAGAGAATTATCTCAAGCTTGTAAAAAATATGGATTGAAATTAGGCATTTACCTATCTCCTTGGGATCGTTTTCATCCAGCGTATGGAACAGATGAGTACAACGAGGTTTATTCATACATGCAAAAAGAATTATTGACACAATATGGTCCTATTTTTGAATTTTGGTACGACGGAGCCAATGGTGAAGGTCCAAATGGCAAAAAACAAGTATATGATTGGCCACTTTTTCATGGAATGGTCAATAAATATCAGCCTGAGGCGGTCCAATTTTCTGATTCAGGTCCCGACATTCGTTGGGTTGGAAATGAAAGAGGTTATGCTTATGAAACAACTTGGAGTCCAATTAATCGGGATGAAATTTATCCGGGTTATCCTAAATTTGATAATTATCGCAATGGACAGCAAAATGGAACCCACTGGGTGGCTCCGGAAGTAGATGTTTCTATTCGTCCAGGTTGGTACTATCACCCTGAACAAGATAATAAAGTGAAATCTCCAGACTCCTTGATGAAAATTTATGTGGCTTCGGTGGGAAGAAATGCCAATTTGTTGTTAAATATTCCTGTTGATACCCGCGGATTGATACATCCCAACGATTCAGCTTCAATGATGGGATTTAAACAAATTAGAGATCAAAGTTTAGTTAATTTATTGACCAAAAGTGATGTTATTTCTACAAGTTCACAATTTGGGAAATATGCTACATCTAATTTAAGGGATAAGAATCCAAAATCTTTTTGGGCAGCACAAGCCTCTGATAAACAGGCTTATATCCATGTTGATTTGAAAAATAGTGTAATGATGAATGCCCTATTGATTCAAGAACCCATTGCTTTGGGACAAAGAATCATTCAATTTTCGGTCGATTTGACGGATGAAAATGGAAAAAAAGAAACGATTTCAGGGAAAACGATTGGCAACAAAAGGATTTTGACTTTCAAGGAAAGAAAAATAAAAAGCATCCAAGTGAATTTCTTGGATGCTAAAGGTCAAATTTTGATTTCTAATTTGGAGTTATTGAGAATTACTTCAATACGTAACGAATCGCTTTTCCGCTAAACGTGTAACCATTGGCTGTGGTTGTACTATAAACTTTATAGTTAACATCCATCAAAGCACTTGCACCTAAATCGACGGCCTTAGCCACCATTTCATCAAGAATTTCTTTCTTTTTGTTTTGGTGGTTTCCTCGATTAAGCATTTTTCCCTTATAAGTTTGGTCTGCTGTTAAAGGTTCTTCTCCTGAAACAGTGATCGTTTCTATGACTTCGAAAGATTGTTTAGGTGCTTCATTGGCATAAAATACATCTATTTGAAATTTGTAAGGAATTTCAAATCCTAATCCATCTTTTCGTTCTGTAGAGCCATCTTTAAAATTTGGACTGTAATAGCTAGTTGGTTTAACATGTTTGGAACATGAAACTAAACTTACAAATCCAATTAAGATGCTTAATTTAAATAGTTTCTGAATCATAGATTAAAACTTTGTCCCATAAATGAGCACAATTTTTGATAAATTCTAAATGAATTGGGGCAATTTGATAAACATCATGTCCTGCTTCGTCATTAAAAACGGTTAATAGACAATAATCGTATGAGCGATCAATAACTGGGCGGTCTGTTCCAGCTGGTTTACCTACATTAAATTGAGTGACGGTTTCAATGGTACCTAAAGATTGAACTCCAGCTTCAAATAAAGCTACATCTTCTTTGCTTAAACCTTTTTTTAACCAGAAGTTTACTACGTGTACAAACATAATTAATTATTTAATTTTTCTTGAATAATCATTTTTCCTAATTTCTCTCCCAATTGCTCTGAAGCAGAAACAAGCGGTAATCTCACTTGTGAACTAATAATTCCTTTTATTTCTAAAATTTTCTTCACTCCTACGGGATTACCTTCTTCGTATAGATATGGATCAATTGCTAAGAAATTCCCCAAAGATTTTCTAGCTTCAGCAAAGTTTCCTTCTAATGCCAAATGAATCATATCTGAAAACTGCTGAGGAAATGCATTCGCAATTACTGACATAACTCCCACACCTCCAATAGAAATAATAGGTAAAGCTTGGACATCATCTCCTGAAATCAATAAAAAATCTTCTGGTTTGTGATGTGCAATCTCCATGCATTGTTCAATGATACAAGATGCTTCTTTTACTCCAATAATATTGGGATGCTCCGCCAGCTTTAATACTGTTTCAGCTGACATATTAATCCCAGTTCTACCAGGAATATTGTATAAAATAATAGGTACTGGACTTGCATCCGCAACAGCTTGATAATGAGCTACTACACCTCTTGCACTTGGTTTGTTGTAATATGGACAAACCGACAAAATAGCATCTATTCCGTCAAATGAAGTATTTTTAATTTGAGTAATTAAACTTTCAGTATTGTTTCCCCCCAATCCATAAACAATGGGTAAATTTCTAAAATTGGCTTTTTGAATGGATGCTACAATTTGTTTCTTTTCATCGGAGGTTGTGGTAACAGATTCGCCTGTGGTACCTTGTACAACCATGTAATCAATTCCTCCTTTTGAAACATAATCAACTAAATTTTCTAATTGTTGAAAATTGATTGATTTGTCTGCATTAAAAGGAGTAACTAATGCCGGTGCTACACCGTGAAATTTTGGAAATGTTTTATACTTCATAATCTATGGTAAGAGTTGTATGAATTCCTCTTCGCTTAAAATTTTGATATTCAATTGTGTTGCTTTTTCAAGTTTAGCCGGCCCCATATTTTCTCCCGCAACTAAATAATCTAATTTGGATGAGATACTAGAAACTACTTTCCCCCCATTCGCAACAATTTTTTGTTTTAATTCTTCTCTTTCGAAATTTTTAAATATCCCCGAAATTACAAAACTTTTTCCTTCTAAATTGGAGCTCTCCAAAACTATTTCAGAAATTTCTTCCGAAAATTGAATCCCAGCTTTTTCTAATCTTTCTATTAGTTGAATGTTTTGATCGTTAGAAAAGAATTCAATCAGACTCAGAGCAATTCTATCGCCAATCTCAGGCACCGCAATTAAATCATCGTAACTGGCATTTTTTAAATTCTCAATGGAATGAAATTGTATAACCAATTTTTCAGCGATTGTTGCCCCAACATGTCGAATTCCTAGTCCAAAAAGTACTTGTCTAAAAGGAATGGATTTAGATTTTTCAATAGAAATGAGAATATTTGAAATTGATTTTGCTTGAAAACCTTCCAATCCCCAAAAGCTTTCAGTTTTTAAATCATACAAATCTGCTACGTTAGCAATAATTCCTTTATTGAATAAAAGGTCAATGGTTTCCACACCAAAATTCTCAATATTTAAAGCTTTTCGTTGAATGAAATGCTCAATTTTACCTTTTATTTGAGTTGGGCAATTTGTTTCATTGGTACAATAATGGTTGGCCTCACCTTCTTGTCTAATTAAGGGAGTGCCACAATCAGGACAGTTCTCTGGGAATTCAAATACGTTTGTTCCTTCTTTTCGCAAGGCATAATTCACACCCGTAATTTTGGGAATGATTTCTCCTCCTTTTTCTATAAAAACTGTATCGCCCTCATGTAGATCTAAGCGTTCCATTTCGTTGGAATTATGAATCGAAGCTCTTTTAATAACTGTTCCAGCTAAATAAACAGGCTTTAAATTGGCAACTGGAGTAATATTCCCAGTTCGGCCAACCTGATAACTAACAGACTCAATGACAGTTTGAGCTATTTCTGATGGATATTTAAATGCAATGGCCCATCTAGGTGATTTGGCGGTAAATCCTAATCGTTCTTGTTGACCAAAATCATTGATTTTAATGACAATTCCATCCGTATTTAAAGGTAAATCATTTCTTTTATCCGCCCAATCCTCAATATATTTCATAACCTCTTGAATGCTTTTGCATTTCCGCCAGGTTGGTGAAACAGAAAATCCCAATTGAATTAAATTGTTTAAGCTTTCTTCATGCGATTGAAAAGGATTCTCCGTGCCAAGATAGGAATAGATAAAACATTCCATATTTCTTTTTGCCACCTCTGCCGAATTTTGCATTTTAAAAGTTCCAGAAGCAGCATTTCTAGGATTGGCTAATGGCGCTTCTCCTTTGGCTATTTTATCATTATTGATGCTTTCAAAGGAACTAAGCGGCATGTATCCTTCACCCCTTATTTCAAATTCTCTAGGTAAAATGCTTGAATTAATACGTAATGGTAATGATTTAATCGTTTTTACATTGGCTGTAATGTCATCTCCCCTTGTCCCATCGCCCCGAGTCACTCCTTTTATTAATTGACCATTTTCATACCAAAATGATAGTGCTACTCCATCGAATTTTAATTCACAAATATATTCGTAAGGTTCATCTCCAAGAATCTTTTTGATTCTTTCATCAAATTCGATTAATTCAGATTCATTATAGGTATTTCCTAATGATAACATCGGGAAACGATGCTTTACGCTTTTGAAATTTTTGGTTATTGTACCACCCACACGCTGCGTTGGGCTATCTGGATAAGCAAATAATGGGTTTTGTGCTTCTAGTTCTATTAATTCCGCTAATAATTTATCAAAAGCCTCATCTGAAATTAGACTTGTATTTTCTTGATAATAAGCATGATTGAATCGATTGATTTGCTCAATTAATTCATCCATTCTTTTCCGAACGTCCATAAAAAATATTTTTGACTTAAAGTTAAATGAAACTCTTTAGAAATTAAGCTTAGAAAATTATTTTCATAACTTTGTAAAATGGAAAAGTTAATTATCGCCCCCTCTGTTTTAGCTGCAGACTTCAGTAAATTAGGTGTTGAAATTGAAATGTTAAATGCATCTCAAGCAGATTGGATTCACATTGATGTCATGGATGGCGTTTTTGTTCCTAATATATCTTTTGGTTTTCCTGTACTCGATGCAATTCAAAAAATAAGTAAGAAAGTTTTGGACGTACATTTGATGATTGAAAAACCAGAACAGTACTTAAGCCAATTTGCTAAATTGGGTGCGAATGTGATAACGGTTCATTATGAAGCTTGTCCACATGTTCACAGAACTATACAACAAATTAAAGACTTAGGATGTTTAGCTGGAGTGGCTATTAATCCAGGTACTCCTACTTCTGTTTTGAATGATATCATAGCAGACTTAGACTTAGTCCTAATCATGTCAGTAAATCCAGGTTTTGGTGGTCAAAAATTCATTCCTAATGCCATCAAAAAAACCAAAGAAGTGGCTGAAATGGCTAAATTAGTTAATAATTCAAACCTAAAGATTGAAATTGATGGAGGTGTTTCTTTATCAAATGCTTCTGATTTAATACAAGCTGGTGCCAATGTTTTGGTAGCAGGTAGTTTTGTTTTTTCTTCAAGCAATCCTATCAATACAATAAGTGACTTAGTTAATCTAGGTAAATAATATTCAATATGCGATTGGCTTATTATTTCATTATTGTTGTCATATCTATATGTTATAGTAGTAGCTTGAACGCTCAAAAAATTAAATGGGCTTCTAAAGTAATATCGTTTTCAAGTGAATATTCAGATCCATTATTGGGTAAAGATTTTAGGTCAATACATGTTCTAGGTAGACCTAACAGATACCCTGAATTTGCCTATTCACCTGCCGCATGGCATTCATTGACTCCTGATAGTCCAGATTTGGAATACATCATTGTCGAGTTTGATACGCTAATGCCTATCAAACAGGTTGCTATTTTTGAGAATTTTGGTGCGGGATCTATAACAAGAGTAGATGGGCTAGATGAGAATAATAAATTATTTTTGTTGAAAGAATTTAGCACGAACTACCAAACATCTACCGCGCAAGTAACACACATTGATTTGCCTAATTTGACATCTTATAAGGTTCGTGGTATTAAAATATCAATGAATTCTGAAAGAATTAAGGGTTTTTCTCAAATTGATGCGATTGGAATTTCAAATGTTTCCACGCCAATTGAAGAAAGTTTGAAGTTACCCAAAGAGTCAAATGCTGAATTTTTTCGTGAAAATTTAGGAAAGTCAATCAATACCGTTTACAACGAAATATGTCCTATTATTAGTCCAGACGGTAAAAAAATCTATTTCACTCGAGCAAATGATCCTAATAATATCGGTAAACAAAAAAATCAAGATATTTGGTTTTCCACTTTAAATGACGACAAAACTTGGTCCAAATCGGTGATATTTCCTGAACCTATCAATAATTCAGAGAATAATGCGATTTGTGGAATATCACCCAATGGAAAATCCATTTTATTAAATAATATTTATGGAATTGACGGCCAAATGGAAAAGGGCGTTTCAATGTCTTACTTATTGAGAACTGGTGATTGGAGCTTTCCTAAAGCACTTAAAATTCGAAATTTTAAAAACAAATCAAAATATTCAGAATATACTCTTGCTCCCAACGGAAAGATTCTATTGATGACCACGGAAATGAAAGATTCTTATGGTGAAAAAGATATTTACGTTTCTTTTTGGAAAAATGATGATACTTGGACAGAACCTTTAAATATCGGTCCAGTGGTTAATTCAGGAGAATCAGAAAGTACACCTTTTATTGCTCCAGATGGAGTTACCATGTATTTTTCTTCCAGTGGGCATATGGGTTATGGAAAAAATGATATTTTCTTAACAAGAAGATTGGATGATACTTGGATAAATTGGACAGAGCCTGAAAACCTGGGTCCTATTGTCAATACACCTCAATGGGATGGATATTTTTCCGTTTCAGCTCAAGGTGATTATGCCTATTTTAGTTCCGTAGAAAACTCGATTGGTGCGGAAGATATTTTTCGGATTAAAATTCCTGAAAAAGCTAAACCGTTGACATTGATTCAATTAACAGGCCAAGTGGTTAATTTGGATTCAAAGGAAACTATAGCTGCTCAAATTGTAGTAAAATCATTGAATAGTTCAGATTCTTTAGTCATAGATTATGACCCCTATTTAGGAGATTATAGTTTTATGTGGCCCGCCAAAAAGCCATTTTCCATTCAAGCTATCAAAAAAGGATATTTATCTAGAATAGAAAAAATCGATTTCACGGCTGAGACTAAGTTCAAAGCAATCAAAAGAAATATATCCTTAATTGAAATTCAATTAAATAAACAATATCAATTAGCGAATATTATTTTCACACAAAGCCAATCAGATCTCTTGCCTGAATCATTTTCTGAATTAGATAAAATAGTGAGTCTTTTAAAGGAAAATCCTGGCTTTAAAATTCTATTAGAAGGCCATACAGATAATCAAGGAGATTGGGTAGAAAATTTAAAATTATCCACTGATCGTGTAGAGAATGTGAAAGCTTATTTAGTATTAAAAGGAATGGCCGAAAATAGAATTAGAACCAAAGGTTGGGGAGGAACAAAACCACTAGCAAGTAATTTAACAGAAGAAAGACGTAAATTGAATCGTCGAGTTGAATTTACTTTGTTTTCAGAATGATGAATTTAGATAAACATATTTATTTTAATCAGTTAAATGGCCTTAGGTTTATTGCTGTTTTTATAGTTTTAATGGATCATTGGTTAATTCCATACATACCACTACCAATAGGGCATTTAGGGGTCGTAATATTTTTTGTTTTAAGCGGGTTTTTAATTTCAAGAATTTTGTACATAAGTTCTGATAAAGCCAATCAAGGTGGAATTTCAAAATGGATTCATCTCAAAAACTTTATCATTCGTAGGTCTCTTAGAATTTTTCCTATTTATTATTTGATTCTATTATTTGGATTGATTTTTAATATTTCTGAAGTAAGAGAGAATTGGAAATGGCTTTTTTCTTATTTACCTAATATCTATATCATTGTCCATGAAAAATGGCTAGGAGTTTGGGATCATCTATGGTCTCTTGCTGTTGAAGAGCAATATTATCTTTTTTTTCCATACTTCATTTTGTTTTTGCCACAAAGGAAATACAAATATCTACTCTATTGTATGTTGATTATTGGATTTTTATCTAGGTTTTTCATATTTCTGTTCTCAAGTGATAAATTTTTAGAATCCAGCTATATGGTTTCATATGTAAATCCTATTAGTGCAATTGATTGTTTTGGACTAGGTGGATTACTAGCATACTTTTATCATTATGAAAAAGAGCAATTTTTACGAATTATTAAATTGCGATTTACTATTAGAATTTCATTTTTAATGTATCTGATATCTTTGCTGTATTCCCATAATTCTGAATTGCAACATGCTAATATTGGATTTTCTGTTTTAGAACGTTTTTTCGCAGCTATTTTTTCTTTCTTTTTAATTGCCGAATGTGTTTCGGAAAAAACAAACTTTTTGACAAATTTTTTAATCTATAAACCGATTAATTACCTTGGAAAAATTTCCTACGGTTTATATTTGTATCATAATTTCATTTATAATTATTACCATTTTGAAAAGAATACTTTATGGTGGTTATTAACAAGAAAACTCTCTACTCACTATTTAGAATTGATTAATTTTGTACCTTTGAAGTTCATTTTGAATTTCACAATTTTAGTTGTTATTGCGAGCCTATCTTGGTTTTTTATCGAAAAACCGATAAATGATTTGAAAAATAAATTTGAATAAATTACTATGAATTTAGACTTGGTTTTGGTTATACCCGCCTACAATGAAGAAGGTTGCATAAATGATGTTATACCTCTTTGGATCAATGGCATTTCTAAGTTCGTAGATCAAGATAAATTTAAATTATTAGTAGTTAATGACGGCTCAAAAGATAATACTGGAAAATTGTTAGATGAATTAGCTGGAGATTACCCTAATTTAATCGTAAAACATCAATTAAATGGTGGGCATGGAAATGCGGTGGTTAATGGCTATAAGTTAGCAATAGAGATGAATCCTACTTATGTTTTCCAAACCGACTCAGATGACCAATTTGAAGTGAACGATTTTATCAAATTTTGGGAAAAAAGAGAACAGTCTGATTTTATTTTAGGTTTTAGAGAGGATAGACATGATGACCCTTTTCGATTATTAATTACTAGAATTTTAAGATTCTCTCTGTTATTTATCTATGGAGTTTATATCAAGGATGCAAATATTCCTTTTAGATTAATGAAAACAACTTTTTTAAATAAATTAATCAATTCACTACCCAAACAAACTCCTTTTGCTCCAAATATTTTTATTGCTGTGATGGCTAAAAAGGCGAAACAAGAAATTTTTAACATACCTGTTTTTCATAAAGAAAGAGAAACGGGTGAAGTTTCCATCAAGCATTTTAAATTATTGAAGGTTTGTTGGCAAAGTTTCAAGGAATTACTTGATTTCAGAATTAAATTAAACAGAATTGTAAAAAATATATCTGCATCTAATGAAGTATAAATATGTCATCTTAGGAGGCGGTCCAACAGGTTTAGGTGCTGCATATAGATTAAAAGAATTAGGAATTACTGACTTTATTGTCTTAGAAAAAGAAGCATATGTAGGTGGATTGGCAACAAGTTTTGTTGACGAAAAGGGATTTACTTGGGATGTCGGTGGGCATGTTCAATTTTCACATTATAAGTATTTTGATGATTTGATGATTGAAGCTTTGGGTGAGGATGGATGGTTGACACATCAAAGAGAGTCCTGGGTTTGGATTAAAAATACATTTGTACCCTATCCTTTTCAAAATAATATTCGTCATTTACCTTTGGAAGATCAACTCAAATGTATCAAAGGTTTGGTTGATTTGTACAAAAATGGTGCAAAAACGAAAGCTTCAAATTTTAAAGAATGGATATTAAATACATTTGGACAAGGATTGGCAGATGTTTTTATGATTCCATACAATTTTAAAGTATGGGCCTACCCTGCTGAAATGATGAATAGCCAATGGGTTGGAGAGCGGGTTGCAGTGACGGATCTTTCTAAAATGATCGAAAATATATTATTAGAAAAAGATGATTATTCTTGGGGACCGAATAATTTATTCCAATTTCCGAAAAAAGGAGGCACAGGTGCTATATGGAAAGCGGTTGGTGAGCTAATTGGTGAGCAATATTTCAAATTGAATTCCAAAGTTTCAGGTGTAGATGTAAATAAAAAATCTATACAATTAGAAAATGGTGAACAAATCGAATTCGAATTCTTAATGAATACGATGCCATTGGATATTTTTACTACTAAATGTCAAGGCTTGGATCAGTCACTAGTAGATTTATCTGAAAATTTATTGCATTCATCCACCCATGTGATTGGTATTGGATTAAATGGTACACCTCCTTCTCATTTAAAGAAGAAATGCTGGATGTATTTCCCGGAAGACAATAGTCCTTATTATAGAATTACTGTATTCTCGAATTATAGTCCTGAAAATGTTCCTAACATTGAAAATCAATGGTCTTTAATGGTTGAAGTAAGTGAGTCAACCCATAAGCCAGTGGATGTTCCTAATTTAATGAAGGATACCATTAAAGCACTATTGGAGGATAATTTGATCGAATCTGAGAATCAAATTGAGTCGAAATTCTATTTTTCAACTAAATACGGGTATCCAACTCCTTCTATTGATCGCGATGCGATCGTTAATCAGGTATTACCTAAACTACAAGAGAAAAATATCTATTCGAGAGGAAGATTTGGTGCTTGGAAATATGAAGTGGCTAATCAGGATCATTCCATGATGCAAGGAGTAGAATGGGCCAATTTAATGGTTCTTGGAATTCCTGAATTGACCCTTCCTTTCCCTAATACAGCCAACGCCATGTATGGAAAATAGTGCTTTTATAAAAGCACTATTAAACTTTTGAAGATCGCTGTTAATCGGATTGCATCTAAGATACGTGCTTCTGTAGCTCCGTGGTTCTTTACAGACTGCTCATGAGATGTAACACACATTTCACAACCGTTAATGGCGGAAACAGTCAAACTAGCTAATTCGAAAAATTCTTTTCCCAATACAGGATTCATCATAATAGACATTCTGATACCTGCTGGTGCATTGTTATAGAACTCTTTGTCCACAAAATGTTTGAATCGATAAAATACATTGTTTGCGTTTAATAAAGAGACTAAAGCATGTATTTCATTGATTTCAGCATCAGTTGCTCCTTTTTGTAAAGCCAATTCTGTTAAAGAATGAATTGTTTTTGTATGCTTTTGATTAACTGAAACGGCTAATGCCAGAAGTAATGCCTCTTTTTCAGTTAATGTTGCATATTTCAATGCATTTGAAACATTAATTTTTAAATCTTTGATATAACGGTTATCTGTTGCATCTAACTGATCTAATAATTCAAATTTTTCGGTACTGGGCAAATTCAATTCTGCCAATAAATTATCTCTAGTATCGCTCATTTCTTTTTAATTTAAAATGCCCCGATAAACGGGGCATTGATTAAGGTAATTTATAGAGTTGCATCTCCGGCTTTCCAATTACATGGGCAAAGCTCATCAGTTTGTAAAGCATCTAACACACGTAAAACTTCATCTACATTTCTTCCTACTGATAAATCATTCGCAGAAACCCAACGAATAACTCCATTAGTATCAGCAATGTAAGTAACACGGTAAGCTACTTTTTCTTCTTCAGTTAAAATTCCTAATTCTTCAGCTAAACTTTTAGAAGTATCTGCCAACATTGGGAACTTTAAACCTCTCAAATCGTCGTGATCTCTTCTCCATGCTGCGTGAACAAATTCAGAATCAGTAGAAGCGCCAATTAATGAAGCATCTCTGTCTGCGAAATCTCCAGCACGACGATTAAATTCAGCAATTTCAGTTGGGCAAACGAAAGTGAAATCTTTTGGCCACCAAAACATTACTAACCACTTTCCGTCTTTTTTATGATCTTCTGATGTAATTGTTGCGAATTCGTTTCCTTTATCTAATGAAACAACTGCAGTTTTTGAAAATGTTGGAAATAAACTTCCTAAACCTAACATGTGATTTGCCATACTATTTGTTTTTTTAAGTTCTTAATTAATTGTGATGCAAATATCCCCTTATTTTTTGTATCACACAAATCTATATTTACTATATTTGTATAGTTTTTGATTATAATATGACTATAACACAACTAGAGTACATCGTAGCACTAGCTGATTTAAAAAGTTTTTCCAAAGCGGCTGATTTTTGCTGTGTAACTCAACCGAGCTTGAGTATGCAAATTCAAAAATTGGAAGACGAATTGAATGTTTCACTTTTTAATCGAAAAAGTAAACCACTTTCTCCAACTATTTATGGAGAAGAAATTATTCAGCAAGCAAGAATTATCTTAAAAGAAACGCAAGCCTTAATGACATTGTCGAAAGGATGGGGAAATCAAGTTTCAGGAATTCTTTCGATAGGTATAATTCCCACCATCGCCCCTTATTTGGTACCTAAATTCTTGTCCAAGTTTCAAAAAAAGTATCCTGAATTAACCATTAATATTTCAGAAACGACTACTGAAAATATTAAAAAAGAAATAAAAGAAGGAAAATTGCATATTGGAATTTTAGTAACACCATTGAATGATCAACTCATTGAAAAACCGTTGTTCTATGAAGAATTGTATCTCTATTCAAATTGTAAAAATGAAAAATCGGAAATAATTGATGAGATATTAACGGATAAATTGTGGTTGCTTGAAGAAGGTCATTGCCTAAGTAACCAAGTGGCTTCGATTTGTAATTTAAAATCTAACTTATCTCAAACAACAAAAATATCCTATCAAACAGGAAGTTTGGAAACAATTGTTCGTTTAGTGGAAGATTCTGAAGGTCAAACCATCATACCACAAATGTTAACGGATTATTTGGATGAACGTTATCATTCTAGAGTATTTCCAATTAAAAATCCAGTTCCAGTTCGAGAAGTGTCTTTAGTATATTCGCCTAGTTATGCCCGAAAAGCAATTATCAAAGCATTACAAGATGAAATATTAAGTATTATTCCTGAGGAATGGCAAAATTCAAATAATCGTAATATTATACCGATCTAAGTGCCTGAGAATTATTGTTCTTTAACTTTAAAAGAAATAATAAACTCAAGGCGAATACAGCCGCAAGAATTAAAATTCCTATTCTCATACTTCCACTAATTTGAATAACAAGGCCAAAAATAAATGTTCCTAGAACGGTAGATAAACGATCACACACCTCATAAAAACTAAAATAAGAAGCAGTATCTTTTTCGTTCGGAGGACAAAGTTTGGCATATGTTGCTCGACTATTAGATTGAATTCCTCCCATAACAAAGCCAATGGCTGTTGCTAATAAATAAAAATTGAATTCATCTTTAACAAAATAGGCAAATAAGCAAACGGCAATCCATATAAAAACGATTATAAATAATCCACTTACATTACCTAATTTTTTGGATAGTAAAGCGCAAGTATAAGCACCAGGAATAGCAACCAATTGAATCAAAAGTATTGTAACAATTAAAGCATCGGAAGGGAGTTTCAATTCTTGACTTCCGAATAAGGCTCCTAAATACATAACGGTTTGAGCACCCAGGTTAAATAAAAAAAAGCTTGATAAAAAATTCTTAATAGCAGATAAATGCTTTATTTCATTGAAAACCTTTTTCAATTCATGAAATCCACCTAACCACCATTTTTCATGTTGACTATTTTTTTTATCTGATTTTGGCAAATGTTGAAATGAAAATTGGGCAAATAAGATCCACCAAATTCCAACTGTCAAGAAGGAAATTCTGGAAGCCATTTCCCCATCTATTCCTCCATACCACTGCGGCATTAACAGCATGGTTAAATTTTGAATTAATAATAAAACACTACCGACGTATCCAAAAGTAAAGCCTTTTGCACTCAATGAGTCATATTTGTCTGGTGTGGCTATTTCTGGCAAAAATGAATTATAAAATACCAAACTTCCACCCCAACCTATGATGGAAAAAAGAAAACAAATGGTTCCTATAAGGTAACTTCCTTTGGTAAAGAAAAATAATAAAATACAGCTGAAAGATCCTAAATAACAGAAAAATCGCATAAACGATTTTTTACTTCCTTGATAATCTGCAATTCCAGATAAAAATGGCATTAATATAGCTAATACCAAAAAAGCTATGGAAATAGTGTAGGAATATACAACCGTGTTTTGAAATGAATAGCCAAAAAAATCAATTTTATCTGGATGAAGGCTATTTAAGGTAATAGCAGCAATTGGGAAATAAATAGGAAAAATCGCTGATGTAATGGTTAATGAATGAACCGAATTTGCCCAATCATAAAATGCCCATGCGTTTAAAACCTTTGGATTATTTAATTTTGCTTCCATTTAAAATAGTCCTAATTGTTCTCCAGAACTCCCTTTTTCAGTTGAATCCTGTGGTAAATTTTTTATTTCAAAAGGAATATCCTCTACTTGTTTTTCTATTTCCGTTTTTTCTTCTGGCAGATTCTTAACAACAAATTCAGGTTCAGAATTTTCCGATTGATTCACTTCTTCAGCAGAATCAGCATCTTGAGTTGAATCTTCTTTAATCTCTTCAGTATCTTGAATAGCTTGTTCCTCCTCCGGCTGTTTGAAATCCGTTTCAATGAATTCCAAGTCCATTAACTTATTGTAATTCAATTTATTACCAATGGCTTTCCATCCTCTAACATCCACCAAGTCATCGATCGTCAATATTTCTATTTCCAATGTTTTTCCATCTGGTTTATGTTTTATTTGAACATTGGGTTGATAATTATCTGTCACAGCAATCAATTTGGAAGCCTTATGATCTGTAATAAATAAGAATTTTTTATCAACAGTTGAGGTCTCTAATTTGAATCGTTTGATTAAGGTGTGTTTACCTTGACCATCAAAATATATGGCTGAAATAATGCCATTTGGATTGAATTTTTTCAAATACAAGATTTCCTCAGCCGGATATCTGTTCGTTAATTCAAAATTGGTCAATTCGTAATTCCCTGATTTATAAATAGCTAAGATTAAATCTTTAGGTTCAAAATTGCCTATTAGAGTACCGTGCTCGTCTCTGTTTAATCTACCAATGGTGGAATCATACCAAATGTCTACTCCACCTAAAGTAGAAACACCAGCTGACTTTTGAGTAACTTTACGGACTGGGTATTTAGTTAAAACATTACCCATAGATTCACGACCTTTGATTGCTAACTTCGCGAAATCGTAATCAAACTGCTTATTTTTAGCAGTACAACTTGCTGTTAAATTAATCTGAATCACTTCTGCCTCTCCATTTTCATTAGCAGAGAAATACGTAATTTTCGACTTATTATTGTCACTGACTAATTTATATTCACGATCCCTTGTTACAGAGGTTACTTTGAAACGCTTGACAAAAGAAGAGCCTGATTTTCCATCAAAGTAAACCAAATTATAAACCTTTCGGTCATCGTTCTTTTTGAATACAGAACAATAAAGAATGTCTTTTCCAACAAAAACTTTGTCCTGAACTTTTGTTACGACACAGGTACCATTTTGTCTGAAAACAATGATATCATCTATGTCTGAACAATCCATGATGTACTCATCTTTCTTTAACCCGTATCCAATGAATCCATCTTCTCTATTTACATAAAGCTTCTGATTGGCAGCGGCAACAACGGTTGCTGATATCGTATTGAAATTTTGAATTTCAGTTTTGCGCTCTCTTCCTTTTCCGTATTTATTTAATAAATTTTTGAAATAATCGATAGCAAACTTGATCAAATTGGCTAAATGATGTTCAACTTCAGCTAATTCATCTTGTAATTTTTTCATCAACTCATCTGCTTTGAATGAGTCAAATTTTGAAATTCGCTTAATTCTAATTTCCAATAATCGAAGAATATCTTCTTCTATAATTTCTCGGTAAAAATCTTTCTTATAAGGTTCTAAGCCTTTATCTACCGTTTCAATAACCAATTCAAATGTTTCACATTCTTCAATATCACGGTAGATTCTATTTTCAATAAAGATTCTTTCTAGTGAACTGAAAAGTAAACGTTCCATCAGTTCACCTTTGCGGATTTCTAATTCTTGCTTTAATAAATCGACGGTTTGATTAGTGCTAACTCGTAAAATTTCAGCAATTCCTACAAAATGTGGCTTGTCTTCAATAATTACACAGGCATTTGGAGAAATAGAAACCTCACAATCTGTAAATGCATACAATGCATCAATTGTTACGTCTGGTGAAATACCCGGTGCTAATTGAATCTGAATTTCAACATCTTTTGCTGTATTGTCTATAACTTTTTTTACCTTGATTTTACCTGTATCGTTCGCTTTAATGATTGAATCAATCAATGAAGTTGTAGTAGTGGTGTAAGGTATATCCTTGATAATCAGGGTCTTCTTGTCTAATTCTTCAATTTTTGCTCGAACCCTTATTCTTGAACCTCTTAATCCATCATTATAGTTTGATACATCAATCATGCCCCCTGTTAAAAAATCAGGAAAGAGTTCTACTTTTTTATTATTTAAAATATCAATAGAGGCTTGAATGATTTCACAAAAATTATGAGGCATAATTTTTGTTGCCAATCCAACAGCAATACCTTCTACCCCCTGTGTTAATAGCAATGGAAATTTAATGGGAAGTGTAACCGGTTCTTTCTTACGTCCATCATAAGACATTTGCCATTCTGTTGTTTGAGGATTAAAAACAACTTCATTGGCAAATTTAGATAAACGTACTTCTATATACCTTGCTGCCGCAGCACTATCCCCTGTTCTAACATCTCCCCAGTTACCTTGGCAATCAAATAAGAGTTCTTTTTGACCCAAATTAACAATGGCATCATTAATGGAAGCATCACCATGCGGGTGATATTGCATAGTTTGTCCAATAACGTTAGCAACTTTATTGAATCGACCATCATCCATTTCATTTAAAGCATGTAGAATTCTTCTTTGAACGGGTTTTAATCCATCTTCTACTGCTGGTACAGCACGTTCAAGAATAACATAGGAAGCATATTCTAAAAACCAATTTTCATACATGCCAGCTACGGCAATTTGATCTTGTAAAGCTCCTCCAGTAGATTCTTCCATAATTTAAAAACTCCTATTTATATATACTATCTTTTTTCAAATGAAATAATTCGTACAAAAAGATGGCTGTTGCTCCCCAAATGATCTCGTTATCGTATTTGAAAAGTGGTGCCCAATAATTCTTTTTAAGAATATTTATTTGATGTGCCTGCAAATTTCCAACATCTTGTAGAAATGACACAGGTATTTCAAAAATACGATTTATTTCTCGTTTATTTAAATTGAATTCAAGCTTTTTATTAACAATGGTAAAATAGGGTTGGACCCAAAAATTTGAAACGATGACCCAATGTGGATTTATAGGTTTTAAAACAAAATTACGTAAGTCCAAACCTAATTCTTCTTCTACTTCTCGATAAGCCGTTTCTACTAAATCGATATCCGTAGGATCTTTTTTTCCTCCTGGTAAAGCTATTTGCCCACTGTGGGGACCATCATATTCATTTCTTTTAATCACAATTACTTTATCCTCTTCTCCACTTATTTGATTGATTATGACCAAAACAGCTGCTTCTTTGGCATTATTTTTAATCGTGGAATCAACCAAAATTTCTTGTTGTATTGTTAATAAATCAATGAATTTTTCGTGAATCATCAGTTAAATATGTTTTTTGCAATGGCTTCTGCAACCTTTATTCCATCCAATGCCGCAGACATAATTCCTCCAGCATATCCAGCACCTTCCCCACACGGAAACAATCCTTTGATTTCTTCATGTTCCAAAGTCTCATTGTTTCTTGGAATCTTAACTGGTGAGGAAGTTCTACTCTCTAATCCAATGATTTGACCAATATTAGTAGAAAAATTAGAAATTTTTCTGTTGAAATCTTGTAATCCTAATGACAATGGTTCCGCAATAAATTCAGGCAATACATCCCTCATTTCACCGGGAATTAATCCAGGAATATAGGAAGTATCATGTGCACTTCTACTCGATTTTTTTGAATAAAATCTCCTGTTAATTGAGAAATCGCTTTTTGTGTATGGGATGAATATTCGTTCGACTTTTGTTCCAATTCTTCTTGTAAATACATTCCCGCAAGTGGACCGAATTCTTTGTATTTTGATAAATCTTCGGGAAGAATACTTACCACTATTCCAGAATTGGCGAAGATAGAATCTCTTCTTGAAGGCGACATTCCATTAACAACCACTTGATTTTGTGAAGTTGCCGAGGGTACAATAAACCCACCTGGACACATACAAAACGAAAAAACACCTCGCTGTAAACCTTTAAATTTCGTTTGTGTAACTAAACTAAAACTGGCTGGGGGTAAGTATTCAGGTCGCTTTTTTATTTTATATTGACAAGTATCTATCAACGATTGTCTATGCTCAATCCTTACTCCAATCGCAAAAGGTTTATATTCAATCTTGATTTTTTTAGCTTGTAATAATTGAAAAATATCCCTAGCCGAATGTCCAGTAGCTAATAATACATGTTTGCACTCCAACGTTTTTCCTGACTCACAGACAATTTCTTTGATTTGCTTTTTTTCAATGCGAAAATCAATGACCTTTTCATTAAAATGCACTTCTCCCCCCGATTGAATGATGGCATTTCGAATGGAAGCTATAATACCAGGTAATTTATTGGTTCCTATATGAGGATGTGCTTCATATAATATGTTGTTATTGGCCCCATGTTGAACAAAGGTTTCTAACACCTGTTTTATATCACCTCTTTTAGTACTTCTAGTGTAAAGTTTTCCATCTGAATAAGTTCCTGCACCACCCTCTCCAAAGCAATAATTGCTATCGGGATTCACAATATTAAATCGATTGATGGCAGCCAAATCCCTTCTTCTTTCCCTTACATCCCTTCCTCTTTCTAAAATAATGGGTTTTATACCTAATTTGATCAATTCCAAAGCACCAAATAAGCCTGCTGGTCCACTCCCAATTACAATAACAGAGGGTGAATTGGGTTTAAGAATTGGCAATGATTCAATTTGATGAAAACTAAAATCGAAATCTTTAGGATAAAAGCCAATTCGTAGATTAACTTTGATTAATCGACTTCTTGCATCAATGGATTTCCTTTCAATTCGATAGGTACATTTTTCAAGATAAGTTAATCCTAATTCAGCTGATAGAAAACGATGAAGTAAATCACTCGAATGAGCGATTTCTGGGCTTGTAATGAAGTCTTTGTATTCTACCATGTTGAAAATTTGTACAAATTTACGAATTCTATTTCAATCCCATGAATAAGCTAGAAAATCAAGTTAGTCCCTATTTACTACAACACAAGAATAACCCTGTATTTTGGGAGCCTTGGGGACCAGAAGCATTGTTAAGAGCACAATTGGAAAAAAAGCCAATTTTAGTAAGTATTGGATATGCTGCTTGTCATTGGTGCCATGTGATGGAAAAAGAATCGTTTGAGAATCAAGAAGTGGCTGACTTAATGAATCAATATTTTGTCAATATTAAAGTGGACCGTGAAGAGAGACCCGATATTGATATGATATACATGGATGCCATTCAACAAATGGGTTTAGGTGGCGGATGGCCTTTGAATGTTTTCTTGATGCCTGATCAAAAGCCATTTTATGGTGGTACCTATTTTCCCAAGCACAAATGGATGGAAGTGCTAAATTCAATTCACAATGCATTTCATAATCACAGAAATGAATTACAAGCATCAGCAGATGGTTTTGCAGCGAGTGTGAATGATCAAAAGGATTTATTTTCTACAGTTTCTATTGATCAACAACCTGAATTGATAAATTCTGTTCTG
Organism: Aquirufa sp.; assembly: GCA_046073945.1. GTDB lineage: Bacteria > Bacteroidota > Bacteroidia > Cytophagales > Spirosomataceae > Aquirufa. The sequence goes on along the minus strand of JBJTNH010000032.1, from coordinate 205 downwards.
AAAAAAGTGCTTTCAAGCTTAGACCCTGTTTTTGGTGGTATACACAAAGCTCCCAAGTTTCCCTTGCCTTCTTTGATGAATTTTTTCGAATCCATTCCTATTGCGATTGGTATGGAATTAGAAGTTTATCAATTAGCGAATCTTCAATTGAATAAAATGGCTCAAGGGGGAATTTTTGATCATCTTTCTGGAGGGTTTTCACGCT
>JBJTNH010000031.1:0-7153 GCA_046073945.1 Aquirufa sp. | reverse complement strand
AGGGAAAGTGACATAATTGATTTTTAGTAAATTTCCGCCTTAGGCAGGCTTGAATATTCGGTAAATTTAATCACATTTATGTGATATTTGTTATTTTAAACTCAAATATTCGATTTTTATGAGTAACATTTTAGTGCTAGCTGGAGGTTCGGTAAAAGGCGCATTTCAAGCAGGGGTGATCAAAGCATTGTTTGAAAAAGGATATCAACCAGATGCGATTTATGGGGTTTCGGCTGGGAGTTTAAATGCTTCCTTTCTAGTTAATCAATTTGGTTTACAACAAATTTCTGGAGAGCCAATAAATGCCGCACAAGCGGGTTTGGACTTATGGGATTTTTGGGAGACAAGAATCACTCGACCAGATTGTCTTTCTAAACCTTTGGGACTTTTTGAGTTGGGGTGGACAGCTTTGACGAAAAAATTCAGAGGATTGGTTAGTACCAAACCTTTGAGAAATTTAGTAGAAGATATGCTCAGCATGCGAAATCTGCATGCGAGCCCCATTGGCTTAAAAATTGGTGCCGTGAACATCATAGATGGAGGGATACATTACGTAGATCCTTCTTTTGAGCATTTCTATGATTACCTAATGGCTTCATCAGCGGTCCCTATTTTAATGCCCGTCGTAAAAATTAACCGAGAAAATCGACTGAGTTTTTTAGATGGTGGTTTGAGAGATGTTGCCCCCTTACAACGTGCACTTTTAGATGGAGGAACAAATATTGTTTGCATCTGTTGCCATACAGAAGGCATAGAAGGTGGATTTTTTGATACAGGTGATTTATTAGCTTTGGTAGACCGAGTGATGGATATTGCAGTTAATGAAATTTTAAACGCGGATATTAAAGAATCTGTTTTAATCAACGATTCCTTACCAAAAGACGGCTCTGAAGCCTTGTCTGGGCCTCACAAAGGAAAAAAAAGGGTAAAGATTAGCGTAGTTAGACCTAAACAACCGATTAATATTGATATTCAAACGTTTAACAAATTTGATATTCGTAGGTTATTGGAAGTAGGTTATGCCATGGGCAAAGAAATTCCGTTGGAATAATTAGCGAAAGGAGCAATTGATTTTTCAATTATTTCCAAAGCAGTATTTATTTCATCTTGCGTAATGCAAAGTGGAGGTGCTAATCGAATTTTATTTCCGTGTGTTGGTTTTGCCAAAAGGCCATTTTTCATTAATTCAATACAAATTTCCCATGCCATAGTGCTTTCTTCATCGGTGTTGATCTCTATCGCACAAAGCAGCCCCATGCCTCTAATTGATTGAATAATAGGATATTTATCTTGAATTTCCTTTAACCCTTTTGTGAGTTGTTCACCACGTAGTCGTGCATTTTCTGCTAATTTTTCATCCTCTAGGATGTCCAATGCTTCTGATGCGACAGCGCATGCCAATGGATTTCCCCCGAAAGTGGATCCATGTTCACCTGGCTTGATGGTTAACATGATTTCATTATTAGCCAAAACGGCGGATACGGGCATAAAACCTCCAGAAAGAGCTTTACCCAACAATAGGATATCAGGCTGTACCTGTTCGTGGTGACAAGCAAGCCAAGCACCAGTCCTTCCTAAGCCAGTTTGGATTTCATCGGCAATAAATAAGACATTGGCATTTTTACACAAATCATTCGCTTGAGATAAATAACCTTTGTCAGGAATGATAACTCCTGCTTCACCTTGAATGGGCTCAACCATGAATCCAGCGACAAATGGGTCTTTCAAGGCTTCTTCCAAAGAAGACAAATCATTGTATGGTATTTTGATGTACCCTTCTAAAAAGGGACCAAAATTATGAAAACTACTTGGGTCGGTAGAGGCTGAAATGGCTGCAATGGTTCTTCCCCAAAAATTCCCCTCGGCTACAATTATTTTTGCCTGATTAGGTGGGATTCCTTTAACTTCATAAGCCCATTTTCTGCAAAGTTTCAAAGCTGTTTCGCCAGCTTCTACACCTGTATTCATCATCAAGACTTTGTCATAACCGAATTTTTCGGCTAACTTTTTCTCCGTTAATCCTAATTGGTCGTTGTAAAAAGCCCTTGAACTTAATGTCAAAAGTTGAATTTGACGAGTCATCGCATCGATCAGTCGAGGATGACAATGTCCTTGGTTGACGGCACTATAGGCAGACAAAAAGTCCAAGTATTTATTTTCTTCAACGTCCCAAACAAAAACCCCCAACCCTTTGGATAAAACAAGGGGAAGGGGGTGATAATTATGAGCTCCAAAATTTAATTCTAAATCGATAAAATCTTGGCTGCGCATGTGATTATTTTACTTCAAATGATCCTGTACCAATTTTAAAACCTTCTGAATACAGCTCAACACTGTATTTTCCAGGTTTGTAAGCTACACCACCACGGTTAAAAAGAATATCAACATTTTGATTATCATTTGAATAAGTGATGTTTTGCTTGTTGGTGAACACCATTTCTTTACCATCTAAAGTGAATTTTCCAGAACCAGCTGCTTCATCAGAAATGATAGCACCTTCTCCATCCAATACTCTTAGAAAAATAGTTTTTGTCTCCAATTTTGTAATTGGATTTTGTGCCAAGCTAAAGCTGATTTTTAATTTCTCAATCTTTTTGCCATTGAATTTAGATCTTTCTAATTCCTTACCATTCGCTTTAACGGTAGTTACTTTTAGACCTTGAGCTTTCAATGCAGCACCAATACTAACTTTTCTTGCTAATTCTTTATTTCGTGCAGCAACTGAACTAATTGTGTCATTCAAAGTTTGATTTTGAGTTTTCAAACCTGTGTTTTCACTGTTCAATGTTTCATTTTTCGTTACTAAAAATTTATTATCTTCTGTTAAGATTCCATTTTGTCTTTTCAATTCAACAATTTCAGCATCTTTTTGACTTAAAACCAAATCATATTCTTTGATTTTAGCGGTATAAGATTCAATTGTTGCATGATTAGATTTTTTCAAAGAAGCTTTATCTTGCTCCAATTGCACTTTCAATGCCTCTAAGTCTTCTACTTGACCACCTAAAGACTTGATTTCAGCGATTTTGCTCTCCAATTGAGTTGAAATTGAATCCAATTTAGAACGAGTATTAGCTAATTCTGTTGCTTTTTCCTCGATGGTAGTAGCTTGAGATTTGGCTAAATCATTAGAACGGTAATATAATACACCTAGGACGGCAGTCAAAACAGCCAATACAATAAGGGCTATTTTTGACGTGTTGTTTGAGTTTTCCATTTGGAATAAATTGATTTTTAAGGGTTTAATTTTTGAAATTCTTTTTCGAAATTACAATTAAATATTAATAATTCCATTAAATTGACCTTTTTGGTTACTTTTGTTGAATTTTTATGCTTATGCCTACATATGATTTTTTAGTAATTGGTTCTGGAATAGCAGGCTTATCTTATGCTGCAAAATTGGCTGATCATTTTGAAAAACGAAATCAAGATGTGAAAATTGCGATTATTACTAAAACGATTGCTGAAGAAACAAATACCAAATATGCACAAGGTGGTATTGCAGCTGTTTGGGATTCAGCAGATTCATTTGAAAAACACATCGATGACACAATGGTCGCTGGAGATTTCTTGAGTAATCGAGAAATTGTGGAAATTGTGGTAAAAGAGGCTCCCGATCGCTTAAAGGAATTGATTGAATATGGAACCGATTTTGATAAAAAAACAGATGGGAGTTTTGATTTAGTGAAAGAAGGAGGGCATTCGGATAAACGAATTTTACATTACAAAGATTCGACAGGAAATGAAATTGAACGTGCCCTTTTAGCAAAAATCAAATCATATCCTTCTGTCGATTTTTTTACGCATTATTTTGCGGTTGATTTGATTACCCAACATCATTTAGGTGAAAAAGTTACCAAAGACACTCCCAATAAAAAATGTTTTGGGGTGTATGTTTTGAATGAGAAAAGTCAAAAAGTAGAAACTTTTTTAGCAAAAACAACCTTATTAGCTACGGGTGGAATTGGACAAGTGTATCAGTCCACAACCAATCCGACCATCGCAACAGGTGATGGAATCGCGATGGCATATCGGGCGAAAGCATTTGTAGAAGGAATGGAATTTATTCAATTTCATCCGACAGCCTTGTATCATCCTGGGAAAAAACCTTCATTTTTAATATCTGAGGCTGTGCGGGGGCATGGAGGAATTTTGAAGAACGTAAATGGGGAAACTTTTATGGAAAAGTATGATGCCCGACTTTCTTTAGCACCTCGTGATATTGTTGCTCGGGCTATCGATTCAGAAATGAAGAAAAATGGCACTGACCATGTGTATTTAGACACTCGGCATATTCCCAAACAGGAAATTTTAGAACATTTCCCCATGATTTACAATCATTGTTTGAAAAATTTGGGATTAGATATGTCAGAGGAAATGATTCCCGTAGTTCCTGCTCAACATTATTTATGTGGGGGAATTATTGTCAACGAATTTGGGCAAAGTAATATTGAAAATTTATATGCTGCTGGTGAATGCTCGTTCACAGGTTTACATGGTGCCAATCGTTTAGCTTCTAATTCTTTACTGGAGGCCATTGTTTTTGCTCATCGGGCTTTTTTAAAATCTTTGGAAGATTTTGGAACGCAAATTTTACCTACAACGATACCTAATTGGAATGATGATGGCACTAGGCATCCAGAAGAAATGGTTTTAGTGACTGAAATGACCCGTGAATTAGAATCTATTATGAGTAATTATGTGGGAATTGTTCGCACGGACAGACGTCTGAAAAGAGCCTATGATCGCTTGGAACTAATCTATTTAGAACACGAAGAATTGTACCGTCAATCGAAAATCACTGTCCCATTGTGTGAACTTCGTAACATGATTAATGTAGCCTATTTAATTATCAAACACGCCAGGGCTAGAAAAGAAAACAAGGGTTTACATTATAATTTGGATTTGATTCAGAAACCGATGTTTTGATGTATGACGTATGATGTATGATGTATGATGTAGATTTGACACTATCCTTTAAACCGTGTCATATTAAAAAGATAGTATAATGTATCCCGCTAATCCACATATCATATCCAACTAATTGATAATTTAATCCAATTATCAGTTAATTATTTCCAAGATTTAATATACCTAGTAATTTGCATTGCCTTTTCGAAATCTCGATTCGAATTGCAAACAAGTGGTTTATTTACTAAAAAAGGTGGTTACAAATTGTTTCCACCTTTTTATTGAATTTGGGTTCAAGAACCACCTCCCCTATTTCTCTCTCCTCTCTCCTCTCTCCTCTCCTCTTAAATTATTTCACTTCAATCACCTTACCCCTCTCACCAATTCCATTTTCATTGAAAGCTTCTATTTGAAAATAATAGGTACGCCCTTTGTCCATTGATTTAAAATAATATTCATTGGTTCCAAAAACCTGAACGGAGGTATATAATTTGTCTGGTGCTATTCCAGCATAAATAACATATCCGGTTGCTTTTGGATCTACTCCCCATTTTAACCAAGCACTTCGAGAATCATGTTCTCCCCTTAAAACAGCCAAATTTTTGATGATTCCAGGTTTTTCGCCATGCCCTTTTCCGAAAACACGTAATCCACTGATAGCAAATTTTCCAGCAGCCATGTGAATATTGATCATCTTTACAAAACGTGCTTCAACCGGTTTGGCAAGTTCTACATAATCATGTGGAACATCCGTCTTATTTTTCGATTTATCAATGATCAAATCCCACTTTTTACCATCTTTCGATGCCAAAACTTGATATTGATGGTAGATTCCATTCATTTTACCCAGAAAACTAGAATCTACATCTTGATCAGCATAATTTAATTGGATTGCATTAATCGTAGAAACTTCGCCTAAATCCGACATAATCCATTCGCCTTTTTTATTACTTTGGGCTGACCAATAAGTTTTCAATTGTTCGTCCACAGCAAAATTAGGAGAATAAGCTTTCATGCTTGAAGATACAGCCACGGGTTTGTTATAATTCAATAGCATCCAGCCAGTGAATAAATCACGTGGTTTTTCAAATTTCTTGGTAGGTAAATAATATGGATAATCGCCATAGGCCGTTTCTGTATATAAAATACCATCTTTGTCGAAAGTAGTTGGCCAAAGACCTAATCTTCTTTCAAAACTATTTTTCACGGCAATCGTAATGGTAGAAACATGCCAATAATTTCCGAATCTACCTTCAAAAGTGGCGCCATGCCCTGCCCCTCTGGTAAAACCACCGGGTTTAAAAGAAAATGGATTATGTGCTTGATAAGTAAAAGGCCCCATGGGTTTATCTGAAGTATAAACTCCATCCCCATAAGCCGAAAATTCAGTTCCTGGTGCACCGTATTGCAAATAATATTTCCCTTTGTATTTATTCATCCAAGCGCCCTCCATAAATGGCTTCAAAAATGTATTGTCTTGATATTCGCCAAATCTCTCCCAGCCATGAATTTCATCGTCTAAATGGATCAAATCCTTTCGTTCACCAATAGGCTGCAAAGTTTTTCGATCAATTTCTTGTCCATACATTGGATAAAAATTACTTGACCCATGGTATAAATACAAACGATTATCATCATCTAAAAAAAAGGCAGGATCCCAAGCTCCCGCTGTAAAAGCGTGGACTGCTTCTTTCCAAGTATCCTTTTGAGGACTTTGACTGTACCAAAGGGTAAAATCTTTGGCATAAGTGGAACCAATCACCAACAAACTATCACCCAATGTTACAGTTGCTGGTGCACATAATTCATCATACACTTTATGATAGGGTTGTAAAAATCGTCTTGGCACAAAATTCCATTTTGCCATATTATCACTCCACCAATATCCCCATTGATTCGTTGAAAACAAATAATATTTATCCTTGAAATAAGAAATGACAGGATCAGCAGTAGCCCGATGCCTCCCTTGCTCAGAAAAATTTGGGATAGGAGTAAATCCATAATCCAAGTTCATTGGATTGCAATATGTTTCTTGAGCTTTTAATGATTGGGAAGAAAGAACGAAACAAATGAAGCATGTAATTGAACTTAATAGAACAAATTTCATATTTTTGAGGTTAAGTAAAAGATTACCAAAAATAACAAATAAATTGATTTTTTTTAAATTGACTCAGATGCGATTCATCACTAAAAACCTTGGGATTTTCATTGCTCTGACCATTTTACTCAGTTGGTTTTTTCA
>JBJTNH010000030.1:0-10906 GCA_046073945.1 Aquirufa sp. | reverse complement strand
TTCATTTTCAACTATTTTGCCAAATTCGGATAATTCCATTTCATGATTTTTAATGGTACCCAAATTACAAACACGGTTTTGGGTAACCAATGTCAAGAAATAAAATCCATCATTTGAATAATTCCAATTTGATTTTCGATGGGACGAAATTCGGTATTTGTTTTTAAATTTTTCCATGGTGTTATAGGTGGTTAGGTAATGGCCGTGTATCGACGAATGGTCCAGTAGAGACGCACGGCCGTGCGTCCCTACATTAAAATTTGATCGATTGCCGCATCGCCAATTAATGCATTTTTGGGTAATGGATATTCGGAATTATATACATTTAATTCTTCAGCGGTTAATACCTTTGCATTGGATTCATCGATTTCATTATTCCCATTTTGGATCAAACTTAGATTTAATTGTAAATGCTTCGCCATAAAAGGGTACATCGCTTTGCGTTTACTTGGTCCATAATCGTGCTTTTCTGCGGCTAAGTGAACGTTTTCTACTTGCGCGGCTTGACCATATAATTGATAAATATGCTTCATAAATGGAAATTCGCTCTCTGGAGTGTATTTTGTCCAATCATCTCCATCAGAAACCATTAACATTGGTTTTGGGGCCATCAAGGCCGCAATTTCAACATTGTTGGTTTGAAAACTTCCATTTTTGTGAATAGGCATTCCGCTTTCACAATTACATCCTCCAAAAAAGAAGGACGAAATCATTACTACAGGTGCTGAAACTTTAATTCGATCATCCAATGCGGTCAATAAAAAACATTGCGTGCCCCCACCTGACTCTCCAGTGATGCCAATTCTGTTTTTATCAACATGGCTTAGACTCATTAGAAAGTCAATCGATCTGATGCCATTGATAACCTGCAATTTTAATGATTTTTTCAGATCATGACTCGCTTGTTTGGAATCTCCATAACCAATCATATCCCAAGCAAATACAATAGCTCCCATACGGGCTAGATTGGCACATCTAATTTGTGTTTGTTCTCTTTTTCTTCCTTCCTTTGCAGAATCATGACCGTGTGGACATAGTATGCCAGCAGTTGGTGTAGCTAGGTTTAATGGTTGATATAAATTTCCACTGACGTAAAATCCAGGCAGACTTTCAAAATAAACATTCTCTACAGAGTATCCATTCATGATTTTTTTAGAATGAAAAACAGCTGTAGGAGAAGGTTTAGCAGTGATATTTTCTAATTCTAATCCTTTTTTTATTTGTGCCTTAATTTGTTCTCTTCTCGTTTTCCAATGGCTCAAATTTTTGGGTAAATGTTCTTTTAAAAAGTTTTTTCCCTGAACTTCTGTAAAGTATTTACCTCGGCAAAGCATTGGTTCTTCAACTTTGCCCAAAAAATTAGTGTTCTTTGGTAGCAATAACATTGAACCAAAGCCTAATAAAGATTTTTGTGTAAAATTTCGTCGATTCATGTCATTCTGGATGATATACCTTTTCGGCTGTGTGAATAATCTCTTTTTTATCTAATGTCATTTTTTTTGTTTTTTGAGCCTGATACAGTGCCCTTTGGTCCTCAAAATGCGCGGATTCAGGATGTGAACTAGCTCCAAAAGTATTGACCGTTTCAATGATGGGTAATCCTCCGTCTTTAGGGAATCGAATAAATCCGATATATGCATCACCCGAAATCATTTTACGGTGCTTTTCATCCATTTGATCGGACATTACGGCCGCCAAAACATCTGGCATCCCTCCTTGTGGCCAATTTTCATTTCCTCTAACCAAACGTTGAAAATCTCCTAAAACTAAATCTATTCTTCCATAATTTTTTAGTAAAAAATCATGGATATATTGATACGTTTGAACCGCTTGTTGAATCGTCAAAAAGTTTCCTTTTTCATTGCCAAAGGTTTTAGGAATATAATAATAGGCCAAATTGTAAATCAATGCTCCTTTGCTTTCTGCAGAGGCAGTGTGATTCCAATTTTTTAATTCTTTGATGATAGAACCTAATTGTGGATAGTCATTTTCATTGACTAAGAATAAGGAATCAGCGTTTATTCCATAGGGAAACAATATTTTTTCTGGTAAGGTTTGATCAAATTTGATTCGTTTTAAATCTTCCCAACTAATTTTATCGTATTTATCGATTAAATCTTTCGCCCGTCTACTTCGGTTATTGTGATAAGTCTCGTAACCATCATTTTTGTCAAAATTGGCTGGATTTAAGTTCTCATTTTCAGAAGTTGCCATAAAAGGAGAATGATTCGTATTGAACAGGTATCCAGCTTTGGGATTCAACTGTTGAGGTAATTCATTGAAAGGTTTAAATGTTGTCCAAAGTGTTGCTTTGGTATTTCCAGGAAGTGTGCTGTTCCAATGGTATTTTGGATCTGGATTCCTGTAAGGCATTTTACCATTTGAAACATAAAATATATTATCCTCTTTATCAGCATACATGATATTAAACATTGCCAAGTGATTTTGTTCCAAGGCTGTTTTGAATTCGTTTAAATTGGTGGATCGATTCATGGCATACCATTGTTGAAGTGCACCTGCATCCATCAAAGAGGGCAAACGCAAGGAAAAATAGGTTCCTTTGGGACTTTTAACCGTAGGGCCATAGATAGAAACATAAGCCATTTTTGAAATGGGAAAAGGAATTCCTTTGATTTGAAGCTTAATTTTTCTTTTCTCTAAGTTCAACCATTCGCCATCCACTTTATATTGATTCGGGTGGTTTTTGTCGGTTTCTAATTGATAAACATCGATTTTGTCTTGCATATTTACCGTGTGAGCCCAGGCCAAATTGGGAGTTACTCCATGAAAAATCAAAGGACCTCCGGGAAATAATCCTCCTAAAATATTCCATCCTTCTTCTGATTGCAGATGTGCCTCATAAAAAGCAGTTGCACCTTCAATTGGCTGATGGGCATTGATGACTAACATCGGTTCTCCCGTGGCTGATTTAGAAGATTTGATAGCGAAAGCATTACTCCCCTCGCCTTTTAAATTTTCCAAGGATGGAATACTTCCGTTCAAAATTTTGGGCAAGGTTCGATCTACACCACAAAATACAGCAACTGAAAACATGGTCGTTGCTATATAATCCTCAATTTGTATGGGGAATACATGTTTATTTAAGACCTCTTTGGGATGCGCTTTGGCATAGGCTTCTAATCCTTTCAAATAACCTTGTAAAAGTTGCAAAAACTTCGGATCCATCGATTTAATTTGCTCATCTACGACTTTTCGGGTATTCAATAATCCAAAAACAAAATCAATAGGTGCCCCTTTTTTTCCTAAATAGGTACCCAATTTTCCTTTACCGGTAAGGATTAAGGTTTGAATGGTTTTAAAATCATCTTCGGAATGTGCCCAAGCCAAACCATAAGCTACCTCTGGATCTGTAGGTGCAAAAATATGTGGTATACCATAAGTATCCCTAGCAATTGTAATTTGTTGCGTATTGATTTTTGGAATATGTACATTTTGAGAAAATCCTAAAAATGCCACACTGCATAAAAGGCCAACAAATAAGATGCTTAATTTCATTTTTTTTATTTACTATTTGGATTCGAAATCAGATTGGAAAATAATCGCCAAGCTCCTGGTACAGAGGCAGGTAATTCTCTAAAAAAGACCAATCCTGTATAAATGAAGCGACCTTTACCATAATTAATCAAAGCAATATTCCCTTTATCCAAGGATTCTTTTGGGTCTGTAAACCCTAATGGAAATTCCACTCTTGAATCATCTGAAACACCATTGTATATACTTCTTTCCTGCACCCATTCACTGAAATCATCAAAATTGATTTTATTGGGCTGATTGAAAACAGCATGTTGAGGTAATAAAAATTCAGGTTTTGCTGTTTCGTCCGTTATTCGGGTTCTTCCTACTTTTAAAGGATAGGGGGCCATTTCAGCATTCATAGGCCCTAAAAAACTTGCCGTATTGTATTGGACCACGTAATTACCCCCATTTTCAATGTATTTCATTAAATCTGTATATGCATTAGAAAGATAATCCAAGGTGTTATAGGCCCTAATTCCTGTTACAACGGCATCGTATTTTTTTAGATTTTCAAATGTTAAATCTGATTCAGCAAGCATTTTTACATCATAACCCATTTGAGTTAATGCTTCTGGAACACGATCACCTGCTCCCTTGATATATCCAATCAATTTTCCTTGTTTCTTGAAATCAATGTGGAGTATTTCCAAATTCACTTTGTTATAATAGCGTTGCGTTGGAATATGATCATAAGCAATTTTTTGAAGCTCTAAGGAATCTATCCATTGCCCATTTTTTGTTTCAAATTGAAGTTGAAAATTCAAAGTTGTTTTTCCTAAAGAAGTTAATTCTGTTTCTGAAAAGGAAATTGGGATAGAAATTCGGTCGCCTTTTTTGATACTATTAGTTAGATCAAAAACACTAATTTCCTTATTTTCATTCGTTACAACATGAATTTTTCCAGGAGCTAAATTGCTCAAAGCGGTAATGACAATTTGCGACGTTTTTTTAGCTTTAGATCCAGTGGGGAAAAGTAAAATGTTGGGAATAATACTGAATGTAGTTTTTGGGGTAATCGCAATGGGTTGATTCAATTCTCCTTTTACAGGGTCAATAATCAATTCTTGAACAGCTTTTTCCAAATGAAATTCTTCTCCCATGATACGAAAGGTCGCACGACTCATTAATGCAGGATCAACGTCTGCTTGACCGATTTTTTCTGGATTGTCATTTCCAAAATGCCCCTTTTCTCGACTTTTTTCTAACCAATATGCTTGACTTATTTTGTTGCCAACTTGGATGTTTTTTATCCAATTGAATTTTTTGTAAGGCTCTATTTTAGTCCGAATAGTCGTATCTACTCCACCCGTTTTTATGCTTAAATTTTCAATTTTTACAGGCGTTCGAACGATGAATTCATGCTTTACTTTCAAGGTGTCAGATTTAGCTATCATACCTTTATCGGTCGTTGAGCTAAAAGAAATACCAGACGCTTGAACAATCCATTGATTGATTTCTTCCAATTTTTTCTTCTTCCAAAATGTATCTGAAATTCCTTGGATTTTCTTTTTCAAATTCACCATCGCTTCAATGCTTAAATATGGCTGATCCATATTGAAACGTTGTATCACGTTGTCTAAATCCTCTTGAATGCTTTGTCCATTTTCAATCCTAGCCCACGAGGTATTAATTCCATCATCGATACTTCTTTTCGGGCTATCCCCTGCCAAAGTGACAAAATATTCTGTTGTTTTTCCTCGGTCAATGGCAAAGCCAAAACCTTGACTTTTATGCTGACTTCTGCTCAAAGCAGCCAATTCACCCGTACTTTGCCCCAAGGCAGGAATAAAATTTCCTATATCAAATTTAAATTGATCTTCCGAAATAGTGGAATTGGCTGAACCTGGGAAACGAAAGGTATTCCATAATAATCGTTTGGCTTGCCAAACAGTTATACCTTTTTTTAATTGCTCTGGAAAACGATTTGGATCTGCCGCTGCTTTAAATGCCTCTATTGCTAAAACTGTGGAGGCAGAGTGTTGGCCATGCCCTGCTCTTGAATCAGGAGGAAAACGAGTGAATAGTATATCAGGCCTCGTTTTTCTAATTACATAGACTAAATTGGATAAAATCAACTCTTTATTCCAAATCTTTAAGGCTTCATCGGTCGATTTAGAAAAGCCGAAATCTATTGCCTGTGAAAAATATTGATGCGCACCATCCAATCTTCTTGCTGCTAATAATTCTTGTGTTCTAATCAAGCCTAAAGCTATCCCTTGCTCATCTCCAATGAGATTTTGACCTCCATCTCCCCTTGTGCAGGAAAAATAATTGGTTTCCCAATGTTGATCCCTCGCAAACCAAGTCAAGACATTGGTACTTTCATCATCTGGATGCGCAGCTACGTGCAAAACGGTACCCAAAACTTGTATTGCTTTTAAGTCCTCATATAACTGAGAACTGCTTTTTTGCTGGGCAAATGTTGAACGAAAATTTAAACAAAATAGAAGAATTAGAAGCGTATATTTCATTAGTTAATTGAATTTATGGATTTAGTTTTCCCAGTTATCGGTTCTGAATAAATTAACAGGTAAACCTTCTTTGGTAAATAAATTAGGAATATCGGTATTATTAAAGGCATATCTCACGGCTACAGGATTGGGTACTTCATCCGAAGAAACTATTAATGTATTTCCGTCAATTTTCCCTTTAGCAGGATAGAATTTCTGATCCTCTCCAGCAATCATTAAATGACTAGGTTCAGCGCCATCTTTGGTAACTAACTTACCGCCTAATTCTTTGAAATAAATTCTGATTTTATTTTTTTCAATTTTTAAGCGATCATATTTAGGGTAAAAAATGGGTCCTGCATCTTGACCATAATTTTTAACCAAAGCTAAATTGGCAAATCGGTTCGCTACTTCGATTTTTTGAGTAGGATGAATATTGCTAACGTCCGGAACTAAATCCGTTAAAACAACCATGGCGGTGTTTTCAAGTGCCAAATTTTTGGTTTGAGCTTCACGAAGTTTCGCACCTAAATTGCTTGGATAATTATTATAAGGCGCAATTTGAGCAAAGTAAAAAGGAAAGTTTTTCTTGAAACCCGCTCTCCATGAAAGAATAAGTTCATTCATTAATTCTGTGTAAGTCGAATATTGACCCACATTACTTTCTCCTTGGTACCATAAAACTCCTGCAATTTGATAATTCAAAATGGGTGCAATCATGGCATTGTAGTTATCTCCCGCACGACTAGACCACCATTCAAAAGTTTGTAATTTTTTAGCAGCGTTTACCAAAGTAGGGTTATTCAATACTCGATCTTGTGGAACCCAAACTTCTGCTGGAGTTCCTCCCCAATTGGAATTAATTAAACCCATGGGAACTCCTAATTTCTCATTGAGTTTTTTACCAAAGAAATATCCAATGGCAGAAAAAGATTTCATGGCTTCAGGATTACAAACAACCCATTTTGCTCGAACATCTTCTTGCGGATAATCAGCAGTTGCTTTTGGAATGTAAAAGAAACGAATACTTTTGTTCGTTGCATTCGGCATTTCATCCAAAGATTCTTGCAAATTTTGATCACCACCCCATTCCATATTGCTTTGTCCAGAAAATACCCAAACTTCACCAATCAATACATCGGAAATTTGAATGGTGTTTTTAGCTCCAGAAATACTAATGCTCTGATTTTCAGAAGCTGCAGATGTATTTACTTCCAAGACCCAATGACCATATTTCGCTATGGCTTTGTAATGAGTTGTATCCCAAGAAACCTTAACTTGTACAGTTTCGCTGGGTGTAGTTGTCCATCCCCACAATTTTACTTTACTTTTTTGTTGCAAAACCATGTGGTCACCAATGATCGCAGGTAGTTGAACATCCGCTTGAGCTGAAAATTGTGCAATGATGCACCCAATAATCAATAAGAATTTTTTCATTGTTTAATTAGTTTAGAGTAACATTTTTCTATTCCAAGGCCCTCTATATTCTCTTGCGAGTAATTGAGTAGCTTCAGGATCATTTGGTATTATTTTTAATACGGGATCATACATTAATGGTCTTCCTAATTTCATCGATAAATTGGCCATGATACAACTAGCTGTTGAAATATGAGCCTCAGAGATGTCTGCAATAGGTTTTGATTTTTGATCAATTGCCGCTAAAAAATTCAAGAAATGGGCTCTCGTAGCTGGAGCAGCGTGAATTTCAATTCTTTTCTCCGTCACGTCTTCTGGATATTTTTCTCTTTCGAAAACACAATCTTGATGGATTTTTTCACCTTTACCTTGAGGGATGAAATCGTAACTCATCGGACTCATTTTCAAAGTACCTAATTCTCCGTAAATGGTTAATCCCCATGGATAATCTTTGTCGACTGAACTTCCCCAGGTTCTATGTTGCCATACACAATTCAAACCGTCGTATTCAAAAACAGCAGTTTGGGTATCTGCAATATTTGATTTACCTCCTTTTTGAACGTAAATACCCCCTTCTGAACTTATTTTCTTTGGCCAGCCGAGTCCTAGCATCCAGCGAGCTTGATCAAACATGTGCACGCACATATCTCCCATAATGCCATTTCCGTATTCCATAAAGGCTCTCCACCAAGAAGTATGTGGTAATCCATCAAAAGGGCGCATGGGTGCCGGTCCTGTCCACATTTCATAATCGAAATGATCTGGAATTGCCTGTAAAGGCGGATTACTATTATTTTTCATGTGGTAATAACAATACATTTCCACATGAGCCACCTTACCTAATAGGCCTTTATCAATGATGTTATTTTTTGCTTCTACCAAATGTGGCGTACTTCTTCGTTGTGTTCCCACTTGAACCGTTTTTCCATATTTTCTTGCTGCAGCTACCATTGCCTCTCCTTCCAAAACGTCCACTGAAATCGGTTTTTGCACATAAACGTTGGCTCCTGCTTTGACAGAGTCAATCATTTGTAATGGGTGCCAATGATCTGGACTACCAATCAATACAATATCCAATTCATTTTCAGCCAATAGTTTTTGATAATTGCTATATAGACGAGGAATTTTATTGGATTTAGTTCGTTCAGAAATGAGCTTTGCTGCTTCATTTAATTGATTTTTATCTACATCACAAATCGCGATAACATCTACCGGAGCCACTTGCATGAGTCGAAATAAATCACTTTTTCCATACCAACCTGTACCGATCAAAGCCACTTTGAGAGGTTTGTTTGGGTGAATTAAATCTAGTCCATAAGCACCGAATTGACTCAATGCCAAAATGGAAGTAGCTCCTTTTAAAAAATTTCGTCGATTAATGTTAAAATTGTTCATAATCAATGGATTAAATAGGTGATTGCTGATTTAGCAGGAATGTTTATTTCGACAAATTGCTTGTTAACTTTTATTTGGTATCGCTTTTCAGTATCGTATTCATTTAACAAAAGCAAAACCTTTTTATGATCTTTTCTTGCGAAGGCTACTCCAGAAATTCCTATTGGAAGATGTAGTCCAATTCTTTGAGCACCTAATGGAACAAATTTGGAAATTTGTGCCAGGATATAATATGCCACGTTTTTTTGAATCTGATTCGAGATGGTCAGTGCGCCCAAACATTCCGTACATCCACCAGGTGTATGTGGGCCAAAAGATGAATCATTGGCTAAATTCCATTCTAAAACTGTTTTAGCCTCATTATTTAAGGCTCCAATTACCACATTTTTCAAATGCCACATAAAATCCCCTTCAAAATTTCCCTTGATGCCTGTCCATTGTTCCGTAAAATAAACATCTTTGTCAGGATGCGCTTTTTTAACTTTAGACAAAGCCTGAATGTCTCCTGCATATAAATGAAATGCAGAACCAGCTACAAATTTTCGAGTAATGGGGTCGTTTAATATATCTATGGCATATTCCGGATGATCGCAATTATGATCAAATAATAGAATTTTTGTTTTTATGTGGTTTTTCTGAAAAATGGGGCCAAGATGATGCTTAATAAATTCATCTTGTTGTTCAGAAGGAAAATATAAGCTAGGATTATTATCTGGATTTAGGGGTTCATTTTGAGGAGTTATTGCAAAGATAGGAATGCCTTCTTTTTGCATCGAATGAATATATTTGGCCAAATATTTTGCATACACAGCATAATATTGGGCTTTTAATTGACCACCTTTAGAAGAAGCATTGTCTTTCATCCAAACTGGTGGACTCCATGGAGTGGCTATGATTTTCAATTGGGGATTTATCTGTAAAATTTCTTTTAACAAAGGAATCTTATCCCGTTTTTCCATTTCAATGCTGAAATTTTCTAAGTTTAAATCTTCTTTTTTATTGCTTAGGTCATTGTAAGAATAAACCATCGAGTCTAAGTCGGTAGCACCAATCCCAATGCGTAAAACGGATATTCCGATGGAATTTGGACCATTTCTGAATAATTCCAATAAAAGATTTTTTCTTTCTTTTATAGGTAATTGATAAATCAAAGAAGCACTACCTCCTGTTAATGTGTACCCAAAACCATCTATTTTCTGAAAGCTTTGGTTGGGTAGTATTTCTATGATCTCTAAATGATCTTTTGATTTGTTTTTAAAAAACAGATTGGATTGTTTTACTAATTTTTGATTGCTTTTTGGAGTGGTAAGCCAAGATTCAAGGCTGCTCTGTCCTTGACAATGGGATGCATAAATGAACAAAAAAACGATGCCAGTAAGGAACGTTTTAGGTAATCGTTGATACATATAAAAATAGGTTCAATTAAGAACCTAAATATATGAAAATAATTGTAAAAAATTGGATGATAAAACGCATTTGAATCGACGTTTTATCATCCAATAATAAATTTATTTGTTCTTTTTACGTGCTGCAGCTTTATGATCAGAAACTGCACGATGATTATCTAATCCAATGATCTCGACTGTACCACCTTCATGTTCATAATCGTGTTTAAAATGTTCGAAATTTTCCATCACAGAGTGATCCACTAAATGTGTTTTACTTAAATCGATAGTCACTTTAAACGAAGGAGGAATGGATTCTAATTTTCTTTTAATGCCAAGGAAATTGGTAAAAACAGCTGCATCTGAAATTTCAACTAGGTATTCATCATCTGTGAAAGAAACCTCTGTAGGAGCATTGAATATGGCTTTCAAAGGTTTTCCATTGAATAAATTGATCAAAATTTCAGTTAAAATTCCAGCGCCAATTCCTACTAATAAGTCAACACCTAAAGTGAAAATAATCGTTACGATAAAGATCAATAATTGCTCTTTACCTTTTTCCAAGGTATGAATAAATTCTTTCGGATGAGTCAACTTAATTCCTACTGTAATCAACATGGCAGCTAAGGCTGTATTAGGAATTAACTCAATCAAATGAGAGGCTAATAGCAC
The DNA here is from genome assembly GCA_046073945.1 of Aquirufa sp. Classification (GTDB taxonomy): domain Bacteria; phylum Bacteroidota; class Bacteroidia; order Cytophagales; family Spirosomataceae; genus Aquirufa. Next base: position 51 of record JBJTNH010000030.1, on the reverse strand, counting down.
AAAAATTAAAATGAAAAAGCCATGAAAAAAGTTCGCCCATCTTGTTTTTGC
>JBJTNH010000029.1:0-30561 GCA_046073945.1 Aquirufa sp. | reverse complement strand
TAGAATATGGATCAGCTTGGTTCAAAGGAAATGACAATGCTCGTTTAGTGAAAATTGAATATCAAGGAGGAAATCGTAAACCATTTGTGGAAGTGAGTGCTACTAAAACGAAAGGTGCTGCTCCTATGACCACTCAATTATCTTCAGAAGGATCCAAAGATTACGATGGAGATGCCTTGAAATTTACATGGACAGTTAAGAAACAAGGTAAATTAGTTAAAACTTTGACTGGTGCGAATCCATCCTTAACATTGGCAGAAGCTGGTAAATACCAAGTTGTATTAAAAGCAACTGATCCAAAAGGTTTGAGTAATTCTTCTTCTTTGGAATTATTGGTTGGTAATGAAGCTCCTAAAGTAAATATTGCGTTTGAAAATGCAAACAAGACATTCTATTTCTCAGATTCTGCTCCGAAATATAAAATTGAAGTTGAAGATAAAGAAGACGGAAGTTTAGGAAATGGTATTTCTGCAGATGCTGTTGCAGCTACTTTGGATTACATTCCTTACGGATATGATCCAATCGAAATGTCACAAAGTCACAGAAAAGCAGATAGCGATTTGTTTGCCGCTGCGGGATTACGATTAATCAATAAAAGTGATTGTAAGTCTTGTCACCTTCAAAATGTTCGTTCTGTAGGACCAAGTTATTTGGAAGTAGCTGAGAAATACAAAGGACAAGATGTGATTGAGAAATTGGCTGACAAAGTGATAGTTGGAGGAACAGGAGTTTGGGGAGAACATTCCATGGCTGCTCACCCAAGTATTTCTAAAGCGGATGCTAAAACAATGGTTTCTTATATCATGAGTTTGACAGAGAAAAAAGCTTCGAATAAAATTGCGTTGGCAGGTGATTTATCTTTGAAAAAACCAGATAATCAAGCTGGTACAAAAGGCGTTTTTGTTGTTCGTGCGACTTATTTAGACAAAGGAAATAAGAAAATTGCCCCAGTTCAATCGGAGGAATGGTTATTCTTACGTCATCCATCTTTAGATGTTGAAAAAGCAGATTTGACCTATGGTATTCAACAATTAATCACTCCAATGAGAGCGACGAATATGGTGGGTAAGAATCCATACATTGCTTATAAAGGCATTGATTTGACAGGCATCAACAACATTGAAATTGCAGCTTCTGCGCAAGCAAGAACGAATGCCGCAGGTGGTGTGATTGAAATACACTTAGATTCTCCAACAGGAGCAATCATTGGCAAGACGAATCCAATTGAAGTGGCACAAGGTGGTTTTGGTCCAGCACCTGCCGCTAACCCTAATCAAAAAGGTGCTTCTTTGGGTACACCAACGGGTCCTGTTGCTCCTTCTGCTGCACCGGCAGCTGGCCAAGGACCACGTAGAATGGGCCCAACTGCTCAAAAAGTAGCCATTACTCCGACTGCAGGATCACATGATGTGTATTTTGTGGCCGTTAATCCAGCAGTAAAAGAACAACAAATTGTTGTACAAATTTCTAGTGTTGAAATGAAAAAATAGCATTTCAATTTCAGTAAATAAAAGGGTTTCTTCGCTTTCATGTGGAGAAACCTTTTTTTATGCGCTATACATTCTTATTCTTATTATTTTCTTCGAGTCTATTTGCTCAAAAAAATATTACGGCGGCATCAGATGCTACTGCACCTTTACATGCCTTACAACCTGATTATCCGACGCCTTATGGTGCTCCCAAAGTAGCTGAAATTCAAAATGTGGTTGATCGCGTTTTTAACTATTTGGAAATAGCTACACCCAATCGATTTGTGGATAAAAATTCAGGTGCAACTTGGACTCCCGGTCAAGCATTTACCGATCAAATTGTTTTCTCAAAAGGAGATTTTCGTCCTATTTCTTATGAATGGGGGGTAACCTATTCGGGTATGTTGGCTTTGACCCAAGTAACAGGGAATAATAAGTACAAAGAGTATGTTTTTAATCGTTTGAATTTAATTGCTTCAGGAATTCCAGATGCTCAAAAAAATGATGCCAAGCATGTTTTACATGGTTTAATTCACCCAAGAGCATTGGATGATATTGGCGCCATGGGAATGGCCGTAGTGAAAGCAAAAAAGTCTGGATTTTCTACCGATATGTCTTTTGTTACCAAAAGAGCTTCTGATTTTATTCTAAAAGAAGAGCATCGTTTGCCTGATAAAACTTTGGTAAGAATTCGTCCTTTGCACCATACGATGTGGTTAGATGATTTATACATGGCCATCCCAGCCCTTTTACAATTGGGGGAATATGAAGAAGCAGTATTTCAATTCAATGCTTATCGCAAAAGAATGTTTAATCCGCAATTGAATATTTTTATGCATGGTTATTTAGTTGATGCTACGGAGCATCCCGAGTTTCATTGGGCGCGAGCAAATGGCTGGGCACTTTTAACTACGGCGGAAATGTTAGAATATTTGCCAGCGAAACATCCTGCTAGAGCAGAAATTTTAAAGCAATTAAAAAATCATTTAAAAGGCTTAATGTCTTACCAAGATGGTACTGGTTTTTGGCATCAATTATTGGATAAAAATGATTCCTATTTGGAAACATCTGCCACAGCTATTTATTGCTATGTCATCTCAAAAGGTATCAATATGGGTTGGTTAGATGCCAAAACTTATGGCCCTGCAGCCATATTGGCTTGGAATGCCACTGCTAGTAAAGTGAATGAAAAAGGTCATGTAGAAGGTACTTGCGTAGGAACTGGATTAGCTTGGGACCCTGCCTTTTACTATCACCGTCCGATTTCACCATTCGCTGCACATGGTTATGGCCCAGTTTTGTTAGCGGGTTCTTCCATGATAGAATTATTATCAAAAAACAATTATCAAATCAACGATTCGGCTGTGCATTTAAAATAGCCAACTTACATGTGCTGATATGCGATTTTTTGCATTTATCTGATGGTTGGCGATGTTTTGGTCAATCGGAATTTGATAGTTAAATCCCCACATGAATTTTTTGAAATAAAATTCCGTACCTATTCCCCAGAGGCTGATTGTTCCGCCTGTTGAATGATTCGATAATCCTGATTGGGAATCATAAAATGATTTTTCCGTATATAGGTTAGTATAGGGCATAAGCGTTACTTTATGCCCTTTTCCATAGGTGTAAAATAATGTAGCCCCTCCACTAATTCTATTTCCGAACTGGTAATTCATCGGATTTTTTGTATTCAACTTGTATTGCCCATCCAAATTGACTCCCCAGTAGTTATACCTCAATCCATAAGTCAAATTAAAGGAGAAATCGGTACTTCCTGTTCCTAATTGGAAATTGGCATTGGCAACTTCAGATGGATTGCTTTCATCATATCTGAATTTCCCAAACGGTAATTTTATTCCGCCTCCGATTAAAAAGTTTTGATTGATGGTATGAACAGTGCTATCCAAAAGGGTATTGATTATATTATATTGAAATAAAAAGGATGGATCACCGATTCCCTCTGTGGCATATTCGCCAGAAGGTGAATGTTGGTAGTGAAAATTATAAGGAATATATCCGACAACTTGAAGTTTCTCCAAGGGATAAAAACGTGTCCAAATTTCTGTGGTTAAAAAGTCCTCTTTTGAAGCCAAATAGCTACTTCCAACATGTGAATCATAACTTTGTTGGCGGTATCTAAGACCAATAAATTTCCGATTGGATGCTGGCATTAATCCAAAAAATGAATTGTTATTGGCACAACCACAAATATCACAACCCAAAGAAGGAAAGCATATCAGTAAAAATAGAATTGTTTTTTTCATTTTAATTCGAGCTAAAATTAGCGTTGTTTAGAAATTCTTTGTCAGTTAATGTTTTCAAAAAAGCGATGATTTGTAATCTTTGATCTGCATTTAAAGGTATTCCATTCGCTAAATTTGGATCTAGATTGGGTGTTTTTTGTATACCCAAAGAATAATGTTCCAAGACCTGATCTAAGGTGTAAAATCGGCCATCGTGCATGTAGGGAGATGTTACATCGATATTTCTTAAACTTGGCACTTTGAATTTATAGCGGTCGTTTTCTTTTTCTGTAATTCGAAAACGGCCAGGATCTTTAGTGCCTTGTATTTGGAGTCCATTGTTTCTATATGATTGATCCGTAAATAATTCTCCGGAATGACATGTGCTGCAATGTTCCTTAAAGAGTTTCATTCCTTCCAACTCTTGTTGAGTTAAAATTTCACCTTCATTGCGGACGTATTTATCATATCTGGAATTGGATGAAACCAAGGAAAGCATGAATTGAGAAAGCGCTTTCAAGAATTTGGAACTAGTTATTTCGCTGCTCCCATAAGCTTTGTTGAATAAGGCTGGATATTTTGGCGATTTTTTTAGTTTCTCTATTACATTTCCCAACTTTTCATCCATTTCCACTGGATTCTCTATGGGAGCAATGGAAAATAAATCCAAATCACTAACGCCACCATCCCAAAAAAAATCTTGTTGCCAAGCTTCATTTTGAATTGCTGGAGCATTTCTTGAACCCTTTTGATTATCGATTCCATGACTGATATCATGTCCATGGTGCGTGAAAGCATAACTTTGATTGTGGCACTCAGAACATGATATCGTATTGTTTCTGGATAAAATAGGGTCATTAAACAATGCTTTTCCTAATTCGAAACCATCCTTATTAATCGGGTTGCTCGATAATGGATAAACAGTTGCAGGAAAATTTTGAGGAATTTTAAATGTTTCAACAAGGGGTATTGGTGAAATAGCTTCCTTTTTTTCCGAGGAGCAACTAATTAAAAAGCACAAAAGTAGGAATCGTATTTTCATCAAATAAGCCCGTTTAAATACATTGAAAGATTAATTATGTACGTGATCAATACTGAACATGCTTTGGTAATTATCCGCTATTTTCTTGCCATTGCTTGGATTCATTATGACAGGCTCGGTTGAAATAAGATTGCTTGTGCCAAATATTTTTTGGATATCAACGATGAAATGAATGGAAGGGGAGATGTTTTTCCTAACAGTAATTTGCTGAGGCAATTTGAGCGTAATCTTTCTTAAATTATTGGTCGTAACGCTTGATCTGCCCCCAAATCCTCCGATATGATATTGGAATTTATTAAGTCCAGCAGAATTCAAGGGTGCTTTGGAAGAAATACCTTCTAGTTTTAAAAAAATATATCCCGAATTCCAAGACCAATACATGTTGTCATTGCCATAAGCGGCGGGGTCAAGTACGCCTGTTCTTTGATCAACCGCTGAGGTGCTTTTTAGGCTGTCAACACCGATAATAAAACTTATTTCTGAATAGTTTCCAGCGGGAACATTCGTTAAAATGGGTTGTTGGGAATTCGTTTCTGATTCTTTGATTAAAAAATAGTCGTTTGATGTAAAATTTTCACCTGTTTCATTTTTTAAAATGATATTGGAAATGAAATAATTGAAAGTTGTGACGGTGAAATCTTCTTTAGAAGCATTGGTGTACTTTGTGTCATTCAGTACCAAAGTTTGAGCACCCACTCGATGATCTAAATCTAAAATAATTTGGTTTTTATCGTTTACTCCAAAGGTATCTAAGTCGTCTTTTTGGCATGCAAAGGCAATAGCCCAAACAGCCATGAATAGTATTTTTTTCATGTATAAATCGTTTTGCCCGAATGCTTACATTCGGAAATGGGAAAATTTAAAACGGAAGTTTATACAGATTGTGGAGGTTTATTTTGACTGAGCGTGTATTCAAAACTTAGGGAATCCAAGTAATGAAATTGGTGGTTAATGGAAACTTGAAAGGCTCGATAAAATGTAACGGAAATGTGTTCTTTGAAAATCAAAGTAATTTCAGGTGCCTTTTCTAATTTTTGTTGGTTAGATTTTTCTTCTTTTTCTTGTTGGGCCTTTAGTTGTTTCATCAAAAAACAATGACCATTACAATTCATTTTAGGTTTATCCTTGTTGATACAAAGATTTTTGGCGATGTAATTCTGATTTACTCGGTAATATGCCACAGCTCCCCATTGGTTGACAAGAGGAATTTGCATGGCAAATAACAATACCCACGAGCAAATTTTAATAATCATGCCACAAAGGTAGTATTTCAAGTGGATAATATCGAAATGATTTTTGTCATAAATTGGAGAATGGTAGAATTCATTTGAGTAAAGTTTACCCTTGATTTACTTTTACCTAAAATTTAATCTATGCAAAATTCATTTGATTTATCTGGCAAAATAGCCTTAGTAACTGGTTGTAAAAGAGGGATTGGAAAAGCCATGGCCGTTGCTTTAGCTGAAGCTGGAGCTGATATTATTGGTGTTTCAGCTAATTTGGAATTGAATAACTCAGAAGTTGAAAAGGAAATTACAGCCTTGGGAAGAAGTTTTACTGCATTTCAAGCCGATTTTTCAGATCGTGAATCATTGTATGATTTTATCAAACAATTGATAAAAAGATTTCCTAGAATAGATATTTTGGTGAATAATGCGGGTACTATTTTAAGAGACCCTGCAGCCGATCATTCAGATGAATATTGGGATGAAGTGTTGGAAGTTAATTTAACTTCTCAATTTATTTTGAGCAGAGAAATTGGTCGTAATATGATTACAAATGGATCGGGTAAAATTATTTTTACTGCTTCTTTATTGAGTTTTCAAGGAGGTATTAATGTTCCAGGTTATGCCGCAAGTAAAGGAGGAATCGCTCGTTTGACGATGGCATTGGCCAATGAATGGGCAAGCAAAGGAATTAATGTAAACGCTATTGCCCCAGGATATATTTCAACGGATAATACAGAGGCTTTGAGAAATGACAGTAACAGAAGTGCGTCTATCTTGTCTCGGATTCCAGCTGGAAGATGGGGTGAGCCAGATGATTTCAAAGGACCTGTAGTGTTTTTGGCCTCAGCTGCTTCAAATTATGTAAATGGAACTATCTTAACCGTAGATGGCGGTTGGATGGGAAGATAATACGATTGAATTTTTAAAACCTATCAACTCATGAAAAAATTAAGTCTAGTATTTTTGTTTATATCAAGCTCTGTTTTTGCTCAAAAAATAGATGTAAACAAACAATTTCAATTAGCAGCTCAACAATACACCAAAATGTTGGCGGATCATCCTGACACTAGTGTAACCATTCATTCAGCTAAACCCGATGGAACGTATCGGAATATGCCTTCTCATTGGTGGTGTTCTGGATTTTTCCCAGGTGGCTTGTGGTATTTATTTGAAAAAACAAAAGACGCTAAATGGGAGAAGGCCGCTCGATTATGGACAGCAGCCGTAGAAAAGGAGCAATTCAACACAGGAACGCATGATTTGGGATTCATGATGTTCGACTCGTTTGGAAATGAATTGAGATTGACCAAAGACCCAAAAGCTAAAAAAGTCTTGATTCAATCGGCAAAATCATTGGCAACACGATTTGATCCTAAAATTGGATTAATCAAATCTTGGAATAGTTTCAAAGGAGGATATAAGTATCCAGTGATCATTGATAACATGATGAATCTGGAATTGCTATTTTGGGCTTCAAGAGAAACAGGTGATCCGACCTACAAGCAAATTGCCATTACTCACGCAGATAATACCATCAAAAATCACTTTAGACCTGATTTTTCAAGTTATCATGTCATTTGTTACGATGTAGATGGAAAAGTCTTAGCTAGAAAGCAACACCAAGGATATCAAGATGAATCGACTTGGACACGTGGACATGCTTGGGCTATATATGGTTATGTAGCGATGTATCGTGAAACAAAGGATAAAAAATATTTGGACTTTGCTCAGAAAATTGCGGATTACTATTTGAATCATCCAAATTTACCTTCTGATAAAATTCCATATTGGGATTTCCATGCACCTAACATTCCGAATGAAGAAAGAGATGCATCAGCAGGTGCTATTACAGCATCAGCCTTGTTGGAATTATCTACTTATTCGGGTGTAAAAGGTAAAAAATATTATTCTGATGCAGTTAAAATGCTAGAATCTTTGTCGAGCCCTGCTTACAGAGCAGCCTTGGGTGAAAATAATAATTTCTTAATTAAGCATTGCGTGGGTGCAAAAGGATTGAATTCCGAAATAGATGTGCCTTTGATTTACGCTGATTATTACTATTTGGAGGCTTTATTGAGATATGAAAAATTAAAGAATAAACAATCTAAAAATTAGTCGAATTTTGTTTTAATTCGTACCTTTGGGGCTTCAATTTATTACAAGCCCCATGTCATTAAAGAAAATTCAATCAGCCTTAATTTCAGTTTATTACAAAGACGGTTTAGCGCCTATTATTCAAGAACTTCATCAATCAGGAGTTGTTTTGTATTCCACAGGTGGAACGCAACAATTCATTGAGGAAATGGGTATACCTGTTATTCCTGTGGAGGATTTAACGGGATATCCTTCTATTTTTGGTGGTCGCGTGAAGACCTTGCACCCAAAAGTTTTTGGTGGTATTTTGTATCGTCGCGATTTAGCTTCTGATGTAGAAGTGGCCAAACAATATGAAATTCCTGCATTGGATTTAGTGATGGTGGATTTATATCCTTTTGAAGAAACAGTTGCTTCTGGAGCTTCAGATGAGGATATTATTGAGAAAATTGATATTGGTGGAATTTCATTGATACGTGGAGCGGCGAAAAACTTTGCCGATGTTTTGATTGTATCTTCTCGTGAGCAATATGCAGAGGTACTTTCGATTTTTTCAGCAAATGGTGCTGCAACAACTTTGGAACAAAGAAGAAGTTTTGCCCAAAAGGCATTTGCCGTTTCCTCCCATTATGATGGCGCGATTCAGCGCTATTTTGCAGGAGAAGTGGCTGATTTAACGAATTATAAAGCATTGCCAGCGCATTCTATGCGTTATGGTGAAAATCCACACCAACAAGGTAAATTTTATGGCGATTTAGAAAGCCTATTTGATAAGTTGCACGGAAAAGAATTGTCTTATAACAATTTAGTCGATGTAGATGCCTGCTTAACTTTGTTGGATGAATTTTCTGAAACAGCCTTTGTGATTATCAAGCACATGAATGCTTGCGGAGTTGCAACGGGTTCAAGTGTTCAAGAAGCATATGAGAAGGCATTAGCTTGTGATCCTATTTCTGCCTTCGGCGGAGTGTTGGCGACCAATCAAACCGTTGATAAAGCAGCAGCTGAATCGATTAATCCATTGTTCTGTGAAATATTAATTGCACCTGCGTTTACAGAGGAGGCATTAGAGGTTTTAAGGACAAAGAAAAATAGAATTTTATTGAAAAGAAATGCACAAGATTTTCCAAAAGTAATGTTTAAAACATTGTTGAATGGGGTTTTGGAGCAAGATAAAGATTTAGTGATGGAGGGTGTGGCTGATTTCAAAACAGTTACCCAAATAGCTCCAACCGAAGAGCAAATGCGTGCATTGGCCTTTGCTTTGAAAATTTGTAAGCATACCAAATCGAATACGATTGTATTAGCCAAAGAAGGACAATTGTTAGCTTCTGGCGTGGGTCAAACTTCTCGAGTAGATGCTTTGAAGCAAGCGATTGAAAAAGCAAAAGAGTTTGGGTTCGATTTACAAGGATCTGTCATGGCATCTGATGCGTTTTTCCCTTTCCCTGACTGTGTTGAAATAGCAGGAAAAGCAGGAATTGTTGCTGTTACTCAGCCAGGTGGTTCCATCAAGGATAAAGATTCTATCGACTATTGTGATGCGAATGGAATTGCGATGGTGATGACAGGAATTCGTCATTTCAAACATTAAAATTTTTTACGGTATTTTTCCTTGGAAATATTTTAGTTTTTCAAGGAAAAAAATCGTATTTTTAAGATTGAGTTTTAAAAATATAAAATGCTATTGCATGGGTATAGTCAATAGTATTTCCAATTAACAATTTATACAAAATTATGTCAGAAGCACAAGATTCAGCAGCTCAAGATCGGGCAAATTACGGTGCAGATAATATTCAAGTATTAGAAGGTTTAGAGGCGGTTCGTAAACGTCCTTCCATGTACATCGGTGATACCGGTATCAAAGGTTTACATCATTTAATTTGGGAGGTAGTTGATAACTCGATAGATGAAGCATTGGCTGGCCATTGTGATAAAATCAAAGTGACTATCAATACCGATAATTCTATTTTGGTAGAAGATAATGGTCGTGGTATTCCTACAGGAATGCATACCAAAGAAAAGCGTTCAGCTTTAGAGGTTGTAATGACAGTTTTACACGCTGGGGGTAAATTTGATAAAGATACTTACAAGGTATCTGGAGGTTTGCACGGTGTGGGGGTTTCATGTGTGAATGCCTTGTCGACCGATTTGAAAGTGACAGTGCGTAGGGAAGGTAAAATTTTCCAACAAGAATATAAAATAGGTGTACCGCAATATCCAGTTAAAGAAATTGGAGTAGCAGATACAACTGGAACCTCTGTTTTATTCAAACCAGATGATTCGATTTTTACAGTAACTGAATATAAATACGAAACTGTTGCAGGTCGTTTAAGGGAATTATCATTCTTGAATGCAGGTATTCGTGTTGTTTTAACCGATTTACGTGATTTAGATGAGAACGGTGAGCCAAAATCGGAGGAGTTTTTCTCAGAAGGTGGTTTAAGAGAATTTGTTACGTATTTGGATGCCACTCGTGAAGCATTAATTGCAGAGCCAATTTACATGGAAGGCGATAAGAATGGGGTTCCTGTTCAAGTGGCTATGATGTACAATACTTCCTATTCTGAAAATGTGGTTTCTTATGTCAATAATATCAATACGATAGAAGGAGGTACTCACGTTGCGGGTTTTAGAGGTGCATTGACGCGTACGCTTAAAAATTATGCAGATAAGTCGGGTGCTTTAGAAAAATTAAAAATTGACATCGCAGGAGACGATTTCCGTGAAGGTTTAACGGCAGTTATTTCGGTGAAAGTTGCTGAACCTCAATTTGAAGGTCAAACGAAAACGAAATTAGGAAACGGAGAGGTATCTGGAGCTGTTTCTGCAGCGATGTCAGATATGTTGGAGGCTTGGTTAGAAGAGCATCCAAAAGAGGCACGTCAGATTGTAGCCAAAGTGATTCTTGCCGCTCAAGCTCGTCACGCAGCTCGTAAGGCTCGTGAGATGGTTCAAAGAAAAACGGTTTTAGGTTCTAATTCATTGCCAGGTAAACTTGCCGATTGTTCAGATTCTGATCCGAATGTTTGTGAATTGTATCTTGTCGAGGGAGACTCGGCGGGTGGTACTGCCAAGCAAGGAAGAAATAGAGCTTTTCAAGCAATTTTGCCATTGAGAGGTAAGATTTTGAATGTGGAGAAAGCGCAAGAATACCGTATTTACGAAAACGAAGAGATTAAAAATATGATCACTGCTTTGGGTGTTTCATTCGGAAAGGATGGAGACGAAAGAGCCTTGAACATTGATAAATTAAGATACCATAAAATCATTATCATGACCGATGCGGACGTTGACGGTAGTCACATTCGTACCTTGATTTTAACTTTCTTCTTCCGTTATATGAGAGAGTTAGTGGATAATGGTTATATCTATATTGCTCAACCTCCACTTTATCAAGTGAAGAAAGGCCAAGCAGTTCGTTATGTATGGACTGAACAACAAAGAGACGAAGCTATTCGTGAATTGGCAGGTGCTGGTAAAGAAGAAAGCGTAGGTATTCAACGTTATAAGGGTTTGGGAGAAATGAACGCAGAGCAATTGTGGGAAACTACCATGAATCCGGAATCAAGAACCTTAAAACAAGTGACGGTAGATTCTGCAATAGAAGCTGATTTATTGTTCTCTATGTTGATGGGAGATGAAGTTGCTCCACGTAGAGACTTTATTGAAAAGAATGCTAAATACGCCAAAGTAGACGTTTAGAGGATGGATTTTGATTTCAAATCGTATCATGTAAGAGCTATTAACGCTGCTACAGAATCAGATAAATTAGCAATTAATCAAGAATTGAAAGATTACTATGCTTCTTTGTCTATTGAAGATCAACGTTTATTTAATATTGAATTACAAAAGTATTTGATGCATGAAATTGGGCGATTAGGCTCCGATTACGAAGCAATAAAAGACCAACAATTTAATGCTTAATTTATGAGTCATTTGAATGAAAATTTAGAAGATTTAGGCAAAAAAGATTCCCAAAAAGGGAATCTTTTGTCTTTCTTACGTCCTAAAAATTGGAAAATAAATTTAATGGCTCCTCGGGAACAGGGAAAAAAAATAGATAAATCGATGCAGAAATCGCAAGATGTCATCGCTAAGTCTAAATTTATTTCACGTGACCTATCCTGGTTGAAGTTTGATGAAAGAGTGTTGGATCAGGCAAGAGATACCTCCAAAAACTTATTTGATCGATTGAAGTTTTTAGCCATAACGGCTTCAAATTTGGATGAATTTTTCACGATTCGTGTGGGTTCATTGTATAATTACATTGACTTTGGAAAAGAGCGAACAGATTATTCTGGGCTCACATTGATGCCTTTTAAGCATACTTTAATTGCCGAAGCGCAAGAATTTAGTAAAGAAAAACACCGCTTGTTTCGTGAAGAAATATTGCCTTTGTTTCCTGAAAATGGATTAAGTTTAGCGAATTTAGATAGCTTAAATTCAGAGGAAATGTTGGAAGTGGAAACTTATTTCCATCGAACAATTTACCCAATGTTGACACCGATGGTTTTTGACCATACGCATACATTTCCAAGTTTATTAGCTAAAACATTGATTTTTGGGGTCGTTACAATTGGGCATTCAGATAAGAAAAATCCCAAAAATAAATCTCATAAAGACCATAAAATATCATTCGTTCAAATTCCATTGAATTTGGCGAGGTTTTATATCATCGAAAGGGAAGATCAAGTTTTGTTTGTACCTATTGAAGAAATAATTCGTCACCATTTACAGGTATTATACCGCAATGTGGAAATAGAATCTTCCTCTTTGTTTAGAATTACTCGAAATGGAGATTTCGATGTGGTTGAGCATGAAGATGCGGAAACGGACTTTGTAGATGAAATCAAGAAAAAAATCAAAGATCGCCGATTAGGTCGTGTAACGCGGGTTGAAGTAGAAGAAAATCATTCCGAATATTTGTTGGAAGAAATGTTGAAGCGTTGGTCTTTAGAAAAGTCCGACATTTTTGTGAAATCTTCTATTTTAGATTTTACGGCATTTTGGCAAATTTTAAAGCATTCTGAATTTAAAGCTAAATTACCAAGTCAACATGCGGTTGTTCCTCCATTGGGATTAAAGTCTATCAAAATTGATGATATTTTCGATACGATTCGTCGTGGAGATATTTTACTGCACCATCCTTACAATAATTTTGAGCCGGTTATTCAGTTATTGGAACAAGCAGCGGATGATCCGAATGTATTGGCTATAAAAATCACTTTATACCGTATTTCTAAGCATTCACGAATTAGTAATGCTTTATTAAGAGCGGCGGAACAAGGTAAACACGTTTCAGTTCTTTTCGAGGTAAAAGCCCGATTTGATGAAGAAAATAACATCAGGGAAGCGACCAAATTGCAAAAGGCAGGTTGTTTTGTGATTTATGGTATTCCAGGATTAAAAACGCATACGAAATTATTGCAAGTAATTCGAAATGAAGGCTCTCATGTAATGAGTTATGCTCACTTGTCATCGGGTAATTACAATGAAGATACAGCTAAATTGTACACGGATATCGGATTATTGACGACCGATTCTCGAATTACCCAAGATATTTCTGAGTTCTTCAATGTAATTACAGGTCATTCAATGCCGACGCATTATGAGCATTTAATTACGGCACCTAGAGATATGCGTAATCGTTTGGTAGAAATGATTGAGCAAGAAGTGAAGAATTTAAAAGAGGGTTTACCTGCAGGTATTTGTTGGAAAATAAATTCTTTGCAAGATAAAAAGGTGATTGAAGCCTTATATGATGCCTCTGAAGAAGGTTTGCTAGTACTATTGATTATTCGTGGGGTTTGCTGCTTAAAACCTCAAAGAAAGGGACTTTCTGAAAATATATTTATTAAATCTATCGTAGGAAATTATTTAGAACATACTCGTTTATATTATTTCCATAATGCAGGTGATCCCAAAGTTTATGGTGGCTCTGCCGATGTAATGGTACGTAGTTTTGACCGCCGAATCGAATCTTTGTTTGAATTAGTAAATCCAAGAGCTAGAAATTTAGCTACGACTATTTTGGATTGGAATTTGAGAGATACGGTCAATTCTTATGAAATGCAAGAAGACGGAACTTATTGGAAAGTTTTAAGTGAGCAGCCATTTAACATTCATGAAGAATTTTACCATCTAAATGAAACGGATTTAGTAGAAGAAATTAACTTTGCACAATATACACACAATCTAGAAACTAAAAATTAACCCACACCAATACTAAATATGGAAAGATTTACAGGCCTTTTAGGGATTATATTAATTCTCGGCGTTTCTTTTTTAATGTCCAATAACCGAAAGGCAATCAATTACAGAACAGTTGGCGTTGGCTTATTGCTTCAGATTTTTTTAGCCGTTTTTATTTTAAAAACAGAAGTGGGTCAAGCTACTTTTCAATGGTTAGGGGATTCAATCAATACCTTATTAGGACAGGCGGATAAAGGTGCCATATTTGTGTTTGGTTCTTTGGTAGATAGAGGTTTAATGGCCAAGGCTTTTGGACCAGGAAATGAATATATTTTCTTTTTCAAAGTCGTTCCGACCATCATTTTTGTCGCAGTTTTGGTCAATATGTTTTACCATTTAGGTGTTTTACAAAGGGTTGTAGCTGTCTTAGGAAAAGGGGTGCATTGGTTAATGGGAGTAAGTGGGGCGGAGGCTCTTTCCAACGTGGCTTCTACTTTTGTCGGTCAAGTGGAAGCTCAAATTATGATTAAGCCTTATTTGAAAAATATGACTAATTCAGAATTGATGGCTTCTATGACAGGTAGTTTTGCTTGTATTGCAGGTGGAGTTATGGCTGTTTATATTTCTCTGGGTGTGCCAGCTGCTTATTTACTAGCTGCAAGTTTGATGGCAGCTCCAGGAGCATTGGTTATTTCAAAAATTATGTTCCCTGAAACGGTGAAGTCAGAATCGCATGGAGAAGTGAAATTAGAAATTCAAAAATCCCATGCTAATTTAGTGGATGCCATTGCAGCTGGAGCTAGTGAGGGTTTAAAAGTGGGTTTGAATGTCATAGCCATGTTAATCGGTTTTATCGCTTTAATCGCATTGGTGGATTTAGGCTTGGGGCATTTTGGTAATTTGATTGGAATGCCAACTTTGTCGATGAATTTAATCTTAGGTAAAGTATTTTCTGTTTTTGCTTTCGCAATGGGAGTGCCAGCGGTAGATGTGGAAGTAGCAGGTGCATTAATGGGGAAGAAAATGGTGGTAAATGAATTTGTGGCATACTTGGATATGGTAAAACTTAAACAAACGCTAGATCCTAAAACGGTAGCAATTACAAGTTTTGCCTTGTGTGGCTTTGCTAATTTTAGTTCTGTTGCTATACAAATTGGTGGAATTGGTGAGTTAGCCCCTTCGAGAAGAAGTGATTTAGCAAAATTAGGTTTCAAGGCCTTGATTGCTGGAACTTTAGCTAGTTATTTATCAGCTACTTTAGCAGGTTTATTATTATAAGATGAGAATTGATCCCGAAACCGTCGAACGAATCAAGCAAACGGCTGCTGTGGCTGATGTCATAGGGGATTATGTAACTATTAAGAAAAAGGGAGCAAACTATTGGGCTTGCTGCCCTTTTCATGGAGAGAAAACGCCTTCTTTCTCTATTTCTCCAAGCAAAGGGATTTATAAATGTTTTGGCTGTGGTAAAGCGGGTGATTCTGTTCGATTTATCATGGACATTGAGGGCCTTGGCTATGGAGAAGCCCTTCGCCATTTGGCAAAAAAATATGGCATAGAAATTCAAGAAGAAGAAATGACGGACGATCAGATGAATCGTCAAAATGAGCGTGAAAGCTTATTTATCATTTTGGAATATGCCAAAGAGTTTTTTAAAAATCAATTACATGCAACGGATGAAGGTAAATCCATCGCATTGCCCTATTTTAAAGAAAGAGGCTTTTCTGATGCAACCATCCAAACCTTTGATTTAGGATATAGCCCTGAGTCATGGGATTTGTTTGTTAAAACGGCCTTGAAACAAGGTTATTCGCAGGAAATTATTGAAAAAGCAGGTTTAGTTACGCAGCGAAATGAGGAAGGTAAAGTATATGATCGATTTAGAAATCGAGTTATTTTCCCCATTCATAATGTTTCAGGGAAGGTCATTGCTTTTGGTGCAAGAATATTAAAAAGCGATGCGAGTAAGTCCTCACAAGCTAAATATCTGAATTCTCCAGAAACGGAGGTTTATCATAAATCATCCATACTTTATGGAATTGCGCAAGCCAAAAATGAAATCCGAAATCTAGATGTTTGTTATTTGGTAGAGGGATATACCGATGTGATATCTTTGCATCAAGCAGGTATAAAAAACGTTGTGGCTTCTTCAGGTACTTCATTGACCACTGATCAAATCAAATTAATTGCCCGTTTTACCAAGCATGTTACTGTCCTTTATGATGGTGATAATGCGGGAATAAAGGCAGCCCTGCGTGGAATGGATTTGATTTTGGAAGAAGGATTGCAAGTGAATTTAGTTGTCTTTCCTGAAGGAAATGATCCAGATAGTTTTGTTCGTAAAATTGGTAGTGAAGCTTTTTTAGATTATATCAAAAAAGAGGCAAAGGATGTTATTTCTTTCCAAGCCAATTTATTTATGAAAGAGGCGGGGGATGATCCATTCAAGAAATCAGAATTGATCAAAGAAATGGTTCAAAGCATTTCAAAAATTCCAGATGCCATTCAGCGAAGTCTATTTATCCAAAAAACAGCTTCTTTGATGCGTTTGGAGGAAGATGTGCTGATAGCTGAATTAAACAAGATTCATCTCAAAGGTTTAAAACAGAAATCTTCTTCCCAACAAGGAGATGCCAATAAACAACTTTCCGCTCAGGAATACCAAGAACTCCAAGGACTTTTTGAACCAACCGATCATGAAAGTCCACCACAAGTTCAAAATTTGGCTTTCTATCAGGAATCCGAATGTATTCGTTTAATTATGAATTTTGGGCATTTGGAGATTAATTCCGAAGCGGCGCCGGGATTAACCTTGACACAATATATGATTGACGAGTTGGAAGATACTGACTTTCAATTACCGATTTATCAACAAATTCTAACCATTTGTCGTGAAGAAATTCGTCAAAATAAACAGGTAAATCCAGAATATTTCTTGCACCACCCAGAGGAAGAAATTCAAAAAATTGCGATTGATTTTGCTTCTGAGAAACATAATTTGTCTGATTTATGGAAGGATAAGCATGAAATACGGGTTAGTAGAGAAGACGAAATGTTGGAAGATTTGGCTTATAAAAATGTTTTGAGATTGCGTAAAGTCTATAATGATCAAAAACTTCAAGACGTATTAAATTTATTGGATAAAGCAGATGGAGCTTCAGATTCCATCAATGAATTGCTTTTGGAATTTATCCAATTAAAAGAAATTCAAAAAAATATTTCCCAAGAATTAGGAACAGTTATTGAAAAATAGCCTATTTTTGGTGGATTTTATGAAAAAAGCCCTATCCCTTTTATTGATCTGTGTGCTGCTTTATCAAGCAGGGGGATTCGCTTTGAAATATATTTTAGATAATCAATTTGATTCCATTCAATTAGATGAGTCTGAAACTGTCCTTGTTAAAATTCCGCTTGCATTACCGTATCATACCGACTGGGAAGCGCCCAAAGAGGTAAAAGGAGAGGTAAGAAGTGGGGATGAGTTTTATCAAATGACCGAACAAAGGTTAAAAAATGATACTTTATATACCACGATGGTTGCTGATCGAAGTGCTCGAGAGAATTTTTTCGATTTAGCTAATCAGGTTAAAGAGCATTTGACTGACCAACCTGAAAACGGTTCTCCTAAATCCAAGTTGATTAATACTTTGGTGAAAGAATATTGTGCTAATTCTTATGCATGGGTGTTTTATATCATCGAATGGCCCATCGAAAAGGATAAATTCAATCATTCCATTCTATCTACCTCAGATTTTCCATCTGATTCATTTCTGCCGCCTCGGCAAGCTTAATTTTCTGATAAATCGATTTCAAGGGATTATTATGCCTTGAGAAATTTGGTGTTTTATTCAAAAAAATAAGCAAAAATGAAAAATATTTTATTGTTGGCACTACTATGCGTAGGTGTCTCTTCTATTACTTTTGGTCAAGGTTGTGTGGCAGTTAGACACATGAGTTGTTCCGTAGGAACTGGTACAAATACAAATGCAATGATGCACCCAGGTGCATGGCAAGTTGCTTTAGGTTTCCGTAGTTTACATTCTTACAAGCATTTTGTGGGAGCAGACTATCAACCTCAACGTGAAGCGGCAAATAATAATGTCATTAACGATTCTCAATCGTTAGATTTAGGACTTACTTATTCAATCACAGATCGTTTTTCAGTAGCAGCCAATTTGCCCATTAACTTTAACTTGAGGTCTTCCATGTACGAGCATTATGGAAATGCATTGGCAGGAAATCCCGATCAAAAAAGATTTTCTACCCTAGCAAATGGTATCGGTGATTTACGTTTAACGGCATATTATTGGATGCTTGATCCTTTGAAACATGCAAAAGGAAATTTTAGTGTTGGATTAGGTATAAAATTACCAACGGGTAATAGTAATGCCATGGATGTCGTACACAGAAGAAAAGCCGATGGCACTGATTATACAGTGGAAAAAGCGGTAGATCAATCAATTCAATTAGGCGATGGAGGAGTTGGTATTAATTTGGAAATTCAAGGTTATCAACAATTATTCACAAGGACTTCTATTTACTACAATGCCTTTTATTTGTCCAATCCACGGAATACGAATTCAACCTTACAAAATGCACCAGATAAACCGGTAACAGACTTAATGGTTCAATATCATTCGGTAGCGGATCAATATGCGGGTAGGGTAGGATTCAATTATGTTGTTTCTGCCAAAGCAGGAATCGGAGCCACATTAGGTGCTAGAATTGAAGGGATTCCAGCTTATGATTTAATCGGAGGAAGTGATGGGTTTCGTCGCCCGGGCTTTATTTTTTCTATTGAGCCTGGCCTAAGTTATACCCATCATAATACCATGCTTTTTGTTTCATTGCCTTTGGCTACACAAAGAAATCGAATTAAAAGTGCGAATGATTGGGCAAATAATAAGCATGGAGATGCTGCATTTGCAGATTATTTATTATCCGCAACCATTTCTCAACGCTTTTAAATCTAGCATTTATTAGGAAAAATGATGATTTAAATCATTTTAACTTATTCGTTTTTCTTACAATTTTACACTGTTCGTCTAAAAATGGACGAACGGTGTTTTAAACCCCATGTCATTATGGAATTAGTTAGCAAACAATTACTCAGCAAACTAACGATTGCATCTTGGATGAATCGTTCAATGATTGCCATCGTTTATATATGGTTTGGCTTATTAAAGGTGTACAGTGTGTCACCCGCTGAAGGCTTAGTAACCAAATTGTTCAATTTGACATTGGAGCCATTTATGTCAATTCATTCTTTCCTACTGATTCTAGGATTAGGTGAATGTTTGATTGGAATCTTATGGTTATTTCCTCGGTTAACCAAATTAGTTTTTTGGATTATGTTAGGTCACATGTTTACGACCTTTTTACCTGTATTTTTTCTGCCCAACGAAACTTGGCAATCTTTTATGACATTAACTTTAACAGGCCAATATATTGTTAAGAATGTTGTGTTATTATCAGCGGCTTGGTTTATTTATGTTTTCGATTAAATTAGATAGAAGGTGGCTTCGAGAACCTCAGCCACCTTTTACCTCTTACCTATTACCTCTTACCTCTTACCTCTTACCTCTTACCTCC
Source organism: Aquirufa sp. (assembly GCA_046073945.1). Classification (GTDB taxonomy): domain Bacteria; phylum Bacteroidota; class Bacteroidia; order Cytophagales; family Spirosomataceae; genus Aquirufa. The sequence continues at coordinate 10,694 of JBJTNH010000029.1, read as the reverse complement.
TTTACAGTCCCAAAATCTTCTTATTGAATTCTTCATCTGCTCCAGTACCAGCAAAATCATCAAATACTTTTTCGGTAGCTTTAATGATATGACTTGCAATAAAAGGAGCACCTTCCGTAGCACCTTGAACAGGATCTTTGATACAGCATTCCCATTCTAAAACGGCCCAACCTTCGTATCCGTATTGAGTTAATTTAGAGAAAATACTTTTGAAGTCCACTTGTCCATCTCCCAAAGAACGGAAACGTCCTGCACGGTTGATCCAAGATTGATATCCTCCATAAACACCTTGTTTTCCTGTTGGATTAAATTCAGCATCTTTTACATGGAACATTTTTATGCGCTCATGATAAAAATCGATGTATTGTTTATAATCCATTGCTTGCAAAACAAAATGCGAAGGGTCATACAATAGATTTGCTCTTTTATGCCCTTTTACTTCATCTAAGAACATCTCAAAAGTTATACCATCATGTAAATCTTCTCCTGGATGAATTTCATAGCATAAATCAACGCCACATTCATCAAATGTATTTAAAATAGGCATCCAGCGTCTTCCTAATTCCGCAAAACCTTGCTCAACTAATCCAGCAGGTCTTTGTGGCCATGGGTAAACAGTGTGCCACATTAATGATCCAGAAAATGTAGCATGCGCATTCAATCCTAAATTTTGAGATGCTTTAGCAGCATATTTTAATTGTTGAATCGCCCATTCGGTTCTTGCTTTCGGATTTCCTTTGACAGCATCTGGTGCAAAGGCATCAAATCCTAGGTCGTAAGCTGGGTTTACCGCTACTAATTGTCCTTGTAAATGTGTGGAAAGTTCAGTGATTTGTAAGCCTTTTGATGCTAACATCCCTTTGATTTCATCACAATAGGTTTTCGATTCTGCAGCTTTTTGTAAATTGATGCATCTAGCATCCCAAGAAGGAATCTGAACCCCTTTATATCCCAAAGAAGCAACCCAAGTGGAAATATTATCTAAATTATTAAATGGTGCTTCATCGCCCATGAACTGTGCTAAAAATATAGCTGGTCCTTTAATTGTTTGCATAGTTGATTCAATTATATTTTAACCCAAGCTTGCTTGCGTGTACTTTCTAAAATTTTCTCACAAATTAATAATTCTCTATATCCATCTGCAAAAGTTGGGAAACTTGGCTTTTCAGGTTGTTTTCCTTGCTCAATAGCCGCATAAACCTCTTTGAATAATTGCTTAGATGTGTCTGAGAATCCTTCATTGTGTCCACCTGGGAATGTCATGATATCTCTTGCTTCTGCATAGGCCAAAGATGGATCTCTCATCAAAACTTGATTTGCTTTGTCTCTATTACCAATCCATAACTCGTTGGGTGCCTCTGAGTTAAATGCAAATGTTTGGTTAGAACCAGAAATTTCTAATTTCAATTGGTTTTTACGCCCCGCTGAAACTTGTGAAACGGTTACAGAACCTCTATTCCCATTGTCAAAACGCAATAAAACGTTCGCATGATCTTCCGTATTGATAGCAACATCGGCATAATCTTCAGGTTGTAACATTTTGCCAGAATAGGTTTCAATCGGCTTTAATGGCTTTTTACGAATAGGGTGGACCGTATTAAAGTCGGCCATCACTTCTACCGTTTTTAATCCTGTAATGTATTCGATGATATCTAAAAGGTGTGAACCAATGTCTGCAATGGCTCTTGAATCTCCCGATTTATCAGGTTCTAATCGCCAGTTGTAATCTGTATTGTAGAATAACCAATCTTGTAAATAACTTCCAATGACTGAAAATATTTGACCCAAATCTCCTTTTTCACGCATGGTTTTCATTTGACGAACCAATGGATAATAGCGTAGATTGAAGTGAACTGCATTAACTAAACCTGATTTAGCAGCTAATTCAACTAATTCAGCAGCTTCATGCAAGTCTTTTGCTAAAGGTTTTTCACAAACAACGTGTTTCCCTGCTAATAAAGCAGCTTTTGATTGTGAAAAGTGCAAGAAATTGGGTGTACAAATGTGTACACTTTGAATATCATCTTGTTTCAATAATTCTTCAAAGGTGTACCAACGGCCAATGCCTAATTGCTTTGCTTTTGCTTCAGCTAATTCAACTGTTACTTCACAAAGTGCAGCAACTTCCACATTGGGCAATCTTCTCAAGGCCTCAATGTGAGCAGGTCCGATGAAACCTGTACCAACAATTCCAACTTTAATTTTAGTCATGATTATTTTTAATATTAAATTTCAAATTTTGTCCACTTATTTTGATTGTCTTTGGAAGAACGAACAACATTTTCAATGAATGCCATTCCGTTGATTCCTTCCTCAATACCCGGGAAATCATAGATCGGGTTTTGTGCTTTTCCTTCCCATCTTGCTCTCACTGCTAAAGCAAAATTGCGATATATGTTAGCGAAAGTTTCTACATATCCTTCTGGGTGTCCCGCTGGCTGACGCGTATGAGCTTGCGTTTGTGGAGATAAATTTCCAACTCCCGTACGGATTGTTCTACTGCCACCATCTCTCGATTTAATGACCATGGTATTAGGATCCATTTGATGCCAAACTAATCCTGCCTTTGATCCATAAATACGGAAATTGAAATCATTTTCTTCTCCATTGCAAATTTGACTGCAATGCAAAACGCCTCTTGCTCCGTTATTATAGTGGATCAAAATATTTCCATCGTCATCCAATTGTCTTCCTTCTACAAAAATGGTTAAATCAGCACATAATTCATCAATATGTAATCCTGTGATGTATTCAATGATATTTTCTGCGTGTGTTCCGATATCACCAATAGCTCCTGCTGCTCCACATCTTTCAGGGTCTGTTCGCCAAGCGGCTTGTTTTTGACCAGTTGCTTCAACCAAATCAATTAACCAACCTTGGGGGTATTCTACAATGATTTTACGAATTTCTCCTAATTCCCCTGTGTCTACCAAATGTTTGGCTTCTTTGATAAGAGGGTAGGCAGTATAGTTGTGCGTTAATGCGAAGATTAAACCTGATTTTTCGATTACTTTTTTTAATTCTTTCGCTTCAGCCAAATTCAAGGTTGCCGGTTTATCACAAACTACATGGAAGCCGTTTTCTAAGGCAAATTTTGCAGCTGGAAAGTGAATGTGATTCGGGGTTACGATGGAAACAAAATCCATGCGCTCACCTTCAGGTAATTCCTTCTCCTTTAAAATCATCTCTTCATAATTAGCATATACTCGATTCGAGTCCAAATAAAGAGATTCTCCAGTCAATTTTGATTTTTCTGGGCTAGAGCTAAATGCGCCACAAACTAATTCGATTTCCCCATCTAACTGAGCTCCTCTGCGATGAACTGCCCCGATAAAGGCTTCTAAACTTCCGCCAATCATTCCCATTTTTAATTTTCGGCTTTGGCGACTTTTTGAAAGAGTGGAAGTACCTCCTTGAATCATATTTAATAAGATTTAGTATTTACACAAAAATAGGGCATATTTTGATTAATATGGACAATGTTTCGGTGTGTTTTTTAAATATTTTTGAAAATATTTTCAATTTAATATTAATAATTAAAAATCTTTTCGTTTTTTTGACAAGATTTTTTTAATAAATTATTTAAATTTTTCAAGAAAAGTATTTTTCTAAACCTTTATAATAAATTAAATTCTTATGAACCAATCAGTTAATGCCAACCGTCTATTTTTAGCGAGTTGTTTTGCGCTTATTACGACTGCTTTTTCTTTTAGTATTAGAGCAGGTATTTTACCACAATTAGGTACTGAATTGAATTTAGACAATGTTCAATTGGGTCACATCAATCAAATGTGGTTTTTAGGTTTCCCGATTTCAATGATTTTAGGGGGAGTTTTCTACACATCAATTGGACCTAAATTAATCATGCAAATTGCGTTAGTAGCTCATGCATTGGGTATTTTACTAACTATTTATGCCGTTGATTACAACACTTTATTGATTTCAACCTTATTCATTGGTTTGGGTAATGGTTGTACAGAAGCTGCTTGTAATCCTATGATTGCAGATGCTTATTCTGGAAATGAAATGAGTAGTAAATTGAATCGTTTCCACATGTGGTTCCCTGGTGGAATTGTTGTTGGATCTTTGATTTCTAAGTTCATGACTGATAATGCTATGTCATGGCAAGCACAAATTTGGGTGATTTTAATCCCAACTGTTATCTACGCTTACCTATTCTTTGGTCAAGCATTTCCTAAACCGAAAGTGGCAGATAATTCAACAATGGGTAATTTTAAAGCAATGTTGAATCCTTTATACTTATTCATGTTAGCTTGCATGGCTTTAACAGCTATTTCTGAATTTGGTCCTCAGCAATGGGTTGCTCCAATTTTATCAAAAGCAGGTGCTAGTCCCATGTTAATCTTAGCTTTAGTAACAGGTTTGATGGCTGTAGATCGTTATTTCGCTGGACCACTTATTGCTAAAATTAATACCGTTGGAGTATTATTAGGATCAGCTATTTTTGCATTGGCAGGTTTGTATTTGATGAGCACTATGTCAGGTTCTACTTTGTATTTTGCTGCGTTTATTTATGCTTTGGGTATTTGTTATTTCTGGCCAAATATGTTAGGTTTTGTAGCTGAAAATTTACCTGAAACAGGAGCTTTGGGATTATCTATCATGGGTGGTCTTGGAATGTTTTCTTCTTCGATGTTCCAACCAATCATTGGTGGATGGATCGATGATAATAAGGCTGTAGCTGTAGCAAGCGGTCTTGCAGGTGATGCAGCTGATTTAGCGGCGGGTCAGGCAACATTGAGTAATATCATGATTTTCCCAGGTATCTTAATAGTTGTTTTTGCAATTCTTTATTTTACAAGAAAAAAAGTAGCTTAATCTAAGCTTAATTTTATTTAAATTTGGGGGCTTTTGCCCCCATTTTTTATGTCCAAAATTCTACCATTATTATTCGTATTTGTATTGATTGCGTGTAAACCCAATTGGAAATTGGATCCCAATAAGGTAAAAGAACAATTGCTTTTAGTACAAAATGAGCATCCAGAAAATAAAGTAGTTATTGAAACTCGGCTGGGTGATGTTCACATTGAGCTTGACAATAGGACACCATTGCATCGAATTAATTTTATTCGATTGGTTAAGATGGGATATTTTAAGGATCGCTATTTTTACCGAAATATTTATGATTCTGGAATGCAAGGGGGAGGAGAGTATTTCGATCGCTTAGATTATCTTGTTCCTGCTGAATACATTGATGATTTAAAGCCTGTTCGTGGAACTATTGCCATGGCTAGATATGATGAAGGTAATCCGGAAAAAGCGTCGTCACCAACAGAATTTTTTATCGTTACCAATACAGAAGAAGCAAAAGCCTATTATAAAAATTATGTTGTTTTTGGTAAGATCACCAAAGGTCTAGAAGTAGTAGATGCCATTAAAAAATTACGCTCCTTCGATGAAAAACCTGTTGTGCCAGTTCGGTTTACGATTTCTATTGAAAAGTAGTAAAAGAGAGAAGAGAGGAAAGAGAAGTGAGAAAACTTGGTGGCTGAGGTTCTCGAAGCCACATCTTACCTCTTACCTACTACCTCCATCATTTTTGCCAACGCAACAACCAACAAACAACCTAATACGTTTAACCAAAGAAAAGCCATTAAGTCGATTTTCCAAGCATAAATGACAATTATTTCAGCGATGATGGCGGCCCAAAAGACGTGTGTTCCTTTGGTTTTTGGTAAATAAAAAGCACATAAAAATACACCTAAAATCGTGCCATAGAACCAAGAGCCTAAGATGTTAACCACTTCTATTAAACTGCCCATATTCACAGCAAATTGTGCTACAAACAAGCAGAATATTCCCCAAATCAGTGTGATTATTTTAGACGTCCACCAATAATGTTGATTACTTTCATTGGGAACTAAAAATCGTTGATAAATGTCAACCATGGTTGTGGAAGTTAAGGAGCCAAAAGCAGAGGCCATAGAACCCATGGAAGAAAGTAAAATCATCGCGATTAAAAATCCTACCAATCCTACTGGTAAAAAATCTGTGATAAAACGTAAGAAAATGTAATTCGTATCTTGTGTTTCTACTTTAGGATTTTCTTTCATCAAGATTTCTTTTGCTTCTTTGATGATTTGATTTTGAGACTCATTTAATCGATTTACCGATTCTTTTTTTTGTTCTATCTCTGAATCCTTCCCACTTTTTAGTGCGGTTATTAATGCTAATTCTTCCTTTTTTTTCTGTTCAAAAATAGTTGATTTTTGATTTTCTAGATCAGTATAAGATGAATTTTCTTTCCAAACTTTTTCTGTGTTTTTGTTGAAAAACATCGGCGGTTCTTCAAATTGATAAAACACGAAAACTAAAATTCCTACCAGCAAAATGAAAAATTGCATGGGGATTTTTAAAAAACCATTTAACAACAATCCTTTTTTGCTTTCTGTAGCGGATTGGCCAGTTAAGTATCTTCCAACTTGACTTTGATCTGTTCCGAAATATGATAATTGTAAAAAGAATCCACCAATAATTCCGGACCAAATATTGTACCGATCGTTTAGGTCGAATTTCCAATTGATTAAATTGATTTTGTTCAATTTTCCAGCAATATGTAGAGATTCATTCATTCCAATTTCTTTGGGCAAGTTCCATACAATGAAAACTCCTGCCAAGACCATTCCTGCCAATACAACAGACATTTGGAGCATTTGGGTATAGGAAATTGCTTTGGATCCACCTAAGATGCAATATCCCGTAACAACAATGGCAGTGATGGTGTTTGTCCAGGTAAGATCCCAACCTAACAAAGTGGATAATATAATAGAAGGGGCTGCAATGGTGACACCCGTGGAAAGAGCTCTAGGTATTAAAAATAATAAACTGGTCAGTATTCTTGTTTTTGCATCAAATCGCTCTTCCAAAAATTGATAGGCCGTATAAACCTTGAGTTGATAATATTGCGGAATAAAAGTGATGGACAAAATAATCATCGCCAATGGTAATCCAAGGTAGAATTGAACAAATCGCATACCATCCGTGTAGGCTTGTCCTGGAGCAGATAAAAAAGTAATCGCTGAGGCCTGTGTAGCCATGACCGATAATAAAATATGATACCAAGGCATTTGTCTATCTGCTAGTAAAAATCCTTGCAAAGAATGTTTCGATTGTTTTCCTTTCCAACTTCCGTAGGCAACAATTCCACCAATGGTAAGCATTAATACGAGCCAATCTAATTGTTGCATCTTATTGGTAAATTTGACTGAAAAGAAGGAAAAACAAGATAATAGCAATCAGAAACGCTAATAGTGTGGCGTACCATTTTTTCCAGTTAGGTCTTGTTTCTGACATAGTTTATTTGATTGCTCACAAAAATAGATACTTTGTACTTTATATTTTTGGATTTGCGACGAAACTTTCAATATTCATGATTTAATTTTCGATTCATCTTTGGAATAATAAAAATTGCTAATTACCTTTGCCCCTCCAATTATAAGCGGGCGTGGTGGAATTGGTAGACATACCAGACTTAGGATCTGGCGCCGCGAGGCATGGGGGTTCGAGTCCCTCCGCCCGTACACCCATCGGCAAGCCCTCAACACCGAAAGGTTTTGGGGGCTTTTTTTAATAGAAATTTTTAAACATTTCCTTATGAATATTTCACTCAACAAAACAAATGATTTAGAAGGTCGTTTGACGGTTGTAGTTTCTGGTCCAGATTACCAAGAAAAAGTTGACAAAAAATTAAAAGATTACCGTAAAAAAGCTAGTATCAAAGGATTTAGACCTGGAATGGTTCCTATGCCTTTGGTAAAGAAATTATATGGTCAATCAACTTTAGTGGATGAAATTAATCATTTGCTAGGTCACGAAGTAAGTGATTATATCAAAGAAAATAAGTTGAACTTGGTAGGCGAGCCTTTACCTGCTGTAGACGAAGCTGATTCCATCGATTGGGAAAAAGATACTGAATTTACTTTTCATTATGATTTAGGTTTTCACGGAGATTTTACTGTTGATTTGTCTAAAATCAAAACAATTACCTCTTACGAAATCAAAGCGGATAAGAAAGAAATCGATGAGACCATCGAAAATTTGAAAAAGCAATTTGGTGAGCAAACTCATCCTGAGTCGGTAGAAGATCGTGATTTGGTATTCGGAACTTTTACACAAGGAGATTGGGTAGAAAAGTCAGCTATTCCGATGCATGCTATTGTAGAGAAATCTAAAAAGATTTTCATTGGAGCGAAAGTAGGTGATACATTGAAATTTGCGATTGATAAGGTATTTGTTGATGCAAAGTCTTTGGCTTTGGCAACAGGTAAGAAAGAGGAGGAAGTAGCAGATTTGACAGGTGAAGTTTCATATGTAGTGGAAGACATTACACGTTCAGTACCTTCGGAACTAAATGTAGCATTTTTTGATAAAGTGTTAGGGCCAGGAAAAGCAACAGACGAAGCATCTTTCAAAGAGCAAGTAACTGAAATCATTCAGTCGAATTACAAGAGAGAAGCAGAATATTTGTTGAAAATAGATGCTGAAAAAGCACTTTTGGAGCAAATTAAAATTGATTTACCAGAGAATTTCTTGAAAACTTGGTTGATTCGTATCAACGAAGGAAAATTTACTCCAGATCAAATTGAAGCTGACTTTGATAACGTAAAGAAAGATATCCGTTGGAATTTGATTAAAAATCAAATTGCAGAAAAATTTGATGTTAAAGTGGATTATGCTGAAGTAGTAGAAAAGGCAAAAGACATGGTTCGTCAACAATTTGGAGGTTATTTATCTGCTGATCAACCGGGAATTGATGAGATGATTGAGAAAATTGCCATGGGTTATTTGAGCGATAAGTCGAAATCTGACAACTTTATGAATTTATATAACCAAGCATTTGCAGACAAAGTTTCTACAGTGTTAGTTGAAAATGTGCCTCATAAAGTGAGTAAAATTGATGTAGATAAATTCAAAGAAATTGCAGCTGCGCTGTAAAATTTTTGTCACATATAATTTCAGATATACCCCGTTTTTGCGGGGTTTTCTGTGAACTAAGCTTTCGTGTTTTGTGTTAGAGCCTTCATTGGAATAAATATATCCGAAACTTATTTTAAATTTGAATCTTAAACTTTACATACTATGTATCCAAAGGAATTATCAGGAGAAGAATTTCGTAAATATGCTGTTCACCACAGAGGCTTAAATGGCTTAGCGGTGGATCAATACATGAATCATATAGGTGATCGTCCATTACATCAAATTGAAGATATGACTCAATACATCATTGAGGAAAGACCTATGCGTTTTGCTCAAATTGATGTTTTCTCTCGTTTGATTATGGATCGTATCATTTTTATGGGTGTACCTGTAGATGATTATATGGCCAATATCATCGTTGCTCAATTATTATTTATGGAGTCAACGGATGCAAAAAAAGATATTGTTATGTATATCAATAGCCCAGGTGGTTCTGTGTATGCAGGTTTGGGTATTTATGACACGATGAATTATATCCGTCCGGATGTGGCAACTGTTTGTACTTCATTAGCCGCTTCTATGGGAGCTGTGCTTTTGGCAGGTGGTGCCGCAGGAAAACGTTCTGCTTTGGAGCATGCTCGCGTAATGATTCACCAGCCTTCTGGTGGAGCGCAAGGCCAAAGTCGTGATATTGAAATTACCGCTCGTGAAATTGTGAAAATTCGTCATGAATTATATGAAATTTTAGCGAAGCATTCTGGAAAATCTTTTGAAGAGATAGAAAGAGATAGTGACCGTGATTATTGGATGAAAGCTGCTGAGGCGAAAGAATACGGTCTAATTGATGAAATTTTAACGCGTACTGTTTAAGTAATAATGGCAAGTTCCAAAAAAAATAATAATTGTTCCTTTTGTGGCCGTTCTAAAAATGAAGTTGGCATTCTTTTGTCTGGAATTGATGGACAAATTTGCGAATCATGTTTAGAACAAGGTTATAAAGTAGTTCAAGAAGAATTAGGTTTTAAATCTTCCAAAACTAAAACCAGCAAAAAGAATTTTGAATTAGTTAAACCCATCGATCTGAAAAAACATTTAGATGAATATGTCATTGGTCAAGATGAAGCTAAAAAGCATTTATCTGTGGCTGTTTACAATCATTATAAGCGTTTGATGCAGGTTCCTTCCAACGACGATGTTAAAATTGAAAAGTCTAACATCTTAATGGTGGGTGAAACGGGAACTGGTAAAACTTATTTAGCTCGTACTTTGGCACAAAAATTACAAGTGCCTTTTTGCATTGCAGATGCGACCGTAATTACGGAAGCTGGTTATGTGGGTGAAGATGTAGAAACCATTTTGACTCGACTACTTCAGGCAGCAGATTATGATGTAGAAAAAGCAGAAAATGGTATTGTTTTCATTGATGAGATAGATAAAATAGCGCGTAAATCAGATAATCCTTCCATTACACGAGATGTGTCGGGAGAAGGTGTTCAACAAGCTTTATTGAAATTATTGGAAGGCTCCATTGTCAATGTACCACCTCAAGGAGGAAGAAAGCATCCAGACCAAAAAATGATCGCAGTCAATACGGAAAATATTTTATTTATCTGTGGTGGTGCATTTGATGGAATTGGGCGTCATATTGCAAAACGTTTAAACTCTAGACCCATTGGTTTCTCTGGAGATGACACATTTCATGAATCGTTTGAACAAGATCAAATCATGAAATATGTTACTGCCCAAGATTTAAAATC
>JBJTNH010000028.1:0-3253 GCA_046073945.1 Aquirufa sp. | reverse complement strand
CAGCAGGGTGATACCTTGATCAAAATAAGTGAGATTAAAGAAGATTACTTAGATCCCAATTTAATTGGACGTACTCAAGATCAGTTAAATGCCAAGAAAAACTCATTGGATTTCTATATTCAAAAGGTGCAAGCTACAGAGGCTCAAATTGCCAATTTAAAACAGGCTAAAAGTCTGAAAAAAAGCCAATTAGCCAATAAACTGATTCAACTGCAGCAGAAAATTAGTTCAGAGAAAGCAGAACTGGCAGCCAGTACCAATGAGCAAAACTTAGCCAAAGATCAATTGGAAAGATACCAACAGATGTATAAAGAAGGTCTGATTTCCCAAACACAATTCCAGCAAAGAAATCAAACCGCTCAAAATGCAACTGCCAAGAAAATCATGTCTGAAAATAAAGTGAATCAGACCGTTCAAGATCTAAATAATACACAAATTGAGTTTAAAAGTGTGGATCAAGAATATGATGAAAAAATCAATAAAGCTGACAGTGAGCGCTTACAAAGTTTAGGACAAATAGAAGTCAATAAAGGAGAAGTATCCAAATTAGCAAATCAGGTAACAAATTATTCCATTCGAAATGGTATGTATTACATTTTGGCTCCTCAAAGTGGACAAGTAGTACAATCGAAAAAAACAGGAATTGGTGAAATTATCAAAGATGGAGAAGAGCTTTTGAGCATTGTTCCTCAAAATGAAAATTATGCGGTGGAGGTTTTTGTAAGGCCTGTAGATTTACCCCTTATCGCACCAGGACAATCCATTCGGTTTATTTTTGATGGTTTCCCAGCAATTATCTTTTCAGGGGGATGGCCAGAACAAAGCTTCGGAACCTTTGCTGGAAAGATTTTAGTGGTTGAAAATGCCATCAATTCCCAAGGTTTATTTCGAGTGATTGTACAGGAAGATGCCCGATTTAAAAAGTGGCCTAAACAAATCAAAATTGGTGCCGGCGTGAAAGGGATTATCTTACTTAACGACGTCCCACTTTGGTATGAATTATGGAGAAATATCAATGGATTTCCTCCTGATTTTTACCAAGCGAAAAATGAAAAAAATACGGTTTATGAAAAATAAAATCCTGTGGTTTTTATTACTAACAAATATAGCTTGGGCGCAATCAAAAACCTTGCATCCAGAGGCCTATTTGAAAATTGTGGAAAATTATCATCCTGTGTCTCGTCAAGCTCAGATTGGCATAAAAAAATCCAATGCTCAAATCCTACAAGCAAGAGGAGCATTTGATCCTATTTTACGTCATTACATTTCTAGTAAGACCCTAGATGGGACTAATTATTACCAATACAACGCACCTGAATTAAGTATCCCCACTTGGTATGGAATTGAAATTAATTCCGGCATTGAAAACTTACAAGGAAACCGACTGGATCCAAGCCAAACCACATGACAAACGAGCTATATTGGAATACAAATTCCTATTGCCAAAAACTTGTTGATGGATAAAAGGAGAGCTGCTTTGGAACAAGCCAAATTGATGAATCAAATGGCTTTTGCTGAGCAAAGAGTCGTGTTAAATCAATTATTTTTGGATGCTATGGAAGCCTATTGGCATTGGTTAAAATGCTTTCAAATGTTGAAAATTACAGGCCAAAATCTAGAGATTGCCAAGCGGCGAGTGGAATTTGTAAAAAGAAGTTTGGAATTAGGTGATAGGCCTGCGGTGGATACCTTGGAGGCAAGTACTCAGCTCATGTACATGGAAAACCAAAATCTGGCCAAAACGTTGGATTATGAAAATGCTACCTTACAATTGTCGGCCTTTTTGTGGCAAGAAAATAACGTACCTTCCCATCTACCAAAAGAAGTTATACCTGCCGAAATTTGGACAGATTTTAGTCTATTCTCCAACTTTGATTTAAGCCTGAACTCCATTTTGGAAAAAGTTGATTCATTTCACCCTGAAATACAAGCCTATCAATTCAAAATCGCTGGACTAAACGTGGAAAAGAAACTAAAATTTCAAAGTTTGCTGCCCAAAGTTGATCTTGAATACAATCACTTAATGAAGGAAAAATCAAGTGGTTATTCAGGAGCTTTGCTAGCTAATAATTATCGATTTGGCATTAAGTTTGAATTGCCTTTACGTTTATCTTCTGGAAGAGGAGAATACCAAGCTGCCAAGCTGAAAATAGAAGAAGAAACGATACTTCTTTCTCAGAAAAAACAACAGATACAAATTAAAATTAATAGCTATTTCAACCAGTTTCAGAATCTCAAAAAACAGATTCATACGCAAGAAAAAGCTGTCACAAGTTACGTTGCTTTAACTAAGGCAGAAGAATCTAAGTTTTCACAAGGCGAATCTTCGTTGTTTTTGATCAATAGTCGAGAAATGAAAGCCTTAGAAGCTGCTGAGAAATTATTGGACTTAAAAGCCTATTTATTCAAAACGGTATACGCTTTGCAGGCAAGTGCTGGTTTATTAATTTAAACAACAAAAGGCAAGGAATATCCTTGCCTTTTCCAACAACTATTTCATTTGGGTAACTTTATACACTTGCCCACTTTTATCATAGGTTATCCATTCGCCAGATTGTTCCCCTTCTGTAAAATAACCTGACCGTAATTTGGTACCATCTTTCCGAAACCATTCCCAATAACCCGTATAAATGCCATTGATTTGTTGGCCTTTTGCCCAGAGGGAGCCATCTTGATGATATAAGATAAATTCTTCTTCCCTGTTGACATCTTCCTTTGAATTTATATACTCCATGATAAATTGTGATAATATCCCTATTTTTGTCGAACTCGTTTGCCTGAGATGAAATTTATAAAACTTGTACTTATTCTACTACTTTTCAACCAATTAGCTTATGGTCAAAAAATCCTGCAGCTAATTATCAAAGATGAGAATAGTCGGCCTTTAGTCAATGCCACCATTAAACTATCTTGGAAAAATGCCTCTCTAATGCAAATTTCCGACCAAAATGGTGTCGCGATTTTCCAATCTCTTCCAGATAGTACGATCAATGTAGAAATAAGTCATGTGGGATATCAGGCATTTCAACAGGCCGTTCCTCTGACAAAATCCATTAATCAACTGGATATTTCACTAAACCCTTCGCAAGAAGAATTAGAGGAAGTCGTCGTTTCCTCGACTCGAAGTTCGAGAACCATTCATGATATTCCTACCCGAATTGAATTTATTGGAGGAGAAGAAATCAATGAAAAAAGTAATATGAAGTCGGGCGATATTCGAATGCTTTTAAGTGAAAGTACGGGTATACAAGTT
>JBJTNH010000027.1:0-25103 GCA_046073945.1 Aquirufa sp. | reverse complement strand
CAAATTTTGTCCATTTTACTAATTAAAACTTTTCTAAAGTGATGTTAAATGCTAACTTCGGCGAACTTATAAACTAAATGTTCTGATGAATAAGATTTTGTATCTGCTGATTTTTTTGAGTTATTCCCTTATAGCGCAAGTGGATGTTGCAAAAGAGCCACACCACATTACAATTTTCAAAAATTCAAAAATTCAGATTTTGAAAGGCGATCTTAGAAAAGGAGATACGTCATATTTTCATCGGCATTCCCGGCCTTCCATTGTATTCGTTTTTAATGATTCGCACACAAATAGTCAAGATTTTAATCAATCTTGGAGAGAAAATTCAAGAAAAGCAGGAAGTGTGATATTCAAATCTTTTGATGTCCCACAAATTCACCGTACTACCAATTTGAATTCGCAAAATTATCAGATGCATGATGTGGAAATTTTATCCCCACCTAGTAGTATAAATTTAAGCCCCTTAAATGACCCAAAATTCACGATAGAACTTCAAAATAAAAATCTTTTCGTTTACAGAAAAAAAATTGAAGCTGACTCAATTAAGTTTACAGCTAGAGTTTTCACAGTCGTTACTTTTATGAATGGAGAAAAAATTGATACAAGATTGAATAATAAAAGGAGAAAAACTTATGGAAAGAACGATTTTTTAGCGCTTAATCCAGGCGATTCTGTAGAAATTTCCAATTCAATGAATGTTGAAATTGTTTTAACTGAATTCTTATAATTTCAATTTTAATGTGAGATGATTAATAAGATTTACCATAAATTGGGATGGCTGCAGTTTAATTGCTTTCAAATAAAACTAACTGTGCATGTAGTATTTTTTTAATCCCAAATTAATAAAAGATTTAGGAATGAAAATTAATCATTAAATGATGTTTCTTCTGTCAAATGGAAATGGCACTCGATTAATCAATTGATGAATTTGATTTTTTTGACAAAATACTTCGCAAATTTTAATTATCTCGCAAAACATTAAGGGAAAATCTAAATGAAATACCCTTTTAAATTGTCAATTGAAAAATAGTGACCCCAGAAAGAATCGAACTTTCATATTAGGTACCGGAAACCTACATTCTATCCATTGAACTATGGGGCCAGAAATTAAAATTACGAATATTATGGCTATTTGTGAATTCAGATTTGAATTAATTTGAATTCTGATAATATCGTGAATAAAAATCATAATTAACTAAGAATAGTCAAATCGAATGGATTTAACCTTTCTCAATTGCTATTTTTTGCTCAATCCTGTTGCTGTAATTGTACTTGATTCTTGATATTCGTAGTCTGTATTAATATCCCATAAATTATTGTTTTCATTCTTGTCGATATTTCTTGCAGCCAGAATTCCCATTAATATTGAATGGTCTTGATTGTTGTATTTAAATGAACCATATCGGCCAATCAATTGAAGGTTATTGAATTGATTGAAAAACGTAATAAGTTTATCTAAATGTTCTTTATAGTCACCAAAATATATAGGATAACATTTCGGTACACGAAGTGATTTGAACCCGATAACTTCTTGGTCTGTTTGAATGAATTTACAAGACTTTAAATCTTTTAACGCAATTTTTTGTAATTCATCGTCCGACATATTCCAAATCAAATCATTTTCAAAACACCAATATTCCAAAGCTAAAACGGTGTTTCCTTCATTTCCTTGATGAATCTCAGGTACCCAATTGTTGAAATTAGTAATACGTCCAGAAAGAGCTGAATTGTCTTGAATATAGAGCCATTGGTCTTTGAAGATATGCTCTTTATTGATATTAACATATAAAATAATTGTATTTCTGAATTTTAAATTGGCTGCGTTCAGTTGAAGATCTTCGGTTGCCGATGAAAATATAGAAACAAATTGATTAATCGGCATGGTACTAATGAGGTGGTCACACTCCATTATTGAACCATCATTCAATGTGATTTGGTAGGTATTATTTTCGCTAAGTATGATTTTACTGGCCGATTTTTGGAAGTGTATCTTGCCATTGTTTTTTTCAAAAAGTTGTTGCATTTTTTGATAAACAGCACCATTGCCTTTGATGGGGTAAGCAAATTGATCTACTAACGTTTTATGTTGCTTTTTTTTGAAAGGAAGTATGGATAAAATGGCCTCTCCTAATGAAAACTTTTTTATTCTTTGTTCCGCAAATTCTGTCCCTAATTCTTTACAAGAAATTCCCCATAATTTTTCGGTATAATCTTTGAAAAAAATAGAAAATAAACGATAACCAAATCGACTAACGACCCAATCTTCAAAATTGGTAATTTTTTTTTGAGTATTTATCTTGGTAGAAAGATAGCTTCCAATACAAATGATGGTTTCCCAAATTCCTAGGTTAAAAAGTGCATTAAAGGCTTTTAGTGGATAATTGAAATATTTATTTTTATAATATATTCGAGTCGTTCTGTTAACCATTTTATAATCCTTTCCAATAACCTCCAACCACAACGTGTTTATTCTTGGATCGCTAGAAAAAAAACGATGGGGTCCTACATCAACGGTTTGATTAAATAATTTGAAAGAGCGGGCCATTCCGCCAACATTGTCGGTAATTTCTAAAAGGTCAATCTGATTTGTAGTTGATTTTGATAATTCATAAGCAGCTGTCAATCCAGCAGGCCCAGCCCCTAAAATTATGATTCTCGACATTTAAATTTTACATTATAAAAAGCAAATTTACATTCTTTTTGTGAAATTTTTTTAACACAAAATTTTCTAAGAATATTTTTCCAACTGTTTGACCAAAACATTGAAATCCTTCGGGTAAGGAGCTTCAACGGTGATAGGTTTACCATTCATTAAATTAAATGTTAAACTGTGTGCATGTAAAGCCACTCGTTTGATCAATGGTTGTTCTTCTGTGTCTTTTTTGAGATGAAAATTCTTTTTTAAATCAGATAAATATAGATCTTTGGCACCATACATTTCATCCGCGACTATCGGTGCTTTTAAACAACACAAATGTATTCTGATTTGATGCATTCTTCCCGTAATAGGCACACATTCTACCAAAGTATAATTCTTGTAAACTTGTAAAGTCCTAAACCATGTTTCCGCATGCTTTCCCCCCGTACGATCAATAATTACCTTGCCGTCTTTTAGTGGTAGAATGGGTAGATTGACCAAAATGCCATCCCAATCAAACATCCCTTCCACTACTGCATGGTATCTTTTGGCCGTTTCTCTATGCTCGAATTGCATGGAAATGTGTCGGTAAGCTTCTGGATTCTTCGCAATTACTAATGCTCCTGTCGTCTCTTTGTCTAATCGGTGACCTACCTGCGCATCGCTCGAATATTCCTTTGCCATGCGTAAAATACTGCTCGCAAATTCATCTTTTCTTTCATCCAAGGTTGAAATGCCAGAAGGCTTATTGATGACAAAAAAATCGTCATCTTCAAATAGGATATGATCCTGAATTTTCCATTTCATGCCTCAAATTTAATTGGAAAAGCTAATCTTTCCTAAAGTAAGCCATGGAGTATCGCCTAATTTTCTATCCTTTGCAACTGCCTCATCGCTCAATGTCTCATTGGCTAAAATTGCAAATAACAAGGCCTCTTTGGCGGAGGATGGAATTCCTAAAACATCGCTTTCCATGACTTTAACAGGACTTACTTGTTCAGATAATCTCTGCATAAGGTAGGGGTTTTTGCTTCCTCCACCACTCACTATGAGTTCGATATTTTCAGATAATTCAATCGGTAAATAGCATTTTATGGCAGATGCAATGCTTTGAACAGAAAATTCTGTTAAGGTTCTTATTAAATCAACAGGCGTTAATGAATATTTTTTTTCTTCAATGATAGCTTCAACCATTTCTAAATTAAAATACTCTGGACCTGTACTTTTAGGAAAGGATTCTTCGAAAAATGAAAGAGATAAAAGATTATTCAGTAATTCTTGATGTAGCACGCCTTGTTTGGCTAAATTAGCGTCTTTGTCAAAATAAAATCCAGGGAAATTCTTCCTAACTGCAGCATCTATCAATGTATTCCCTGGTCCAGTATCTGTTACACGTATTTCATTCGGATTTAAATTTCCTGGCAAATAGGTGTAATTTCCTATACCTCCAATATTCAATAAGATTCGCTCATGATCTTTTTTTGAGAACAAAAAGTAATCTCCAAAAACCGCCAATGGCGCTCCTTCACCACCTGCTGCCACATGTTTTTGACGGAAATCTGAAATACACACTATACCTGTTAAATGAGCGATGTGATCCGCATCCCCAATTTGTAGGGTCGAATGAGGTAAAATTCCGTCCCTCATTGGGCGGTGCATCACTGTTTGGCCATGAGAGGCAATGGCATCCACCAACTCAGGCTCTACACCCCAAGATGCTAATGTTTCAAGAATGATTTTTGCATGCAATCTACCAATCTGCGCATTCAATGTACTCAATGTGGGAAAATGAATGGTCTCTTTCGCAAATATTTCACGAATACTTTCTTTGATCGAGGTTGGGTAATCTACGGTGATATGTTGTAAAATTTGGTATCTAGTATTCGTGCCATAACCTGAAAACTTACATAAAGCTAAATCTAGTCCATCTAAGGAAGTACCTGACATTAATCCAAGAATGATTTTCGATTCTTTCTGGGCAATCTGATACAGCTTTTCTATTTGGGGATTCATACATTAAAGTTAAGAATTATTTTTTTACCTCTTACCATTTACCTTTTACTTGATAATTCATAACTCATAATTATTTCCAAGTATATTTGTAGTCTTAATTGATTCAAATATATGGCTTTAGATATAATTATTGTTGGTGGAGGGATTGTAGGATTGGCAACTGCACATCGACTTTTGGAATCCAGACCTGATTTAAAAATTGCTTTGTTCGAAAAGGAGCACATGGTTTCCATGCATCAAACAGGAAATAATTCAGGAGTTATCCACTCGGGTTTATATTATAAGCCGGGTTCTTTGAAGGCTAAAAATTGCATTGAGGGGTATCATCAATTGATACAATATTGCCAAGAACAAAATATTCCATTTGAATTGACCGGCAAAATAGTCGTTGCCATTAACCAAGAACAACGCGTTCAATTAGAAAATTTATATCAAAGAGGTCAACAGAATGGTTTAGAGGGCTTGAAAAAGTTGTCTGTTGCAGAAATGAAAGAACATGAACCACATGTGACAGGGGTAGAGGGGATGTGGGTGCCTCAAACAGGTATTGTGGATTATCGAGTGGTAGCAGCAAAATTAGCTGTTGGTATTGAAGCAAAGGGTTGTCAACTGCATTTGGGAGAACAAGTAACCAATATTACCAAGGGGTTAACCTATTCCATTGTTGAAACAAACAAAGGGGTTTACGAAACGAAATTAGTCATTAATTGCGCTGGTCTTTATTCTGATAACGTCGCTCAAATGTCGCAAAAAGAGCCTTTGGATGTTCGCATTGTCCCTTTTAGAGGAGAATATTTCAAATTGAGAGCTGATAAAGAATATTTAGTTAAAAACTTAATTTATCCAGTTCCAGATCCTAATTTCCCATTTTTGGGAGTTCATTTTACCCGCATGATGCGAGGTGGGGTGGAGGCAGGTCCAAACGCCGTTTTGGCCTTCCGAAAAGAAGGATACAAAAAAATGTCTATCGATTTTAAAGAACTTTGGAATACTTTAACTTGGCCAGGGTTTCAAAAAGTCGCTGCCAAATATTGGGAAACAGGTTTAGGTGAAATGTATCGTAGTTTTTCCAAGGAAGCCTTTACCAAAGCTTTACAAGAATTGATCCCTGAAATTCAAGAATCTGATTTAGTGGAAGGTGGTGCTGGCGTCCGTGCTCAAGCCTGTGATCGAAATGGTGGTTTATTGGATGATTTTTCGATCATTGAGGATGCAAAAATTATCAATATATTGAATGCCCCAAGTCCAGCTGCAACATCCTCTTTATCCATTGGTAAAACAGTTTCAGAAATGGCATTGACCCGTTTTAAGTAAACTTAAATTAATAATTAATAACTCATAACTAAAAACTAACATTCATTGAACATACTCTTTAAGTACCTAAAACATTATCGTTGGCGTGTCATTGGTGCTTTAGCTTTAGCAGCTACCAACCAAATATTTTCTTTGATGGATCCTTATATTTTTAGGAAAATCATTGATGATGTTGCTGGAGTTTACCATGCAGGTACGCATACTTTTGATCAGTTTTTTAATGCTATTTGGCCTTTGGCTTTGGCTTCTGTTGGAGTCGCTTTTGTGAGTCGAGTTGCTAAAAATTTCCAAGATTACGTGATTAATACAGTTACTCAAAAAGTAGGTGCCAACCTGTATTCAGATGGAATTCGCCATTCACTGGAATTGCCTTATGAAACGTTTGAAGATCAACGTTCAGGCGAAACATTGGGTAAACTTCAAAAAGTTAGAACGGATGTTGAAAAGCTGATTACTATTGGAATCAACATTCTTTTTCAGTCGATCATCGCTTTGGTGTTTATCTCAGTATATGCCTTTTCTGTGCATTGGATGGTGATGCCTTTGTTTTTATTGACAGGTCCTTTGATCGCTTATGTTTCTTCTGTGTTAAGTAAAAAGATCAAGGTGATTCAAATTGAAATTGTAAAAGAATCTACAGGTTTAGCAGGATCTACGACAGAAAGTTTACGAAATATTGAATTGGTGAAATCTTTGGGATTGGCTGAACAAGAAATAAGTCAATTGAATGCAACGACCGAAAAGATTTTGTTGTTGGAGTTGAAAAAAGTGCGCTATGTCAGATCGATGGCTTTTGTACAAGGTACTTGTGTGAATCTTTTGAGAATGTTGATGGTGGTCGTTTTGATTTATTTAATCTATGAAGGTAAAATTACCATTGGTCAATTTTATTCCCTGAATATTTATTCTTTCTTCCTATTTAACCCTTTGCAAGAAATTGGAAATGTGGTAAATACGTACAGAGAGGCAGAGGTTTCTTTGCAAAATTTTGAACAAATCTTGCAAATTCCAACAGAGAAGAAACCTGAAAATCCGATTTCAATTCCACATATTCAAGAATTGAAATTTGATCATGTTTCCTTTAAACATCAATCAGCGAATTTAAACGCATTGAATGATATTAGTTTCGAGGTGAATGGTGGAGAAACCATTGCATTCGTTGGGCCTTCTGGCGCAGGTAAGTCGACACTTGTAAAATTGCTTGTAGGTTTATACCGACCTAAACAAGGGCAAGTTTTTTACAACGGAGAGGCAGGTGATCAAATTGATTTTGATCAGTTGAGAAAGAAAATAGGATTTGTTACCCAGGATACGCAATTATTTTCTGGCTCCATTCGAGAAAATTTATTGTTTGTGAATCCACAAGCAACTGACGCGGAATGCATGGATGTATTAGAGAAGGCAGCTTGTCAAACTTTATTGGCTAGAGCGGATAAAGGTTTGGATTCATTGATTGGAGAAGGTGGAGTGAAGGTTTCTGGTGGAGAAAAACAACGTTTGAGCATTGCAAGAGCTCTTTTGAGAAATCCCAATTTATTGGTGTTTGACGAGGCAACATCTGCCTTAGATTCATTGACAGAAGAGGAAATTTCTGAAACCATTCGCGCTGTTTCACATGAATCAGATCATATTTCTATTTTGATTGCACATCGTTTATCTACTATCATGCATGCCACCCGAATTTATGTACTTGAAAAAGGGAAAATTGTAGAAAAGGGGTCGCACGAACATCTTTTGGAAATGAAAGGATTGTATTATGCTATGTGGAGGCAGCAAGTTGGCGAGAACGCTTAAAAGACTTGTTGGGTAAACTTGGATTTTATTTTGTAAATCCTTGATTTTCCATAGATTATTGGGTTATTCTTTGTATTGAACAAAGAGTATTATGTATATTTGTTGTTTGAAAAAATTTCTACCTTTTTATTATGGCTTTAAATAAGTTTTCTAGAACCTTAACACAAGAAATCACCAATCCAGCTGCTAAAGCGATGCTTTATGGCATTGGCTTAACGACGGAGGATATGCAAAAACCTCAAATCGGTATTGCAAGTACCGGTTACGAAGGAAATCCTTGTAATATGCACTTGAATGGCTTGTCTGTTCATGTGAAAAAAGGTATTCAGGACAATGGAATGATTGGTTTGATTTTTCATACGATTGGTGTTTCAGACGGGATGACCAATGGAAATGATGGAATGAGTTATTCTTTGCCTTCTAGAGACATTATTGCTGATTCCATCGAAAATGTAGTAGGTGCGCAATGGTATGATGGGGTAATCGCTGTGGTTGGTTGTGATAAAAATATGCCAGGTGCCATGATGGCATTGGCTCGTTTGAATAGACCGGGGATGTTGGTGTATGGAGGAACGATTCGCAGTGGAGAATATAAAGGTAAAAAATTAGATATAGTTTCCGCATTTGAGGCATTAGGTCAAAAATTTGCAGGTACAATCTCAGATGAAGATTATGATGGTGTCATTCAAAATTCCATTCCTGGGCCAGGTGCTTGTGGTGGAATGTACACTGCCAATACAATGGCTTCTTCGATGGAGGCTATGGGTTTAATTTTGCCTAATTCATCTTCTTATCCAGCTACTCACGAGGGCAAAAAAGCCGAGTGTTTAGCCATTGGTGCAGCGATGAAAGTTCTTTTGGAGAAAAATATTTGTCCAAGAGACATTATGACAAGAAAAGCATTTGAAAATGCAATGACGATCGTAATGGCTTTAGGAGGATCAACTAATGCAGTTTTACATTATTTAGCGATTGCTCATTCTGCTGGTGTGGAATTCACCATGAAAGATATTCAAGATATTTCGGATAGAACTCCTTTATTGGCTGATTTGAAACCTTCAGGTAAATATTACATGGAAGATGTGTTAGCTATTGGAGGTATTCAAGCTGTGATGAAGTATTTGTTGCAGGAAGGTTATATGCATGGCGATTGCATGACAGTTACCGGTAAAACCTTGGCTGAGAATTTGGAAGGAACTCCAGATTTGAATTTTGAAACACAAAATATCATTCATCCACTTTCCAATCCAATCAAAGCAACGGGTCACTTGCAAATGCTTTATGGTAATTTAGCTCCAGACGGTGCTGTGGCTAAGATCACAGGGAAAGAAGGTGAGCGTTTTGAAGGAACTGCCAAAATTTGTGAGAGCGAAGAAGATGTGATTGATTTTATTGCCAAAGGGGAAATAAAGCCCGGTCATGTGATTGTTATTCGTAATGAAGGTCCGAAAGGTGGTCCAGGTATGCCAGAAATGTTAAAACCAACTTCTGCTGTCATGGGAGCAGGTTTAGGAGATAAAGTTGCGATGATAACGGATGGACGTTTTTCAGGAGGTTCTCACGGTTTTGTGGTTGGTCACGTTACGCCAGAGGCTCAAGAGGGCGGACCTATTGGATTAGTGAAAGACGGGGATAAAATCACGATTGATGCCGTTGAAAATAAATTGATTTTGCATGTATCAGATGAAGAATTAGCAGAAAGACGTAAAAATTGGAAGCCAATTCCTTCGCCGCATACTTCGGGTGTATTGAGAAAATACATCAAAAATGTAGGGCCGGCAAATTTAGGATGTGTAACGGATTTGTAAAAAAATAAGATTTAGATTTTTTTCTACATCAGGATACCTTAAATTAGCCTTTTATTAAAGTTTGAAACAAAAATTTTGATTTTATATGGGACAGACCCAAACCACCTCATCTGAATCTGTACAAACCGAAAAACAATTGTTTTTGTCGGGTGCTCAAGCAATCATGGAATCATTGGTTGCACAAGGTGTAAGTACGATTTTCGGATATCCGGGTGGTGCAATTATGCCTACTTATGATGCTTTATACGACTATCAAGATCGTTTGAAGCACATCCTTGTTCGTCATGAACAAGGTGCTGGTCATGCTGCTCAAGGATATGCTCGTATGTTAAATAAAGCAGGAGTTTGCATGGTAACTTCAGGTCCTGGAGCTACCAATTTGATTACTCCAATTGCTGATGCCATGTTGGATTCTACTCCTTTGGTATGTATTGTTGGACAAGTGAAAGGCAATCTTTTAGGTACCGATGCTTTTCAAGAGTGTGATGTAATCGGGATGTCGATGCCCGTAACGAAATGGAATTATCAGGTAGTAGATGCCAATGAAATTCCAGAAATTTTAGCGAAAGCATTTTATATTGCTGAAACAGGAAGACCTGGTCCAGTATTGATAGATATTACTCGAACTGCTCAAACGGATTTTATGACGATTCCGTTTTCGTATCAAAAATGTACTTCAATCATTTCTTACAAACCAAGGTTAGAACCGAAAAAAGAACATTTAGAGGCCGCAGCTAAATTGATTAATGGAGCCAAACGCCCTTATATTTTAGCAGGACATGGTGTAATCATTTCCAATGCGGAAAAAGAGTTAAACGAGTTAGTAGATAAAGCAGGAATTCCTGTGGCAACTACTTTATTAGGAATGTCTTCCATGGATGCTGATCACCCGATGTTTGTGGGCTGGCCAGGTATGCATGGAAATTATGGAGCGAATGTATTAACCAATTCTTGCGATGTTTTAATTGCTATTGGTATGCGCTTTGATGATCGTATTACTGGCGATTTAGCTACTTATGCAAAACAAGCAAAAGTGGTACATATTGAAGTAGATCCAAGTGAAATTGACAAAAACGTAAAAGCGGATGCTCCTGTGGTGGGTGATGCAAAATTAGCATTAAAAGCGCTTTTGCCATTAATCAATCAAGCAGATCATTCCGAATGGAGAAATGAGTTCAGAAAATACGATGATGAAGAATTTGAGAAAATAAATAAAAGAGATTTATTTCACGAAGGTTCCTTTATCAAAATGGGAGAGGCTGTGGCGATGATGTCTGATAAAACGAAAGGGGAGGCTGTGGTCGTAACTGACGTAGGTCAACATCAGATGATTACTAATCGTTATTATCGTTTCAAAAAGAATAATTCCATTGTAACCAGTGGAGGTGCAGGAACCATGGGTTTTGCTTTACCTGCTGCATTTGGCGCAAAAGTAGCCGTTCCTTAAAGAGAAGTAGTTGCTGTGATTGGAGATGGCGGGTTTCAAATGACTTTACAAGAATTAGGAACTATTGCACAAAGTAAATTACCTGTTAAGATCATTATTTTGAACAATAATTTCTTAGGAATGGTACGCCAGTGGCAACAATTGTTCTTTGATAATCGCTACTCCTTTGTAGAATTGCAAAATCCAGATTTCATTACCATTGCAAAAGGTTTTGGTATAAAAGGACATACAGTCAAAGATCGTGCGGAATTAAGTAGCTCTTTGGATACTTTATTAGATTCGAAGGAGCCTTATCTATTGGAAATTATTTGTGAAAAAGAAGAAAATGTTTTCCCAATGGTTCCTGCAGGTGCTTGTGTAACAAAAGTGAGGCTTGAGTAAAATATATATATGTTGACAAATTACACTATATCCATTTTTACTACCAACACGGTAGGTTTATTGAATCGTATTACCATCATATTTACTCGAAGAAGGTTAAATATTGAGTGCCTGACTGTGTCTGAAACTGAACGTAAAGGTGTTTCTCGATTTACGGTGGTAATTAAGAATGAAAACCGTGAATTCGTTGAAAAATTGGTTCGTCAAATCAGAAAAATAACGGACGTATTGGCTGTTTTTGGTTATTTGGATGACGAAATCGTATTTAATGAAATAGCTTTGTTCAAAATTTCAACACCTTTAGGAGGTAGTCCTTTGGATGTTAAAACGATTAATTTAGATTGGAATGCAAAAATTGTGCATTGGGGATTAGATTATGTTGTTCTAGAGAAAAATGGAACAGAAGCCGAAATTTCAGAATTTTATCAATATTTGAAAAAGTGGGATATTTTGGAATACATCAAATCAGGTAGAGTGGCAGTTGGTAAAACGGAAAAAGGTTTGGTGGAATATTTACCAGAAGGTAATTGGGAGATCGTTTAAACGTATAATACAAAAAATAAAGAATAAGAATAATAAATTAAACAAAAACAGAATATGGCAAAGATTAATTTCGGTGGGGTTGTTGAAGATGTTGTAACCCGCGAAGAGTTTCCATTAGAGAAAGCAAGACAAGTATTAGCAGATCAAACGATTGCTGTAATTGGTTATGGTGTTCAAGGTCCAGGTCAAGCTTTAAACATGAAAGACAATGGATTGAATGTAATTGTTGGACAACGTAAAGGTAAAACTTTTGACAAAGCTATCGCTGATGGTTGGGTTCCAGGTGTTAACTTGTTTGAAATCGAGGAGGCTCTAGAAAAAGGAACAATTATTTGCTATTTGTTATCTGATGCTGCTCAAATCGAAATGTGGCCAACTGTTAAGAAATATTTGACTGCTGGAAAGTCATTGTATTTCTCTCACGGATTTGGAATTACTTATAAAGAAAAAACTGGAATTGTTCCTCCAGCTGATGTAGATGTTTTCTTAGCAGCACCAAAAGGTTCAGGTACTTCTCTTCGTCGTTTATTTGTTGAAGGAAAAGGATTGAATTCTTCTTTCGCTGTTTACCAAGATGCTACTGGAAAAGCACGTGAAAAATGTATCGCGATGGCTATTGGAGTAGGTTCTGGTTATTTATTTGAAACAGATTTCTACAAAGAAGTTACTTCTGATTTAACAGGTGAGCGTGGTACTTTAATGGGTGCTATCCAAGGTATTTTCGCTGCTCAATACGAAGTATTGCGTGAAAATGGTCACTCTCCTTCAGAAGCTTTCAACGAAACAGTAGAGGAATTAACTCAATCGTTGATGCCTTTAGTTGCTGAAAATGGAATGGATTGGATGTATGCAAACTGTTCAACTACAGCTCAACGTGGTGCTTTGGATTGGTGGAGACCTTTCAAAGATGCTACTAAGCCAGTATTTGAAAAATTATATAATTCAGTGAAAACTCAAGCAGAAGCAGCTCGTTCAATCGATTTGAACTCACAAGCTGATTACCGTGTGAAATTAGAAGCTGAATTGACAGAATTACGCGAGTCGGAAATGTGGAGAGCAGGTGCTGCAGTACGTAGCCTTCGTCCAGAAAGAAGCTAATTGTAATTTCTTGAAATTGAAGGGCAGTTGCATATAAGCAACTGCCTTTTTTTTTGTTATTTTGATGTATGGAATTCAATACATTTACTGAAATTCCAAATCTTCATCAAATTAAACAAGTGGCAGAACAGTTGAAAGGGGTTGTTTATCAGACACCTTTGCAGTTTTCCCATTCACTTTCCGAAAGATTTGGAGCGAACATTTATTTGAAACGGGAGGATCTTCAATTGGTTCGTTCGTATAAAATACGTGGCGCTTTCCACAAAATATCGAATTTGCCCCTAGAGCTTCGTCAGAAAGGCGTTGTTGCTGCTTCTGCGGGTAACCACGCTCAAGGAGTTGCTTATGCCTGTGCTTCTCTTAAAATCCATGCGACAATTTTTATGCCTCAATCTACTCCTTTGCAAAAAGTAGAGGCAGTGCGTTTTTTTGGCAAAGATTTTGCCCGAATTAAATTGATTGGAGATACTTATGATGAAGCATTTCGTGCGTCGAAAGGTTATTGTGAGTCAACGGGTGCTGTGTATATTCCCCCTTTTGATGATTATGACATCATTGCGGGTCAGGCTACGCTGGTTCTTGAAATCGTTGATCAAGCGCCAAAGCCCATCGATTATTTAATTGTTCCAGTAGGTGGAGGAGGATTAGCTTCGGGTGCGGCATTGGTAAAAGAGTATTGTTTGAATCAAACTATTTTAGTGGGTGTTGAGCCTTCCGATGCAGCCTCCTTGACATTGAGTTTAGCCAAAGGCAAAGTAACTGAATTAGAAAAAATGGATCCTTTCGTCGATGGAGCTTCGGTTAGAAAAATGGGTGAATTAACATTTTCGATTTGTCAAAAATACATGGACATCATCCTTCGGGTAGAAAAGCAAAAACTTTGCCAAACGATGCTAGATTTATATGACAATGAGTCAATTTTAGCAGAGCCAGCAGGAGCTTTAAGTATAGCATGTTTAGAACAATTGGCCTCTAGCATCCGAGGAAAAACGGTGGTTTGTGTCGTTTCAGGTGGTAATTTTGACTCAAAGCGGTTTCCTGAGATTAAAAAAATAGCTAGCGGAGAATAAAATAGTATTTATTTGATAAAATATTTTTTCTGTCATATTTCTTAATTTAAGATTATTGTTCTTATTATTTATTAATTATTAGTTTGTTAATCTAAATTAGTTCATTAATATTCATTTTTATGGATTATTAATCTAATTGAATTAAATTCCATTTTGTTTTTTGGTTGCATAGTAATGTAATAAAAAGTAGATTTGCAAAGAAAAATAGAAAACAAAATCATGAGTAATCGCATTAAAATTTTTGATACCACATTAAGAGATGGGGAACAAGTTCCAGGCTGTCAGTTGAATCGTGAAGAGAAAGTAGAAGTTGCCAAAGAACTAGAAAAGTTAGGTGTTGATATCATTGAGGCAGGTTTTCCAATCTCATCTCCAGGCGATTTTGCTTCTGTAAAAGCGATTTGCGAAGCAGTTACAGAGCCAACAGTTTGTGCTTTGACACGTGCTAAAAAAGAAGATATTGATGCGGCGGCAGAAGCTTTAAAGCCTGCACGTCATCCGAGAATTCATACAGGGATAGGTGCATCTGATGTTCATATCAAACATAAATTTAATTCTACTAGGGAGAAAATTATTGAGCAAGCGATTTGGGCAGTTCAATATGCTAAATCCTATGTAGAAGATGTAGAGTTTTTTGCAGAAGATGCGGGTCGTGCCGATTTGCCATTTTTAGCTCAATTGACAAAAGCGGTGATTTCAGCTGGAGCAACGGTTGTGAATTTACCTGATACCACGGGTTATTTGTTGCCTAATCAGATGTATGACCGTATTTCTTACTTATATGAGAATGTAGATAATATTCACCAAGCGACCATTTCAATGCATAATCACAATGATTTGGGTTTAGCGACTGCCAATACAATTGCAGGTATTCAGGCAGGTGCTCGACAAGTTGAGGTTACGATCAATGGAATTGGTGAAAGAGCAGGTAATACTTCCTTGGAAGAAATTGCTATGATATTAAATGTTCATAAGGATTTGGGTTTTTCAACAGGCATTAATCCTAAATTTTTATATCCAACCAGTGTTTTGGTATCTAATTTAATGGGTATGCCTGTGCAAGCCAACAAAGCGGTTGTGGGTGCAAATGCTTTTGCTCACTCATCAGGAATACATCAAGATGGATTTTTGAAGCATGCTCAAAATTATGAAATCATGAATCCAGAAGACGTGGGTGTTTCTTCTTCTGCGATTGTTTTAACATCAAGATCTGGACGTGCTGCATTAAGACATCGATTGAATTTATTGGGTTTTGAATTTGAAAAACCTGATTTGGATCGTTTGTATACGCGTTTCTTAATTATGGCAGATGAGCGCAAAATGATTCACGATGAAGATTTGAAAGAATTGGTTGGGTAATGCGTCCCCTTACCCCCTGCAATTTACGGGTTTAAGAGTTCAGTTGTTTGATAAAGTTTTCTGGATATAAAATACTCTTACCTCTTACCTCTTCTATCCATTTACCGCCGTAGCGCTACTAGCTAAACTCATTTTGTTTTCTTCGATCAATTTCAGAATTCCTAAATTGATTTGTTGTTTGGTGATTTGATATTTAGCGAAATCTGTTGTTTGTACAAAATAGGTGATGGACAAATCGAGAGAGTAAGTCCCAAAACCTTCAAATATTATTTTAGCTGCTTTTTTCTTGCACAATGGCTCTTGATTGATCAAATTTTCAATAGAGGGAATTAATTTTTCAATTTGCTCCGCTTTGGTGTTTAAGGCAAATGTTAAATTGTATTTGGCTCTTCTGTAATTTCTTTCACTGAGATTTTCCAATGATTGAGAAGTTAAAAGTCGATTAGGTATCAAAATTAAATTGCCATCCAATGCTCGAATTCGGGTGCTTCGGAATCCGATTTTTTCAATATCACCAGTGATTGTCCCAACCTGAATGCTGTCCCCAACCACAAAGGGAAGATCAAGAAAGATGGTAAAAGAGGCGAAGAGATTTTCTAAGGTTTCTCGAGCCGCTAATGCCAAGGCTAAACCACCAAGTCCTAAACCGGTTATCAAAGCAACGACATCTACTTCAAATATTCTTCCCAATAAAACAAATCCTGAGCCTGTAATAATAAAAACCAAAGCCAAGTCGTTAAGAAAAGGAATAAATTGTTGTTTGGATTTTTGTTCTAATCCTTGCCATTTTTCTTGAGCTACCAAAATGATAACCTTCATTATTCGGATAATTAGCCAAGTAATTGTGAGAATTAAAGCAGCCTCAAAGGCTTTTTTGATAAGAAATAAAAGCCCAAAATCTTTAACAGAGCTAAAGTGCCATTGTAAAGGAACATGAAGATTCAAAGAGGCTACATAGAGGAAAATCCAAAAAAGTAAGAGTTCGAAAGGTTTTCTAATTAATTGAATACAATCCTGAATTTGAATGATTTGATCAGGCAGAAAACGATAGATGATTTTGGAAAATGAATTAGAAAAAAATCTTCTAAAAGCAAAACCAACTAAAATAATGGCGAAGAAAAGTAAAATATCTAACGCTGAATTTTCTAAAAGATATAAATTGGACAAGCTATCTTTGAACATAATTGAGGATTTTACTTCCAAATATACTTAATATCTTAGTTGAATGTGAAATAAAATTGCGACCTTTGCAAACTTAATAGTATTCCGAGAAGTATTTTTTATATGATTTATAATCAAAGAGTTTCAAGTTTTTTTGATAAGGTTCTTGCCAAAATAGTATTGTTTTTGATCCTTACCTTGGCTTCAATTCATTCAGAGCTAAAAGCCCAAAGCATATTGAATTCTCCTTATTCATACATTGGCATGGGGGAGTTAGATGCGGGTTATTCAACAAGCAATATCATGATGAGTGGATTGGGAGTTTCTAATTCGAACGGAATATATTCTAGTGTGATTAATCCAGCTTTATTAGCTAGAAATAGATACACTGGTTTTGAAGCGGGTGTCAATACCGAATATAAAACCTTACAAGATTATCGCCAAAAGCAAAGTGTATTTGGAGGTAATTATCAGTCATTGAATTTAACAATACCGGCTTCGGCTCGTTGGACATTTGCAATTGGTATTAGACCTTATTCTTCTGTTCAATATGATACGAAATCTTACCGTAGATTGAATTTACTAGGTGTAGATAGTTTGATTTACAGTTTCTCGGGTGTGGGGAATATCAATAAATTATCTTTTTCTAATGGAGTTCGAATCAGTAAAGAGGTTTATTTGGGCCTAGAAATGGACTATTTGTTTGGAAATATTGTGCGAAATGTTTCAACTCAAAATTTGTCAGATGGGCAATATTATAAAGTTCAGCTTGAAAATAGAAATGATTATTCAGATTTTAGTTTCAAAGCTGGGTTAGCTTATCGCCATGCGATCAAGAAGGATTTGTATTTGAATTTAGGCGCAACTATCGATTTAAATTCTACAATGAAAGCCAGTCAAATTAAGCGATTTGCCATTTTAGATTATACAGGAATTAATACTTTAAACGCTGATACATTAAGTCAAAAGACTCCTTATACGCAATATTTACCCGTATCAAGGAAGTTCGGAGTAAGTTTAGAGAAAATTGCAAGATGGATGGTAGGAGTTGATTTTATCAGTACCGATTGGACAAAGGTAGAAAACAATTTAGGACAAGCTAGAGCCTTACCTGTAAGTAATAAATGGATTGTAGGTGGTGAATTTACCCCTGATTTCGAGTCAGTATCTAATTATTTAAAACGTACCACTTATCGTGCTGGCTTTAGTTACCAAACCACTCCTTATGCCATGTCAGAATCTAGTCCTTATGCTGTGGATATGAATTTTAGCGTTGGTGCTGCTTTACCCTTGAGAAATCTTTCTTATTTAAATGTTTCATACCAATTTGGTAAAAGAGGAACTTTAAGTCAAAATGGTTTAGAAGAACAATATCATCGAATTTCATTGGGATTAACCTTGAGTGATTTGTGGTTTGTTAAGCAAAAAATTAATTAATATTTCAAATGAGTGATCTTAGGAAATTCCTTTTATTATTCGTTTCGATCCTCTTCTTTTTTTCTTGTCAGGAAGAAAAAAAAACAAGCAATTTGGTCTATGTCGGACCAAAATCTGAATTAACAGGAATAGATATGGTTTTTTCTGATTCTGCGAAATCTGTCGTAAGAATGGTTACAGAAAAACAAATCACGCTTTATTCAGAAGATCGGGTTTATCCTAAGGAGATGAAGCTTTGGTTTTTTGATAAATTAGGCAATGTAAGCACCCAAATACGCGGAGATAGTGCACGTTTTTTTCGACAAAAAAACCATTATAAACTAATGGGGCATGTGAAAATTTTCAATATCAAAAAATCTGAAACTTTAACCACGGACGAATTTACTTGGGTACCTGACGAAAAGAGAATTTTTACAGAAAAGCCAGTTCAAATACGAACAAATACTGAAGTCTTTAATGGTGTTGGTTTAGACGCCGCACAGGATTTTTCAACCTATTCGCTCAGAAGAGTCACCAATTCAATGTTGAATGTGGAAAGTTTGCCTAATTAGAAAAGAGAAAAGAGAAAAGAGAAAACTGTCTTACCTCTTACCTCTTACCTCTTACCTCTTACCTCTTACCTCTTACCTATTACCTCTTACCTATTACCTCTATCTTCATTCCACTACTGTTGAATCTCCAGGAGTAATTCCGCTACAAGTGAAATCAAAATGGAAATTTTCAGGTTTTGTGAATGGCATTTTTCGATACCCTTCTGTACCTAATTCTGTGTCGGCATATACTTTCGTCATGAATTTCGCATAAACAGGCATTGCCATTTTTGCACCTTGTCCAAGTGCCAAAGTTCTAAAGTGGATACTTCTGTCATCTCCGCCAACCCAAACACCCGCAACTAATTTCTGTGTCACTCCCATGAACCAGCCATCCGAAAAGTTGGATGTAGTACCCGTTTTGGCACCAATTTCATTACCTTCTACAATCGGTGTTCTTTTTAATCCTTCCGCTGTTCCCAAAGGTTCTTGAATAGCACCTTGTAGCATATAGGTCATTAAGTAGGCGGTTTCTGGCTTAATAGCCGCCTTTGCAGTGGGTGAAAATTCTTTTAGTACATTCCCCACTTTATCTGTGATTTTTAATATCAGAATAGGTTCTATTTTTTCCCCTCCATTAGCCAAGGTACTGTAAGCGGATACTTGTTCATATACAGAAACTTCAGAGGCGCCTAGACACAAAGACGGACCTTCGTAGAGTGGACTTGTAATACCAGCTTTGTGGGCAAATTCGGCAATTTTTTGGGCACCTAAGGTTTTCATTAATTTGGCTGAGATGGTATTAATAGACAATGCCATTGCTCTTCTCAATCTTAGTTTTTCATAGCTATACTTTCCATCTGAATTTTGTGGTGTCCAAGTACCTCCTGTTAACCCATCTTCTTCACCAAAAGTTACTGGTTCATCAATGAGTTCATCGCATGGCGTTGCAATTTCATTTTCAATGGCGGCACCATACACAAAAGGCTTGAAAGTGGATCCTGGTTGTCTTTTGCTTTGAGAAATATGATCAAATTTAAAGTATTTGTAATTGATTCCTCCAATATAAGCTTTAACGTGACCATTGGTAGGATCCATGGCCATGAAGCCACAGTTTAAGATTCTTTTGTAGTATCTCAAAGAATCCATCGGGCTCATTGTTGTATCAATATCTCCTTGGTAAGAAAAAATGCTCATTTTTATTGGGCGATTCAACTCTTCCCACACTTTGTATTCATCATTGTTATAAGCATTCATCAGGTCTCTATACCTTTGCGTTCTTTTCATCGCATCTTTAATGAATCCTTTAATTTCTTTCATCTCTTCATTCACCCAAGGATTTCTTCCTTTCCAATGACTGTTGAACAAAGATTGTTCCGTTTTCATGTGTTCTTGTACAGATTCCTCCGCATATTTTTGCATCCGGGAATCGATAGAAGTATGAATTCTTAATCCACTCGTATACAAATTGATTTGCTGGTCTTCAGGACGATCTTCATTGATTTCTTTAATCACAGCCAATACTTGCTTGCGGATGGATTCTCTGAAGTAGGGTGCGGCACCTGTATTTTGATTTTCAACTTTGAACTTCAAATTCAGATCATTGGCTTTGAATTTTTCTGCATCTTCTTCCGTAATGTAATCGTATTTGGCTAATTGACTTAATACCACATTTCTTCGCTCTAAGGTACGATCTGGTCGGATGCGTGGGTCATAAAGGGAAGGATTTTGAAGTAAACCAATTAATGTTGCGGCTTCTACGATATTGATGTCTTTTAATTCTTTTTGGAAATAGGTTTTTCCCGCCACTTGAATTCCATAAGCATTGTTTCCAAAACTTACTTCATTCAAATACATGGCCATTATTTCCTGTTTGGTGTATCTTCTTTCTAATTTGATGGCCAAAATCCATTCTTTCACTTTGGCAATCACTGTTTTTAATCCACCAATTTTCATCAAAATACCCAAGTAAACTGGATCTTCTTCACCAAATTCAATATTCCTTGTGTTGAATAGGTTTTTTGCTAATTGTTGAGATATAGTACTACCTCCACCGGATGTTCCAAATGTGGCGATGACCCGAATCATAGAGCGGAAATCAATACCAGAGTGTGTCGTAAACCTAGCATCTTCCGTCGCCATTAAGGTGTTCACAACGGTTAATGGAAGTGATTCGAAATCAACAGGATTTCTATTTTCTCTAAAATATTTGCCAATTTCCTGGCCATCTTCAGAGATAATAAGGGAGGCTTCTTGACTGGTTGGATTTTCCAATTCTTGCAAACTGGGCATCCCTCCAAATAGCCACAAAAAGTTGAAATTGACAGCTACGATAAACAAAATAGCCGCTAGCGTTGAACCTATAAAAAATCGATAGGCAAAACGAATAAATTTTTGATATTGACCTGGTTCAAATTCGATCATAATTACCGTTTATTTTTATTTAACGCTTGTAATAATTCTTGAGCATCGGTTTTTAACGTACTTTTTGGAAAAGTTTGAATGAAAATTTTCAGAATTTCCTCGTAGGAAGAAAGATCTTTTAATTCACCTTTGTTCAATGCTTTTAAAAAGAGCACTTTGTCCTCTAAATTACTTCCAGGGAATTGTTGCTCGATACTCAAACATTGATTGAATGATTCTTGAAAATTCCGCGCTTTATAGTTTGTATATGCTTTTTCGTAAGCTTTTTGAGCCTCTATTTCTTTTCCTTCGCTCAAGGTTCCATTTTCAATTTTTAAAATCAAGGATTTAAAATGTGATTCTGGATATTTTTCAAATAGTTGTTTTCTAAATTCTTTTTGAATTTTTGATTGATTGGAATTGGATAAATATAGTAAATAAAGTGTCTCCGCCTCATAGGTAGTGGATGGAAACTCCTTCAATAATCTACCTAAAGTCGTTTGCGTTAGATCATTATCTCCAATTTCAATTTTACTAAATTTTCCAAGTTCAAAAATAGATTTTTCTAACGTTTTTTGAACCACTGATTTTTCAACTTCTGATTTAGGAATACTAGCTAACCAAATCTGTAAGGAATCCCCCTTTTCAATGTTTGACGCCAAAGTATTTTTTTCAGAAGTGTTATTCTTTAATGGAATTTGTGAAGTAGTGGTTTCTGAATTTTCTAAATTATTGGTGGATTGATTTTTGTTTTTTCTGTTCCAAAAGTCTTCCAAAGTCCGATTAGACCACTTATTCAAAAATTCTTGCTTTCCTTGAATGCGGATCATATCATTGTAAAAATAAAAACTCTGTTGCTCTGGTGAGCTTGGTCTTCTTGTAAAAACAACTTGATTAATCGCAACAATGGGGGTGACTGTCTTTGTTTGAACGCTATCTTTTTTGATCGATTCTTTCTGTTTCATTTGCTGGTAAATCGATTTCAGTTCTGCTTCACTTTTTTTAGAAAGGCTTATTAAGGAGTCCGTATCTAGGATTTTTTTGTTTAAAACAGTGTATTCTTTCCAAGTCTTTTTCAATTTTTGAATGGAGGCAAATTCTGGATGAGAGCTAGTTACGTAGGTGGCAGCACTATCGTAATATTGGCTAGCGAGTTCAAAATTTCTTATTTTTTTTGCAAACAAATTTCCTAATTGTAGATATAAAATTCCTTTATCAGGATTATTTTCAGCACCTTTCTCCCAATATTCTTTGGCTTTTTCAAAATCGTTTTTCTCGTAATAAATTTGCCCAATGGCCATGTAAATCATGGCTTTATTGCCTTCGTTTTTGGGTTCTTTTAGCATGGAAAGTAATTTTTCCAATGAGCCAGAAAGTTGATTACTGCTTAGTTTAGAATGAAATTGTAGTTCATAACTCGGTTTATTGGAGTCTACTTTTTTGAAATAATCATTTGCCAAAGTATATTTTTTTTCTTCTTGGAAAAGTTGTCCCAAGATATAATACAACCTTGCTTTTTCATTTCCCGATTTCATCAAAGGTAAAGCCTCTTCTATCAAGGCGATGGCTACAAGATTTTCACCTCTTTTTTGATGAAAATAGGCTTTTGTTAGGTAAAAATTCTTTTTTTGAGATTTATTAAGGTCTTGTTCTTGAATGAATTCAGCCACTTTTTCGGCGGAAGTGAAATCATTTTGGAAAATATATATTTGGTACAAAGCCATCAATGAAGCTATTTGAGAGGATTCATCATGGTCGATAGAGTTAACGTATTTATATGTTTCAATGGCATTTTTAAAATCATTTTGCAAGACTCTACCATTTCCAATCAGTACATAGGCATTGTCAATGAATCGAGAGTTTTGATGTCTATCAATAACAATGGAGGCTTTTTTAATGATTTTTTCTATTTCGGCCGCATATTTTTTTCCTTGAATGGTATCAATTTCTGCGATGATGGGTAAGGTTTTGTTGTAATTTTCGGTGCTTTCTTCTGCAAGTTTAGTTTGGACCGACTTTTGTAATCTTTCTGCCTGCCAAATAGCATTGTATTTTGCATTGATGTTATGGAACGCTACGGAAAATGGTTTTGTGCTGTATTGCGAGCAAGACCATGTTAAACATACAATGAACAATAAGGCTAGGAAACGAATCATTTAATGAATTTCAAAATTTAGCAAATTTACAATTTATCTTAACGAAAATTGGATAAATTTAGCATACAATTCAAAAATAATATATCCATGAATCAATACCAACGATTTGTCGGTGCGGCATTTCAAATGTTAGTCACCATTTTATTAGGTGTTTGGTTAGGAACCTATTTGGATGGTTATTTTTTGACTGAAAAACCGTGGTTTACCATCGCGCTTTCTTTGACTTCCATTGCATTGGCTATGTTTGCTTTGATTAAGAGTTTGCCGAAAGAATGAGGGGTGAGGTAAGAGGTAAAAGGTAAGAGGTAAAAGGTAAAAGGTAAAAGGTAAGAGGTAAGAGGTAAGAGGTAAAGGTTGTCTTAGTGAAACCGTTAAATAACTATTTTTTTATGTTATTATATATTTTTATAATTTACTAAATTATTAGTCAAAATATTACATAAGATGATGCAATTAATTAAAAGTATTCAATTAATATTTTTGTTTATGTTAACCAGTGTAGTGGTTCTGAGTTGTTCTAATCATGTTAATTCAGGGGTTGGGGGTTACTCAGATATTTCTTTAAATCGTAACTCTTCTGAATATGATATTAAGCGTTTAAATGAAGTAGAATCTACAAGTAATTCTTTTTGGGGGATTCCTTTCATGAAAAATAAAGAATCGAAAAATAAATCTGGTTTTATTTTTCGATTTAACGGCATTACAATTAATAAAACGCCAGCATTTTTACCAGTGTTTACTTTGATTTCCTCTAGTATTATTTTAGGAAAAGTTTTAGAACCCGAATTTGGGTATAAAAAAGTAGTACAAACTTATGGTAACCAATCAATTACTTATGTAGATCCTAATACGCCGAATTTGCATTGGGGAATAGTTTCAGTTTTAGTTTTACCCATAACGGGAGCAATTAACAATCAAATATATTCCAATATTGCAATGTCATACTCTATGCATGATATAAATTATCAATTGGTAACAAAAAATCCTGATATTGATGTTTTTTCAAATCCTAAATATGATTTGTATAATCGTAGAGGTTTTTGGCAAACAGAAGCTAAAGTAAAGGCAAATGTATTGGGTTCTCGAATTCGCACAGATCGTGTTGTTTTGCCAAAACCTTAATAAACACTTTAGAATGACTAAACAGATATCTTATATTTTTAGCAGTATTTTGCTGATTTTTGGATTTATTATTGACTTGAGTGCGCAAGAGATTTCCAATGTACGAGTAGGTTATATTAATGAAATTAAGCGTTTTGAGGTATCTTTTGATTTAGAATTTCAAGTACAACAACCGGTTGACCTTGATGTATATATTCAACAATTTCCAAATGGTAATCGAAGAAAGATTGAGTCATCTTTAATACATGGATTAAATCTTCATGGCCTATTTCCTGGGTATAGTAACTATTTTCAAATTGATGCAAAAGATTTGAATTTACTTCCCACTGAGTATGTATTTGAAATTATTCCTGTGAAATTGAAATCTGCAAGTGAATTTAAGTCTGAAATTACTTCGGTGAATTTGACAACTGCGAGTGAATTTAAGTCTGATTCGATTTCAAATAAAAATTTACACGACAAATTAAATGAACAGAAATACAAAGTGAAAAAGGCTATAAAACAATCTT
This sequence comes from Aquirufa sp., assembly GCA_046073945.1. Lineage (GTDB taxonomy): Bacteria > Bacteroidota > Bacteroidia > Cytophagales > Spirosomataceae > Aquirufa. The sequence continues at coordinate 320 of JBJTNH010000027.1, read as the reverse complement.
TAAAATTTATATCATTAGGTGTGAGACCCTTTTCACTTGGCGGCGAACAAACGAATTCTACTATTGTTGGTATTTTCGGTATAATTAGGGATGGAATTGGATATGGTTTGTCGTTATCATATGGATTGTCCTCTCATCCTACTACTGGTTTAATTGCTTCTAATGATGAAATCATTAATTATACAAAAACGAATTCAATGTATAAATTCACCGAAGAAAAAAGAACAACTAGACTTTCGATAATACCTACCTTTTTGATTGGAATTAGAGATTATTTGTATTTAAGTTCTGGAATTGGATTCGGGAGTCGTTCCTTGTAT
>JBJTNH010000026.1:0-12572 GCA_046073945.1 Aquirufa sp. | reverse complement strand
CCATCCCATCATTAAGTTCATGTTTTGAACCGCTTGACCTGAGGCACCTTTTAATAAATTGTCAATCACAGAGCTAACCAATAATTGCCCATTGTGAACTTCTAAATGCAAAAAACATTTATTGGTATTCACGACTTGCTTTACATCTACTGGACTATCACTGACAAAGACAAAGGGCGAATTTTGATAAAATTGTTCAAAAAGTTCCTTTGCTTCTTCCAAGGTACCAGCATATTGGGTATAAACATTCGCCATAATTCCCCTTGAAAAATTCCCTCGGTAGGGAATGAAATGAATCAAAGGTAATGTGCTTTGATAACTTAAAGTTTGCCCAATCTCAGTGATATGTTGGTGGGTAAAAGCTTTATAAATACTTGCGTTGTTGTTTCTCCAAGAGAAATGAGTTGAGTTCGACAATGCTTGACCAGCTCCGGTAGAACCGGTCACTGCTGAAACGTGGATGTCTGAAGAAATCAATCCATTCATTGCCAAAGGTAACATGGCTAATTCAATGGAAGTAGCAAAGCAACCAGGATTGGCAATTTTAGTTGCTGATTGAATTTTTTCTTTTTGAAATTCAGCCAAACCATAAACAAATCCATTGGATTCATCTCTAAAATCAGTACTTAAATCAATGATTTTAGTATGCCAAGCAATCTCATTCGCCTCCAAAAACTTTTTCGATTCGCCATGGCCAGAACATAAAAACAATACATCTACGGGAAAAATTTCTTTCGTAAAATGTAAATTAGTGGATCCTAGCAAATCCGTATGCGTATGATAAACAGGTTTCCCAGCTTGTGAATTTGAATGCACAAATGCCACATCAACCAAGGGATGATTGATTAGAATTCGCAATAATTCTCCTCCAGTATATCCAGCACCACCAATAATTCCTATTCTTGCATTCATCTTTATTTAGTTTTAAGTGTAGAGAAGAGAGAAGAGAGGAAAGAGGAAAGAGAAAAGAGAAAAGAGAAAAGAGAAAAGAGAAAAGAGAAAAGAGAAAACTCTTACCTCTTACCTCTTACCTCTTACCTCTTACCTATTACCTATTACCTATTACCTATTACCTCAACTATTCATTAACTTTTCTATGAATCATCGTTTGATTCGATACAATTTTCGAGAATCCTCTTACATCATCTCCTGACCAAGCTTTGTTCATTTCTCCATAGGCACCAAAAGCAGATGACATTAAGTCATATTTAGATTCAATTCCCAAAATATGGAATTGGTAAGGTGCTAATTGAACATGAACCGTTCCTGTTACATTTGATTGGGTATTTTCCAAAAACGTTTCAAAATTTCGCATCACGGGCTCTAAAAATTGACCTTCATGTAGCAATGTTCCATACATATCTCCCAAATTTTGTTTCCAATACAATTGGTGTTTGGTTAAAATATGTTTTTCTAGGGTATGATGCGCTTTAATGATGATCAAAGGAGCTGGAGCTTCAAATCCTACACGTCCTTTGATTCCAATAATGGTGTCTCCTACGTGTATGTCTCTTCCAATCGCATAAGCACCGGCGATTTCTGTTAATTCGCGAATTGCTGCAACGGAAGAACTCGATTTTTTGCCATTTAATCCAACTAATTCTCCACTTTCAAACTCTAAGGTTATTTTTTGTGGCTGGTGATTAGTCAATTGTGTTGGCCAAGCTTCTTCCGGCAAATATCCATTGGAAGTCAAAGTTTCTTTTCCTCCTACAGATGTTCCCCAAAGTCCTTTATTAATAGAGTAAGCGGCTTTATGCCATTCTTGAACGACCCCCTTCGATTTTAAAAATTCAATTTCAGCTTCTCTAGATAATTGTAAATCGCGAATAGGAGTAATTACTTCACATTCTGGAATTAATATTCTAAAAACAACATCAAAACGTACTTGGTCATTTCCTGCACCTGTACTTCCATGCGCAATGGCTTTTGCTCCTAATTTTTGAGCGTATTTAGCAACAGCTGTCGCTTGAAAAACTCTTTCCGCAGATACTGATAAAGGATAGGTATTGTTTTTTAAGACATTACCATAAACGAGATATCGCAAGCAATCGTGGTAATATTCTTGAACTACATCCAAAGTTACGTGTGAACTTACGCCCAACGAGTAGGCTTTTTTTTCTATGGTTTTCAATTCTTCAGGAGAAAATCCACCTGTATCTACCAAAGCAGAATGCACTTCCATTCCACGTTCTTCAGTTAAATATTTGACACAAAAAGATGTATCTAAACCACCACTAAATGCTAATATTACTTTCGGCTTGCTCATATTATTTTGATTTTCCTTTTTTGTGAAAGGGCATTAATAATTTTTCTTTGAATTTTTTTAAAGTATTGAAAACGGAAATGTTTTTAAGGAATAACCATTTTTCATCCAATTCTTCGTTCGTTTTCTTTTCGGTTTGATTCGGGTCATAAATCATTCCTGTACATAAACATATTTTACGTTCTGTTCTAGTAAGGATATCATAATTCACACATGATTCACAACCTTTCCAGAAATTGTCATCTACCGGTAACTCTGAGAAGGTTGTTGGTTCATATCCCAAATCTGAATTGATTTTCATTACTGCCAAAGAGGTAGTAATTCCTATGATTTTTGCTTCAGGGTATCTTGTTCTAGAAAGTTCAAAAGCTTTTTGTTTAACTGCTTTTGCTACTCCATATTTTCGATAATCAGGCTTAACAATTAAACCTGAATTGGCAACGAATTTTCCGTGTTGCCAAGTTTCCACATAACAAAAGCCTACAAATTCTCCAGTTACATCATCGGTGGCAATAATTGCTTTACCTTCTGACATTTTTTCTTTCAAATATTCGGGTGTACGCTTAGCGATCCCTGTCCCACGGGCTTTGGCAGACTCTGCCATTTCGTGGCAAATTGACTCTGCTAGGTCAAAATGTACTTGACTAGCAACTTGAACAGTATATGAATTCATTCAATGACGACAAATAAAAATGATAAATTAATTACAGATAAATAGGGGATAGTATCATACCCTAAATATGTATCGTCGCCTTCGTCGGATCGGAGAAATTAATCGTATGTAAGATAATTTTATCAACATTCTTTTTGTAACAATGGCTTTTCACCATAAGTTTGTCGGAATTAGCTTGCAATTTCAATAATTCAAAGCTAAAATGCCAATAAACCAACAATTAATTTTATGGAAGTTGAAAATATTATCACAATTGAAATGCTAGCTCAAGCTTATCAAGCGGGATTTTTTCCTATGGCAGACGAAAGTGGTGATATTTCATGGTACAATCCAGATCCTAGAGCCATTATCCCAATTGAAACTTATAAGCCATCTAAATCTTTGAAGCCCGTTCTTAATAAATCCTATTTTGAAATACGAATCGATCAAAATTTCGAGCAAGTGATGCGTTATTGCGCTGCTCCGCGTCAGAATGATCCAGAAACCTGGATTAGTGAAGATATCATTCAATTATATACCAAATTACATCAAGCTGGATTTGCTCATTCTGTAGAAGCATATTTGAATCATAAATTAGTAGGAGGTTTGTACGGTGTCAGTTTTGGTGCTGCATTTATGGGAGAATCAATGTTTTCTTTGGTTCCAAATTCCTCCAAAGTGGCTTTTCATTATTTGATTCAAATTCTCAAAACGAATGGATTTACTTTATTAGATACTCAATTCATGAATGATAATGTGAAAAGATATGGTGCGATAGAAATTTCAAGAAATGCATATTTACAACAATTGAATTTAGCTTTAGTGAAAAAATGCCCGTTTAAATTGCCTTAATTTCGTTGTTTTGGGCTAACTTAGGGCTCTTTATTAAGTTTTGAGATTTCGTTCATGGCAAAGCCTATCCTAGTTATTAAATTTGGTTCTTCTTCAATCACACACAGTAATGGCGAGGTGAATGAACAAACCTTGGAGAAAATTGCTTCTCAAGTGGCTACTTTACACAAGGACTTTCACATTGTTTTGGTTTCCAGTGGAGCTGTGGCTGCAGGTAAATCATTTTTGAAAAAATACAAAGGAACCTTATCTGAACGAAAGGCGGCGGCTGCCATTGGAAACCCTATTTTAATTGCGAAATACAATCATTATTTTCAGAAATATGGTATTGCTATTGCACAAAGTCTGTGTGAAAGACATCATTTTTCACAAAGAGAACAATTTTTGCAATTAAAAGAAACGTATCAGGAATTATGGAAAAGCGGTGTTATTCCCATTGCAAATGAGAATGATGTGGTGAGTAATGTGGAATTGAAATTTTCTGACAATGATGAATTAGCGACATTAATAGCTACTGGATTTGGTGCTAGTAAATTATTGATCAGTACATCTGTAGGCGGTTTATTGAATGAAAATGGAGAAATTATTCGTTCCGTTCCTCATATAGATGCTTCCGTATTATCCGTTGTCAGTTCTGAAAAATCAAGTACAGGCTTGGGAGGAATGATTTCTAAGTTGACTTTTACTCGTTTAGCCACTCGATTAGGTATTAAAGTGGTTATTTTTGGTTTAGATCAAGCTGACGGAATCGTTTCTGCTTTTAAAGAGGAAATAGGGACTGTTTTTGACGCGCAAGAAGCGAGTTTGTCTTCTAGACAAAAATGGCTGGCAGCTGGAAGTTTGATTTCCGGCAAAGTGGTTTTGGACAAAGGCGCAGAAAAAGCAGTTCGTTCTAGAAAAAGTTTATTGTCCGTTGGAGTAAAAGAATATATCGGCGATTTTGAAAAAGGAGAAGTCATCGAATTATTAGATTTTGATCGCAACACAATAGCTATTGCTCGTTCTCGTTGTTCTAAAGAAGAAATTTTACATTCGAGTGGGGAGCTTGCTCATGCGGATGATATAGTGTTGATATGAGGTAAGAGGTAAGAGGTAAAAGGTAAGAAGTTCTAAATTAAATTATCATGAAAAAAATCATTGTTTATTCAGCTTTTCTTTTGCTGGGTTCAATAACCCTTAGTTCATGCGCTACTGTTTTGGGAGGACCAATTAGTTCATGCCAGCGTACAAAACCTGCACCAGGAAGACCTTCAAGAGCAGTACGCCCAGTAGCACTAATTGCAGATATTGTGATTTTTTGGCCATTTGCAGTGGTAGATTTCGCTACAGGTGCTATTTATAAGCCTTGTAAGTAGGTAAGAGGTAAGAGGTAATAGGTGAGAGGTAAAAGTTTTTTCACTCTTCTCTCTTCTCTCTCAACTCTTCGGTCTAAAAACCTTGATGTTTTCTTCATTACACACTAAAAATGCTCCGCCGATGAGATCTATGCAATAGGGGACAGCAGGGAAAACTGCTTCTAAGCATTGACGGATGGCACTCGGTTTGCCTGGTAAATTGATGATTAGAGATCGACCTCTAATTCCTGCTGTTTGGCGACTCAAAATTGCCGTGGGTACATATTGTAGACTTACTTGGCGCATCAATTCTCCAAATCCGGGCATCATTTTTGCACAAACAGCCTCAGTTGCCTCAGGTGTAACATCTCTTGGTGCTGGTCCAGTTCCTCCAGTTGTCACAATTAAACAACAATTATCCAAGTCTGCCATTTTGCACAATGCATCCTCAATTTGATCTTGTTCATCTGGAACAACTGCATAAATAACTTCAAAATCGCTTATTAAATATTCTTTCAATATTTCTACCACGGCTTTGCCAGGAATATCTTCATAAATTCCAGCACTAGCTCTATCTGAAATATTAATTACACCGATTTGTATCATTATTTATTGGGATTTCTTTTTTCCATTTTCAAAAAGGCTTTTGGTCTTTTTTCCATCGGAATGGGTTCGTTGAGTAAATCTCGGATGACTATTGATGCACAGGCACCTCCAAATGCAGCTGGTAAATAGGAAATAGTCCCGTAGGCGGACTTTTTGAAATTTGAACCATCCGTTAAAATCAATGATTCATCTTTTACTTTTTCTAAGGAAAATACGGCTTTAATGCCTTTTTTGACGCCTAATTTTCGAATTCTTTTTCTAACCAAAGAGGCTAAATAACACTCTCTTGTATCAAATAAATCGGCCGTTCTAATTTTGGTGGGATCTAATTTTCCTCCAGCACCCATGGAACTAACAATCTTTAAATTTAAATCAAATGCTGTTTTTAATAAGGTTAACTTAGGAGTTACGGAATCTATGCAATCCATAACATAATCATATTTAGTCCCTTCTAAAATTTCTTTGGCAGCTTCTGGACTTAAAAAAGTTTCATGTGCAATTAGTTCCAAATCAGGATTGATGGCCAATAATCGCTCAGCCATGATTTTTACCTTGGCAACTCCATGATTTGTCGCTAATGCAGGTAATTGTCTATTTCGATTGGTGGGATCTACAACATCACCATCCACAATTGTCATTTTACCTACTCCAGAACGAGCGATAAATTCAGCTGCAAATGAACCTACTCCACCTAATCCAACCACTAAAACGTGTGCATTTTGTAATGTTTCTATCCCTTCAGTTCCAATTAATAACTCTGAACGGCTTAACCATTTAAGATCTTTTTTTTGCATAGCTAGGATATTTCTTCCTTGATTTGATACTGGGTTGTTTTGTCAGAATTGGTTACAAGCAATTCACCAATAAATCCAGCTAAAAATAATTGAACCCCTAAAATGATTGCGACCAATGCCAGATAAAATAGTGGATGGTCTGTAACATTTCGATATTTTAGGTTTTGTGAAATATTGTATAATTTTTCACCGATTAACCAACAAGTAATGATGGTTCCCGTAAAAAAGGATAATATTCCTAAGCTACCAAACAGGTGCATGGGTCTTTTTCCAAATGTTTGTACAAAGGTGATGGATAATAGATCTAAAAATCCATACAAAAATCTTTCCAAACCAAATTTAGTTACACCATATTTTCTCGATTGATGCTGAACAACTTTTTCTCCAATCTTGGTAAAACCATTCCATTTGGCTTGAACAGGAATGTAGCGGTGCATTTCTCCGTATAATTTTAAAGTTTTTACCACTTTTAATTTATAGGCTTTTAAACCACAATTGAAATCGTGTAAATAAACTCCTGATATTTTACGTGTAGCTGCGTTATATAATTTGGTAGGAATGGTTTTAGAAATGGGATCAAATCTTTTTTGCTTCCAACCAGACACTAAATCATAACCCTCCTCTGTAATCATTTTATATAATCCTGGAATTTCATCCGGAGAATCTTGTAAATCAGCATCCATGGTAATGACTACCGAACCTTGTGCCAATAAAAAGCCTTCATGTAAAGCAGCGGATTTTCCATAATTCCTGGCAAAAGAAATCGCTTTGATGGTGCTATATTCTTTTTTTAATTCCTGCAAAACTTCCCAAGAATCATCTTTTGATCCATCATTGATGAAAATCATTTCATAAGAAAATTGATTTTCTTGCATAACTCTATCTATCCAAGCACAAAGCTCTGGAAGAGATTCTGCCTCGTTGTAAAGAGGAACAATAATTGAGATTTGTAACATCGATTTATCTTGTCAAGCTTGCAAAAATACAAAATACTACGGTTATTTTTTATGGGAAAATTAAATAGTAGGATTGAAGTAGATTTTTAAATTCATCGGAATACTCATTTGATGCATTTTTAATGGTCAATTTTGAAGTTTTTTTATCGGTTTTTGAATGAGAAATGAGCGCTATTTGACGGAGTAATGGCAATGATGGATTAGGGTAGATTTCAATTAATTGATTGATATATAGATTCTTATGAAAAAGTGATTTTTCAAATATTTGCATATTTAATGCTGGATACAAAACAAGAGCTTGTCCATGGGTATTTAATAATTGACTAATGGCATTTGATAAATCATTTGGATCCAACAAATCGCTATGAATGGCAATATGTTTGCTTTGATTTTGGTTTGCTAAATGGTTACTAAAAAATGGAGGATTGCATACAATGAAATCGAATAATTCCTTCGATTGGAAGTCATTTAAATCAATATTGATGACTGTTAATTTAGTTGAAAGCGGAAATTTGTTGAAATTTTCTTGAGCTAATTGCGCAACTTCCGTATTTATTTCTATTCCAGTGATGTTTGATTCAGGACATTTTTGGGCCATCATGCAGGCTAAAAGTCCAGAACCTGTTCCAATATCAAGTATATTTCCTTTGGCAAAATTACTGGCAATTGCACCAAACAAACAAGCTTCTGTGCTTATTTTTAATCCAGGATCCCCATGTGCTAATTGAAATTTTTTGAAGGTAAAGATGGATCTATTTTCTGCCATAATCAGCTGGATTTTCTCCCCAATCTTCTGTTTCCCATTTTAAAATAGGCGTTTCATAGGTATTGTTGTGTAACCACTCCAAGGCTTTATCCACTCGTTGAAATAAATCCGCATTTTTGGCATTTCTTTCAAGTGTCGTTTTAATCGCTTTCTTTTTTACCCAAGCAATGGCTGTTCTGGAATCAGAATAAATGGGTATGCTATAGTTTTGTTTTTTCAAATAGGCCAATCCATGCACTAAAGCTAAAAATTCGCCTAAATTGACTGTTCCTTGTGGGAAAGGGCCTTGAGCAAATAAAACATCTTTTGTTTCGGTATTTACCCCTTGGTATTCCAAAACTCCAGGATTCCCTGAACAAGCCGCATCCACCGAAATACTTGGGACAATCGGCTTGGAATGGCTGCTACTTTTTAATTTTACTTGCTTAGGTTGTATACTCGCCCAATAATTTTTCTTAAACGCCTCTTCTGCGTCTTTGAGCGTATCAAATGATTTGTATTGAGCACCTTGAAAACCCTTGATTAGTTTTTCCGCTTCTTTCCAAGAATCAAAAACACCTGTTTGATGGCCAGCCCAAATCACATAATATTTTTGTTTTTTCGCCATATTAAAACAATCTCGTTTTGAATATTTTAATAGCAATGGCAATCAAAATAACTCCAAATACTTTTCTCAAAATTTGTGTACCTACATTACCTAGTTTTTTCTCAATCCAGGTGCTTGACTTCAATACAATGTAGATGAAGATTAAGTTGATGAAAATACTTATGATGATATTTTCTTCTTCAAATTGTGATTTAAGGGAAATTAAGGTGGTCATGGTTCCTGCCCCAGCAATGATTGGGAAGGCTAATGGCACAATCGAATGCGAACCATCTGCTATTTCTTCTGGTTTGAAAATGTTTCTTCCGAGTGTCATTTCTAGACCTATTAAGAATAAAATTAACGCTCCTGCCACAGCAAATGAATTCGTATCAACACCCAATAAACGCAAGATGAATTTTCCTGCAAAAAAGAAACCCAACATGATTAATCCTGAAACCAATGTGGCTTGCTCAGGGTGAATATCTCCATTCTTTTTTCTTAAATCGATAATAATAGGAATGGATCCTAAAATATCAATGACCGAGAATAGAATCAATGATGAAGATACAATTTCTTTAATATTGAAGTTCATGGCTATTATTTTAATAAGTGAATGAGTGTTTCAATGTCTTCCAAAGTATGGCTCGGAAAATTCGCAATTCGAATGGTGCTTTCTTTCCATTCACCGTAACCTTTACCTAATTCAATATTGTTCATTTGACACAATTGTTGAATCTTTTTTACTTGATCTGGCTTTCCTTCTAAGGCAAGAACAGTTGGTAGCCTTAAGCTTTGGTTTTTGATTAAAAAGGATAATTCAAACCTGTTTTTTTTCATCCAAAAATCTTCCCAGATTTTCATTTTGACTTTCGTTTGTTGGTCAATTTCTTTGATATTGGGTAAGGTCTGACTCAATCTGTTTAGTAAATAAATACCCAACACATTGGGAGTATAATGAGTTTGATATAATTTTCTGTTTTCTTCCATCAAAAGAATGGAATTGTAATGATCTTTTCTTCCCAAAGATTCTGCTCTTTTTAGCGCTTTTGGTGAGCAAATTAATACACCTAATCCTGCTGGAATTCCCATGCATTTTTGAACAGAAGCTAACCAAACATCTGCTTGTTGCCAATCCAATTCAATGCCTGCCATGGAAGAAGTTGCATCTACAGCAATAATCAGATCATCTTGAGTACCAAAATCGCTTCTATCTATTTTTTGGCCAGTGCCGTTGGAGGTTTCACTTTGTACTACACAAATGGTGTCAATATTTTCTAAAAGATTATCGGGAGATTGTTTTAAAAAATCTGATAAACTTTCTTCTTTTTCAAAAGTCAAATCCTTGGCATTCGGAACAATTTCTTTGGTATAATGGGCCCATTTTTTGCCAAATGCCCCATTGTGCAAGTGCAAAGAATTTTTAATGATTAAAGATTGGGCAACAATTTCCCATGCTTCTGTTGCAGAAGAAATGAAATAAATGGTGTAATCCTCTGGAATATTCCATTTTTGATGAAGTGACTCTAAGGTATCTTTGAGCAAAACTTCAAAACGTTCGCTTCTATGATTAATGCTCACAATACCATTCTCATAGGCTTCTTGAATAAATTGCAAGCTTTGAGGGTAAACTTTTGAAGGTCCAGGGTAAAATGATAACATTTTTTAGATAAATGAATTCAGGCCTAATTCGTATCCTCTTAATCCAAAACCAATGATAATACCTTTGCATTTGGCACTTAAATAACTATGCGATCTATAACTTTCTCTCGCATGTACATTGGAAATATGTATTTCAATCACAGGTGTTTTAATGGCCGAAATAGCATCTGCAATGGCAATAGAAGTATGCGTATATGCCCCTGCATTAACTAATATACCATCATAACTAAAGCCCACTTCATGTAATTTGTTGATGAGTTGACCTTCTTCATTGGATTGGAAATAAGTAATGTCTAATTCTTTTGCGAATTTATCTTGTAGTATTTCCAAATATTGTTCAAAAGTTTGGTGGCCATAAATTTCAGGTTCTCTTGTTCCTAATAAGTTTAAATTAGGGCCATTCAGGATTAAAATTTTCTTCTTACTCATGATTATTCATTTTAGATCAGCACTTATCTTCTTCCAAAGGATGTAAAAATACGTAATTCCTCTAAATTTACATGTTTGTTTTTGAAAAATGCATGTGGGATAAAGAAATCCAAGCTTTTGGTAATTATTTGAAAATTGAAAGAGGTCTATCTAATCATTCTTTAGAGGCTTATTTACGTGATATTCAAAAATTGGGTAATTATTTGTTTCAAACAGGATTTTCTGAATTGAGAGTTGAACAGGTGGAAGAATTTCATCTGATGGCATTTTTAAACGATTTGCATGGTTTGGGGATTGAGGCTAGTACGCAAGCAAGGTGTTTATCAGGAATTCGCAGTTTTTTTCAATATTTGGTTTTTGATGATGTCTTAAAAACGGATCCTACGGTCCATTTAAAAAGCCCACAAAAGGCTAGAAAACTTCCTGATACTCTTTCTTATGATGAAATTGTGGTCATTTTGGAACAAAATGACTTAACAAACAATGAAGGTGTACGTAATCGAGCCATGTTAGAAATGCTCTATGGGGCTGGTTTACGTGTTTCTGAATTGATCAATTTGAAATTGACAGATATTTATGAAGATATTGGTTTTTTGAAAGTCAGAGGAAAAGGAGATAAAGAGCGACTCGTTCCTGCAGGGAAAGATGCATTTTATTATTTGAAATTATACATTGAATCTGTTCGATCTACTATTTCTGTCAAAAAAGAAGCGTTAAACATTGTTTTTTTGAATAGGAGAGGTGGAGCTTTAAGCAGAGTAATGGTCTTTTTGATTTGTAAAGATTTAGCACAAAAAGCTAAAATTGACAAGTCTATTAGTCCCCACACTTTTCGGCACTCCTTCGCTACACATTTGATTGAAGGAGGCGCCGATTTAAGAGTTGTTCAAGAAATGTTAGGACATGAATCTATTTTGACCACAGAAATATATACCCATTTGGATCGGGCTTATTTGAGTCAAATCGTTAAAGACTTTCACCCTCTGAATAAATTGAAATAAGAGTCCTGAATTAAAAAGATTTATGTTCAGCCATTCTGTGTAAATCTTCCGGACTTAGAGATTTGAAATATTCATAAGTAATTTTCAATCCTTCAGCACGAGAAACTTTGGGCTCCCATCCTAATAATTCCTTAGCTTTTGTAATATCAGGTTTACGTTGCTTTGGATCATCCGTTGGTAATGGAAGTGAAATCAGTTTTTGGGAAGTTCCTGTTAATTTGATGATTTCTTCTCCAAATTCTTTGATGGTAATTTCATCTGGATTTCCAATATTCACTGGTTGGGCATAGTCACTCAATAGTAAACGATAAATTCCTTCTACTAAATCATCAACATAGCAAAATGCTCTTGTTTGAGATCCATCACCGAACATGGTTAAATCTTCACCTCTTAGTGCTTGACCAATAAATGCAGGCAAAACACGACCATCATTTAATCGCATTCTTGGACCATAGGTATTAAAAATGCGTATGATTCTTGTTTCCACCTGATGAAATGTATGGTAAGCCAACGTAATGCTTTCCATATAACGTTTAGCTTCGTCGTACACCCCTCTTGGGCCCACTGGGTTTACATTGCCCCAGTACTCTTCAGTTTGTGGATGCACTAATGGATCTCCATATACCTCACTGGTACTAGCTACCAGTATTCTTGCACCCTTTACTTTTGCT
>JBJTNH010000025.1:0-7426 GCA_046073945.1 Aquirufa sp. | reverse complement strand
CAAAGGGGTCAAGCCCCTTTGTTTGTACATATACATAAAATGTTTGTATTACTTCAACTTGGCAACGGCCTCTTTAATACGGTCACAAGCTTCTTCCAATTGCTCATCAGCTGCAGCAGTTGAAATACGCATACAATTTGGAGCTCCAAAACCTGAACCTGCTACTGTTGCAACAAAAGCATCTGCTAATAACCATGAACAAAAATCGTCAGAATCTTTAATGACAGTTTTGCCATCAGATTTACCAAAATAGTAAGAAATATCTGGGAACGCATAAAATGCGCCATCTGGCATATTTACCTTAAATCCAGGAATCTCTCTTAATTTACCTACAACCAACTTTCTTCTACGGTCATAAGCAGCCTTCATTTCATACGCATGATCCAAAGTGCCATTAAAAGCAGCAACCGCTGCTTTCTGAGCAATTGAATTTGTACCTGAAGTCACTTGACCTTGTAATTTTTCGATACCATCTGCAATCCATTTAGCTGCAGCGATAAATCCAATTCTCCAGCCTGTCATGGCATGACCTTTAGCCACACCATTAACCGTTATCACACGTTCTTTAATTTCTGGAATAGAACCTATCGAGAAATGACCACCTTGGGTAAAATTAATATATTCGTAAATTTCATCAGCTAAAACAAAAATACGCTCATGACGAGCAACTACGTTTGCGATATCTCTTAATTCAGATTCTGTGTAAACAGATCCAGTTGGATTGTTTGGTGAAGCAAACATCACCATTTTTGTCTTAGGAGTAATAGCTGCTTCAAATTGAGCGGCTGTAACTTTGAAATTATTTTCAAATGCACCTTGAACAATTACAGAAGTTCCTTCTGCTAATTTAACCATCTCTGAATAAGACACCCAGTATGGTGAGAATATGATAACCTCATCACCTGGATCAACTAAAGCTGCTATCGCATTGGCTAAAGAATGTTTAGCACCTGTAGATACTACAATGTTTTCAGATCCCCACTCAAGACCATTATCTCTCTTTAATTTATTGGCAATCGCTAATCTCAAATCTGGATAACCTGCCACTGGAGAATATCCATGAAAACCATCATCTATGGCTTTTTTGGCTGCTTCACAAATATGAGCTGGAGTTTTAAAGTCAGGCTCTCCGACTGAAAGACTAATTACTTTATGGCCTTGTGCAGCCAATTCACGCGCTTTTTTGGTCATCCCCAATGTTGAAGACTCCTCTAAAGCTTGAATACGTTGTGCTAATAATGAATTTGACATATTTCGGGTAGAACTTTATAAAATCGATGCAAAAGTACCGTTTTCTGTCCTGATTTACTAATGAAATATGAAATTTGAGTGTAAGATTTATAAATAATTACCAACTAGATCGCATGACTCAGCTTCGCATAAGCTCCTTGTGGATTATTCATCAAACTCTCATGCGAACCTCTTTCCACAATTTGACCATGTTGAACCACCAATATTTCGTCTGCATCCTGAATCGTACTTAAACGATGCGCAATGACCAAAACCGTTCGATGTTTCATTAAATTGGTTAAGGCGATTTGAACCAACTTTTCCGATTCATTGTCTAAGGCGCTGGTCGCTTCATCCAAAATCAAAATAGGTGGATTTCTCAAAACTGCTCGAGCGATGGACAATCGTTGTCGCTGACCTCCAGATAATTTGGAACCTCGGTCGCCAATGTAGGTTTGATATCCTTCTGGATTTTGCATGATAAACTCATGCGCGTTGGCAATTTTCGCCGCTTCAATTACTTCATCTAAGTTTGCTTGTGTCCCAAAAGCGATATTGTTGAAAATACTATCGTTAAACAAAACAGATTCTTGTGTAACGATGCCCATCAAAGACCTTAATTCGGGCAAGGGAATATTTCGAATATCCACTCCATCCATTTTTATTTGTCCTTCCAAAGGATCATAGAAACGGGGTAATAAATCGGCAAGCGTAGATTTGCCTCCTCCAGATGGACCAACCAAGGCAATGGTTTTACCTTTTGGAATATCAAATGATACTTGCTTCAACACCTTTCTGCCTTCTACATATTCAAAGGAAACATTTTCAAATTGAATTGTGTCTTCAAAACTAGTTTTGTGAACAATGGGTTCTACTTCTTTGATTTGAGATTCCGTATCAATGATTTCCAAAATACGCTCTGCAGAAGCTACCCCTCTTTGCACACCGCTAAACGCATCTGCTATTACTTTGGCAGGTCGCATAACTTGCGAAAACGTGGCAATAAAAGCGATAAACGTGGAAGCTGTCAAACTCCCTTCTCCTTGTATCACCAAACTTCCACCATACATCAATATCCCAGTTATCACGAATACTCCTAAACTTTCTGAAACAGGAGAGGTCAATTCTTGCCTATATCTCATTTTTAAGAAAGATAAACGGTAATTATTATTGGTAGCCCCAAATTTTTCATCCATCATAGGTTCAGCTCTAAACGCTTTCACAACCCTCATAGCACCAAAAATTTCGTCCAAATGACTAATCAAAGCACTTAAATGATGTTGTACCCAACCAGAATCTCTTCTCAACTTTCTAGAAATCAAAGCAATAAATCCGCCAGAAAGGGGTAAAATCGACAAGGAAAAAATTGTCAACTTTAGGGACATACTTCCCAAAAAGACAAAAAATAAAACCAAAGAAAAGATTTCTTTGAAGACAGCTGTAAATGCTCTACCAATACTATTTTCCACCTCTTGTACATCCGTAGTCAATCGAGCCATTAAATTTCCTTTTTTTTGCTCACTGAAATAACCCAAATCCAATCGAATCGCTTTTTCAAAAACCGCTTGGCGCAAAGAGGCAATGGTATCTGCACCAACAGCAGCCAAAATTCTTTGGGAAAAATATCTGAAAAAATTCGATAAAATCACAGAAACAATGATTGCCATACAAGCGTATTGCAAGGCTCCAAAACGGCCATATTGATCCAAAGCCTGATAAAAATAATGATTAAATAAAAAGGTGAAATAACTTGGACTTACATTAAATGCCGGTAAATTTCGATAAACAGCTAAATCTGCTTGTGCTTGTTGATTGAATAAAACATTCAACAAGGGAATCAAAAGCGTGAAATTTAAAATACCAAATAAGCTCGCAAAGAAGGAAAAACCGAAGTATGGCAAAATATACTTTCGGATAGATCCGGCATAGCTAAGTAATCGAAGATATGTTTTCAAAGATTTTTATTTCAAAATTTGGTTTAAATTACGACAATTTTCAGAAATAAGTTAAAAATCGGCCTGCCCAAATGACTAAAGATCCTGTTTCGAATACAAATTTTCCCAAAATATGCATCGTGATGGCAACTTATTGTGGAGAGGATTTTTTGGAAAAACAAATAGAAAGTCATTTAAACCAAACCTACCCTCATTTAAGTTTTTTGTATATCGATGATGCATCTACCGATAAAACTTGGGAAATTTTAACTCATTATCAAAAGAAAGATTCACGCATCCAGCTATTGAGAAACAAATCCAATGAGGGGTACATTTCTACATTTCAAAAAGGTATTTTAGCAGCGAATTCAGAATTAATAGCTCTGTCTGACCAAGATGACATTTGGCTAGAAAATAAAATTTCACACTTATTTAAAGAACTTGGAAAACATGATTTAATCTATTCGGATTCCGAATTAATCAATGCAAAAAATGAGAAAATTGGAAAAAGAATGTCTGAAATTAAACGACAAATTGCTTATGATTCGCCTTTGATGTACACTTTCGGGGCATGGGCTCCTGGACATAGTATGTTATTTAATAGAAGAATCATTCCCGCTAATTTCAAATTTCCCTCTTTTGTAAGTCATGATTATTTGATCGGTTTTTTAGCCACATGTAACCATGGAATGACATATACCTCTGAGCCATTGGTCTTGTACCGACAACACCACAACAATGCAATTGGTGCAAATCTAAAAAAAGCTCCTAAAAACCCTCAGCATAAAAAAAACAAAGACCTACTCATCCAAAACAGAATGGATTTATTAGCTACACTTTGCCCTGATTCTTTAGAAAATGAAAAAAAAGTATTCGAGCAATTATCCATCGATTTCAAAGGAAAAAGCCTCATAAATCGATTAAGAAGAAGTATATTAACCATTAAACATCGAGACAAGATGTTAGCTTATAAAGGGAAAAGTGCCTTAGGTAATTTTTTATATGGATTTAAACTTTTATTCAAAATCTATTAGTATTAACTCTTAATTCGAATTATCAATTAACTGAACTTTATAACCCGTAAATTGCAGGGGGTAAGGGGACGCATTACCCCTTAAAAAATGAAAATCAGAATCACTAACAGAAAACTTATATTTGAGTTCAGTAAACTTATAAAATCGGGTTTTATCAACCAAAATTGACGAATGCCTCTAAATTTCAACTCTTAATTCGATTGCGATAAATAAAGTTTTTAAAACGAACCCAAAAAGGGATTTTACTTTGAACTAATGGACCATCAAAAACCTCCCCTCTCCTTAAAAAATATTTGGATAAGGTACTAGAAGTCATTCCCCATTTTTTAATAAAAGTGTAATATCCTTTGTTTTGTTTGACACGTTTGACAGAGATTGAACCAAAATGATATACCCTACTTGCACCCACTCCTTTAAAAAGTCGAACCCCATTTTGCCATAATTTCATTGAAAAATCTGGATCAGAATACATTCCCGGTGAAAATTCTACACTATAACCACCTACCTCATCCCATAGATTTTTATGAACAACATTGGGTGGCCAAGTCGCACCTTGCCAATCTTTAAAAGGCCACTTAGCATATTCTTCTAATAATTTTTCTTCTTCAAAATTCGCTATGCTCGTTCCATAATTTTGCTCAATGGAACAACTACTTTGAGCTCTTGGCTCAATCATTGTAGCAGATAGAAAAAAACGATGGTCCGGGAATTGCTCAATTTCTTTTTTCAAAATTCCATCCCAATTCGGAAGTACATACATGTCATCATTGAGGTACAATAAATAATCAGCGTTCGCTAATTTTCTCATCGCATTCATGGCATAACAAACTCCAACATTGGTAGCACTATATGAAAAAGAAATATCCCCCTGTTTTTGAAGCCAGTCCATAGACCCATCATTCGATTCATTCAAATGAACGATAATTTCATAGGAACAGCTTGAATGCTGCTTTATACTCTGTATACACAATTGCAAATAGGGCAAGTTATTCCAAGAGGGAATCAAAATAGAAAAATACGGATTCTTAATCTGTTTTTCAGCTGTAAAAAAAACAATTTGAGTTTCGATATCCTTCATAACAGTCGATAATTTTTATACTCACCAATCCTGAAACCAGTTAAATCCTCAATTTTTTGCAAGATTTTTCTACGAAGACTCATTTTTTTGCGTAATTGTTTGGGATCAAAATGAAAGGGCCAATTTTGCGCCTCAATTCTGCTTTGCATTACTTTTGGGTGACTCCCCATAAAACGAGTTAAACGTTCCGCATTTTCAAAATCAAACTCATAATCAATCGGCACATTGGCTTCCATCCAAGCATCATCCCGATAAAATTGTTGAAAATTCCTCACCTTATTATTCAAACCTTTGGGAGGTTTCACCCAGCCATAATGGTAAATAAAAGCTGGAATTAACTTAACTTTTAATTTTTGACCCGCATTTCTAAAACCCTGCGCGTCCTTATACGAATGAATAGTTGGTAAATTTTTTATCACTCTTATTTCCCTCCGATACCACCTTCTTGAGTCGGCGACAAAATCGTATGATCCGTAAAAATGTCGATAATTAAACAATAAACCTTCCACCTCATCATCGGCAACATATTTTTGCATTTCACTCTGAATGATTGCCCAATCATTTTCGTGCACACATTCATCCCCTTGAATATAAAACGCCCAATCACAATCCTTTGAAATTTCTTTCAAGGCCTTATCTGTTTCCAAAGCGAAAGTTCGCCCACCTTCCCTTTGAGAATCATCCCAAACGGTTTCAATGATGCGTATTTTGGGCGAATGGATAGATTGAATTAATTCCAATGTACTATCCTCTGATTTCCCTACAGCCACCACAAACTCATCACAAATGGGTAAAATGGAATTAATTGCCTCAACGATTGAATAATCGTTTTTTACGGCATTTCGGATAAAAGTAAAACCTGCAACTTTCATTCTATAGTTTTACTTGAATGCCATGATATTTCTCTTGCTCCACATAATCTTTCCTCAAAGGATGCCCTTCCCAATCTTCCGGCAATAAAATTCTTCTTAAATCAGGATGACCTTCAAAATTAACACCTACCAAATCAAAGGCCTCTCTTTCATGCCAATCAGCTGTTTTCCAAATGGAAGTCAATGAAGGAACGGATGGTAATAAACCATCTTCCAACAATCGAGGAACAAGCACTTGTATATGAAAAGTCAAATGATGGGGTATCGAATTAATCGTATAAATGATTTCCAAAGTACCTTTTTCAGGTCCATTATCAATGGCTGTCAAACAAGAAAGTTGATCAAAATAACAAGCTGGATTTCTCCATAAAAAATCGCAAACCTGAATCAAATCTTTCGGTTCAATGGTAATTCTTTTCAAATTCTCATTCCATTCCAATGAAATGTGGCAATTTTCTTGAATCAGAGAAGGAAGGAAATCGACAGACATATTAAACTTGTTTTAATGCTTCTAAAATTCGCTTCGGTGCGACTAAAGAAGATTGATTGATTTTTTCTTGCAATTTGATGATCCCACCCAACAATGCTTCAGGTCTTGGTGGACATCCTGGCACATATACATCCACAGGAATCACCCGATCTACCCCTTTGACTACATGATAACCATGCTCCCAATAGGGACCACCGCAATTAGCACACGAACCCATTGAAATTACATACCTTGGTTCAGGCATTTGTTCATACAATCGTCTGATTCGATCTGCCATTTTAAAAGTTACTGTTCCAGCAACAATCATCACATCAGATTGACGCGGGGAAGGCCTTGGAAAAACGCCAAAACGATCTAAATCGTAGGATGAGGCACAAGCCTGCATCATTTCTATCGCACAACAAGCTAAACCAAAACTCATGGGCCATAAAGAACTAGCCCTTGCCCAATTCAGCAAATCCTCTACTTTGGTGATAACAAATCCTTCTGATTGAAATTCTTGATCTAATAAACTCTTCATTTCTTATCGTATTATTGTTATTTCACCAACTACTTCAGGATAATCTTCTTCCGGCTTAATGGAGTACACATAAGTCCCAGTAGGCAATTTATATGGATGCGCCAAGGCATCAAATTGAGGTTTATTGCCCTTGCTCATAAAAACTTGTTGCCCCCAACGATCAAAAACCTTAATGATAGCACCGGTATAAATATCTGTTCCAGTTATGTTTTGAATAATGAACACATCGTTAAACCCGTCACTTGTTGGGGTCATTACGTTGTAGGGA
>JBJTNH010000024.1:0-18624 GCA_046073945.1 Aquirufa sp. | reverse complement strand
GAGGAAATGCCCCCTTATCAAGGTGGTGGGGAGATGATCAAAGAAGTGAGTTTTTCTGGGACTACCTACAATGAATTACCTTATAAATTTGAAGCGGGTACACCTAATATTGCAGATGTTATTGCATTTGGTGCATCCTTGGATTATTTAAATAGCCTATCCAAAAAGGATATTTTTCAACAAGAAAATGACCTTTTGACTTATGCAACGAAACAATTGCAACAAATTGAAGGTTTACAAATTATAGGTCAAGCACCTGAAAAAATTGCGGTAATAAGTTTTGTGATTGAGGGTATTCACCCGCAAGATATAGGTGTTTTACTCGACAAATTTGGAGTAGCCATTCGTACAGGCCATCATTGTGCACAGCCATTGATGCAAAGATTCAATTTGGTCGGAACTAGTCGTGCTTCCTTTGCGTTTTATAACACCTTGGAAGAAGTAGATCAATTTGTGAAATCGCTGAAAAGGGCAATAACTATGTTACAATAAAATGGGGAAGAGTATTAACGAAATTCAAGATGAATTAATTGAAGAGTTTTCTCTGTTCGATGATTGGGCAGATAAATATGAGTATTTGATCGATTTAGGTAAGAAATTAGCACCTTTATCTGAGGAATTTAAGACTGATGAAAACGTCATTAAAGGATGCCAAAGTAGAGTTTGGTTGCATGCCTATAAGAAGGATGATCTTTTGATTTTTGAAGCAGATTCTGAAGCAGTTATTGTCAAAGGGTTAATTAGCATGTTGATTCGTGTACTTTCTCATCAGAAGGCCGAAGATATTCTAAAAGCAGATTTATATTTTATAGATCAAATTGGAATGAGTCAGCATTTGGCACAAACCCGCTCCAATGGTTTATTATCCATGGTAAAACAAATAAAAAATTATGCCTTGGCATTTTCTGCGAAAGTTTAAAATTATGGAAGAAAAAGTAGCGACATCTCAGATGACAGAAGCTGATTTGAAGGAAAAAGTGGTCAAAGCAATTAAAACGGTATATGACCCTGAAATACCTGTTGACGTATATGAGCTTGGTTTGATTTATGAAATCAAAGTTTTTCCAGTCAATAACGTATATGTCTTGATGACTTTAACTTCACCTTCTTGTCCTTCTGCTGAAAGCATACCCGTCGACATTGAAAAGGCTATTAGAGAAATTGAAGGGGTAGCAGAAGTTTCGGTTGAATTGACCTTTGACCCACCTTATTCACAAGATATGATGTCAGAGGTTGCCAAATTGGAACTTGGCTTTATGTAATTCTGTTTTAATATTTATTCACTGTATTATAAAAAAATAAAAATATGTATCCAGAACATTTAGTACATCCCATGAGGATGGATATTTTAGAAGGTGGTTTTCAAGAATTGAAGCAAGCATCAGAAGTGGAGCAAGCAATGGCCAAAGAAGGCACTACTTTGTTGTTTATTAATTCCGTATGCGGTTGTTCTGCAAGAACAGCTCGTCCTGGAGTGAAAGATGCGGTAGCTGCTTCTGCTAAAAAACCAACCAATTTATTCACGGTTTTTGCTGGAGTAGATCAAGAAGCAACTCAAAAAGCAAGAGAATTTACTCTACCTTATCCTCCATCTTCTCCTTCTATTGCATTGTTCAAAGATGGTGAATTGGTTCATTTTGTTGAGCGTCATCACATTGAAGGTCGTTCTGCTGAAATGATAGCTCAGCATTTAGAAGCAGCATTTGATGAATTTTGTTAATTAAAATGTAATAGGTGGCCGAGGTTCTCGAAGCCACCTATTATTTTTTATGCCCTTTGGCTTCGACTCCGCTCAGCCATCGGTCTTTACGCTCTTTGGCTTCGAGAACCTCAGCCATCGGTCTTTACGCTCTTTGGCTTCGAGAACCTCAGCCATCGGTCTTTACACCCTCCGGCTTCGAGAACCTCAGCCATCGGTCTTTACGCCCTCTGGCTTCGACGCCGCTCAGCCATCGGTCTTTACGCCCTCTGGCTTCGACTCCGCTCAGCCATCGGTCTTTACACCCTCCGGCTTCGAGAACCTCAGCCATAGGTCTTTATACCCTCTGGCTTCGAGAACATATGCCATAGGTCTTTATACCCTCTGGCTTCGAGAACATATGCCACCTATTACCTATTACCTCTTACCTATTACCTATTACCTATTACCTCTCCAAATAAACCGTCTTTTTCGTCTTCGCCGATTCAACTGCAGCCGATAAAATTTCTACCACTACGGAGTTAATGGCCAAAGATGAAAGATCTTTTTTGGGTTGAATTTTCCCTTTTACCACAGCTGCCAAATATGGAAATACATCCGATTGATCATGATCTAATGGCTTTAGATCAATCATTGATTCTTTTCCAAATCGATCCCCTGAGATATATTTCATCGGGGTGTTTTTATTGGCGATAATGATGCCTTTGGTTCCATAAATTTCGGTATCTTTTCTGTCAAATGGCCAATTCCAAGAAGCTTGAATTATGGCTTGACATTTTGGATAAGTTAAAATAATGCTTGCCTCATCATCTACTTTGGGATAAATATGTGGTTTCAATTGCTGCGTAACAGCTGTAACAGACAAGGGTTTTTCCCCATCCATTAGCCAAGTCATAATATCAGCTCCATAACAACCAAAATCAATGATAGCCCCTCCGCCATTCATTTTGGGATCAGTGAGCCAATGTAGAAATTCAGGTGCACAATCAATTTCTTGAGGGCCCCTATGTCCATCCATAATGACCACTTTTCGTATATCTCCTAAGGTTTTAGCTTCTTTCACCATTTCCCAAGCTTTGGCATGGGAAGGATACCACGTTGTTTCAAAATTTGTAAGTAACTGAATGGGGTATTTGTCAACTATTTCTTGCATCTTTTTCAGATGTTCCATATTAACCGCCAAAGGTTTTTCTACCATCACATGAATACCCTTGGGAGCACATTTTTGAACAACCTCTAAATGTTCATAGATGCTATTAAATGCGCAAACTGCTGCTGGTTTAGTCTTAGCAATCAAGGATTCTAGATCTGGAAACCACAAAGAATCAGGCAAGTTTTGTTCTTTCAATAACCTCAAAGCTAAGGCTTTGTTGGGCTCAGCAAATCCAACAATAATAACGTCTTTTGAATTCTTGGCAGCTGAGTAAGCTTGGCCGACATGTCCGTGTGTCATACCAGCGATTCCTACTTTGATCTTTTGACCCATTAATAAAATTGGGGCACACAAAAGTAAGCCAATGAATAATTGGAGCTTTTTCATGTTAAATAGGTTTTAGGTAAACTAGTTTCTTGGCGGACCTCCTTGGCGCATTTGACTTTGAACAGTTTTGTATTTTTCAAATTGTTCAGGTGTCAAAATGGCTTTAATTGAGTCCATTTGGCCATCATTTAATTTTTTCATTTCAGCCATCATTTCTTCTCTTTCCATACCAGCTTGACGAAATTCCATCATTTTCTCAACGCGAGAAACCAAAAGGGGTTCCATTTTTTTTACTTGTTCTTTGCTCAAACTTAGTTCAGTTGTTAAACGATCTAATTGACGTTGAGCCATCATTTGTGGATTAAAATCCTGCGCTTTTACTTGAGATGTCAAGGCAAAAAATAGCACAATTGACAAAGTTGAAATTAGTTTTTTCATTGCTTGAATTGTTTAAAGGTAAAGTATAAAAATTAATTAAAAATGCTGTTCCAAATTACATCATAAACATCTTTGGCTGGTATTTCATCTCCCAGATCTTTATCTGAAATGAGTAAAGGGTAATATTTTTTCTCACAAAATGGACTCCCATGTGATCCTTTCACCAAAGATGCATCCAAAGGAATCACATCCATCAAATACCTAAATCCCAACAATTTTCGAGCCAATTTATAGGCAGCTCTTAATTTGATAAATGGGTTTTTGGGATTCATAAACATTTCAACAGGATCATATCCCGGTTTACGATGTATATCTACCAAACGAGCAAAATCAGGTGCTTTATTGTCATCTAACCAATAATAATAGGTAAACCATGCATTTGATTTAGCAATGGCAACTATATCTCCACAACGTTCGTGGTTAATGTGATATTCATTTAATTCTTTACCAGATAAAAGCTTTTCAATCCCATCCAATTCACTCAGTTGCTTTTTGATAAACGCAATATCTTGTTTGTCTTTCACATATATGTGCGCAATTTGATGATCTGAACTCGAAAATGCCTTAGATGCACCTGCGTCTAACAATTCTAATCCACGTTCTTCTCTAATGGCAATATGTCCTTTTTTACGTAAAAAACGATTGATATGAATCGCTTGATTTACTTCATTGATGCCATATTCTGATAACAGGATGATGTTTGCGTTCTTGGATTCAAAATGCTCCACCAATTGCTTTACCACCTGGTCAATTTCTTGCAATTCTTTCGCAATTTTTGGAATATCTGGGCCAAATTTTTGTAGACAATAATCCAAATGAGGAAGATAAATCAAGTTCAAGGTTGGGTCATATTTTTGATCCACCCAAATACTAGCATCTGCAATCCACTGGGTCGATTTTATGTTCGCATTTGGTCCCCAAAAATTGAATAAAGGAAACGTTCCCAAAGCTTCTTGTAGTTCATCTCTCAATTCAGCAGGCTGGCTGTAACAATCAGGAGCCTTGACTCCATCCGCGTGATATTGTGGTCTTGGTGTAACTGAATAATCTGCAGTTGAATACATGTTATACCACCAAAACATTTTGGCGCATGTAAAATTGGGGTTTTCTTTTTTTGCTTTGTCCCAAATTTTTTCACCTAAAACTAACGGGTTAGATTGCTTCCAGAATTTTACTTCTGAATCTATTCTATCATACCAACCATTCCCAACAATTCCATGTTCATTGGCATTTTTACCAGTGATGAAGCAAGATTGTGAAGTTGTTGTAACTGCAGGTAGTGGAGGTTGAATGAGGTTTTTCTTTCGAGAAGCAATAAAGGAATTGATAAAAGGTGTATGCTCGCACAATACACTTTCACTTAATCCAACCACATCGATGACAACCGTTTTTTTCATTTTTATTGATTTAACACTGATTTTACCCAATCAATTTCTCGAATGATTGATTCATGAATGGGAACTTGAAATTCACTTGGTAAGACACCCCAAGTATACGTTTCTATTTCCATTTGTTGACTAAATGGTGTGTTTTTTTGAATTTCTAAGGTATCAATGATCTCTTTTTGCGTAGATCCTAGAAGTCCATAGTTTTCTAAAAACAAAGGTACATGAAAGTGAATGCGCCATTCTTCAAAGATACCTTCCTGGTAATTCTCAAATGCTTCGTCTAAATCGCGAAATTGTACATATCCTCCTTCTTTTAGTTTTGCCTTTACTTGATGTAAATAAACAGGTTCTTGATATTGCTTCAATTTGGCTAATTTTTCTTCAGCATTGTCTCTTAAATCCACTTTTAAAGCAGAGCTAATTTGGATTTTACCTACCTTAATTCCATGTTGATTTAATTCTTCAATGCAATTCTTCGGTTGGTCAAAACTTACTCCAAAATGACAAATATCAAAACAGATCTGAATATGACTTTTTATCAAGTCTTCAATATTTTTCTCCTTTAAACCTTTTTGAGCAAAATATTTTTGCGCCAAAGGCAATAAAGTTTTCAAGTACCAATCCAAAAATTCTTGGTGATTTTCTAAAATTCCATCAGGTTCTGGTTCAATATCTATATGGATAATCTTGCCTGTTTTTTTGTGAATTTTATCTAATTCTTCCACTACTTCAATCAAAGCCATTGTCGATTTTTCAATCGCTTTATTTAATTCATCTGTATTTTTCCACCAAAATCGGTAGGAGAGTGGCGAGGTCGAAATTCCAGCTTCTTTAATTCTCTCAGGTAATAAATTGGAAAGTAAATGTGCTAATCGAAGTGTATATTCTTTCCGACTATCATGTGTCCAATCGGGAGTATGTACATGATCTTTTACAGTTGTATCATGAAAACCTCCAAATGGAAATCCATTCAATGTATAAATGTATAATTGCTCTTTTTCTAACCAATTTTTTAGATCATTGAATTGCACTTGATCTTGTAAATCTTTACTGGCTAAATCCGCAATTCTTAATCCCAATCCCATTGGGTGTTGGGGTGAAACTTTGGCTTTCACCAAAGGGATATTTGTTTTCAAATGCTGAAAATGTTCAGCCCAGATTTCTCCAGGATGAATATTGCTGCAATAACCTAATGTGCCATATTTTGTTTCCATAATGAATCAATAGTTTACAAGATAGTCAACTGAATCTTTGATAAGTTGAAAATCCATTTCATGCACTTCTTTTCCTTTTCCTAACTTTTCTAAAATCGTAATGGTTAATTCGCCTCCTAAATGTTCTTGGAATTCTTGAAGTCCTTTGAAGAGATTGATTTTGTCATTTTCCGCTAAAGCCGGATGCGAAATTTCGAATCCCAGTTTTTTAATTAAATCTAACACTCGGTGGCATTCATTTTCTGAAAGTAAACCTTTCTTTTGCGAATAAACCGTATCTAATGCGATTCCGATAGCTACAGCTTCTCCATGTCTAATTTGAAAATTACTCAAATATTCTAATTTATGTGCCGCCCAATGTCCAAAATCCAAAGGCCTAGCGGAACCTAGTTCAAATGGATCCCCACTAGAAATATGTTTCATGTGCAAATCAGCACAGCGGTAGATCTGTTCGGTCATCACTTCCTCCCCATGTTCACACATATCTTGCGCGTGATTTTCCAACCATTCAAAAAAGTCCAAATCCTTGATTAGTGCAACTTTAATCGCTTCCGCAATCCCAGAACGCCAATCTCTTTCATCAAGCGTTTTTAATAAGTTTGAATCATTAAATACTGCCACAGCTGGCGCAAAAGTTCCTAAGAAATTCTTTTTCCCTAAATAATTTACACCATTTTTGACCCCTACTCCAGAATCATTTTGAGAAAGAACTGTACTTGGTATACGTATAAATTTGACACCTCTATGAGAAATGGCTGCTGCATAACCGCTCATGTCCAAAAAGGCACCACCACCAATACAAGCCACAAAAGAATGCCTATCAATACGATGTTCATCAATCGCTCGAACTACCTCTTCATAATAACGAGGGTCATTTTTGCAAATTTCTCCACCTGGTAAAACTAGGATTTCTGGGACTAGATCAGCAATTGGGTATGTTTTAAAATAAGATACAATTTCAGCTATCAATCCATCATGTGCATCCGCTACTCCCTTATCAACAACAAATAATATTCTTTTTCTAAAGTCTGCCCGTCCAAAATTGGAGATAAAATCTTTAAAAAGGGGATTGTTGTTTTGGAAGAGTCCTTTTGTGAAAAACACTTCGTATTGAAAAGGTACTTGAAAACTTTGTTTTAATGACTGCATATGATTCTAAGTAACGGCAAAATATTTTCCAATTCGGATGGATAATGGTAATAAAGCTACTACTAAAATTGCTAAATACCATTGATCAGAAGTACTAATCCATGCCGCATTCATGACAATAAGTGATAAAACTCCGGCTTTTACTGTTTTACCAATGTTTGGTCCGATAGGATTTTGTATTGCTACAGAAAGAGGTTTGAAAATCAAATAAATATGTAAACACACAAATGGAATAGCGTGAACGAATGAATGAGCCTTGTATGCAAAGTGCAACTGTCCTACGTGCACAAAAATAAACAAGAGTGCGGCAATCCATAAAGGCCAAGGTTTACTTCCATGAACTTCTCCACGACTTACCAAGGTTATAGCAAAAATATATACCAAAGGAACAATCATCAATTCTCCATATTCCAAAACGCCTAACTCATAGACACTCATTCCTAATAATAAATTAAAGGCTCTGCATAACCCCATGTTGAAGGGACCAAAAAATCCATTGTGTTTTGATTTCCAATCGTAAAGTAAAACTAAGATTACGATGAAACCAGCGATAATACCAGAAAGTCGACTTTGTAAAAAAGCGAGTATAACACCTGCGGCAAGCAAAGCAATTCCGCCAAAAATGGCTTCTGATAATCTAATTCTTCCACTTGGCAAGGCTCTTTCAGGTCTTTCTATGGCATCTAGTTTTCGATCAAAAATGTCATTGAATACTACGCCACCCGCATATAGGCACATACTAGAAAGGCATAAATAACTGATTGACGAAATTTGATAATTTTTCCATCCAAAAGTGAATCCAACAATGGCCATACCTGCCAAAATATCCGTAAGTGCTGTAATCACATTGGCAGGTCTAGTTAATTCCAAAAAGGCTCTGATTTTACCCATTATCGAATAATTAAAGAATCTTTGTTGACTCTAGGTTGTTGTCCACCTCTTAAAATCGTATTTCCGTTGAATTTTTGAGTTTGATCAATTGTAAGACCTTCAATGAAATCAGATTCAACGATTTGGCCACTTTGTGCAAAAGCATCCAAGGCATTTTGATAGGTAACCAATTGAATATCTTTATCAGAGATACCTCTTATTTTCATTAATGCAGCCGTTTTAGGAATAGCTAAGGGATCAGATATTCCCCAATCGGCAGCAGAATTTACCATGATTCTTTCTGGGCCATATTGTTTGACGATTTCCACCATTCGCTCATTTCCCATTTTGGTAAACGGATAAATAGTAAAGGCCGCATAAAAACCTTGATCTAGAACAGATTTTACCGTTTCCTCATTATTATGATCAATGATGACCATTTTCGGGTCGATTCCATGTTCCAAAGCGATGGCCATACTTCTTTCCGTCCCTTGTTTTTTATCACGGTGTGGAGTATGAACTTGAACAGGTAAATGAAATTCTTTTGCTAATTCTAACTGAGCACGGTAGTATTTTTCTTCCAGAGCCGTTTGGTCGTCAAAACCAATTTCTCCAACACCAACCACACCTTCTTTTTGCAAATACAAGGGTAAAATCTCCATTACTTCTTCTGCAAGTGCTTCATTATTGGCTTCTCGTGAATTTAAACCGATGGTGCAATAATGTTTGATGCCAAATTGAGAAGATCGGAATCGTTCCCAACCCACTAAACTTGCAAAATAGTCTTTAAAGGAAGAAAGTCCTGTTCTAGGTTGTCCCAACCAAAAAGCAGGTTCAATCAATGCTACGACTCCCGCATCAGCCAAGGCTTGATAATCATCTGTCGTCCTTGAAGTCATGTGAACATGCGGGTCAAAGAATTTCATTCCTTGAGTGTAGGCTTGAAAGCCAACATCAACAGTTTGGGCAAATTCTTGTTCTTCTGGGCTTCCTTGGAAGTGAGAGGGGTTTTGTTGGTTATTTTGGCACATAATCTTAGGCTGTGTAAATGGGTTCTGGAACTTCTAATATTGACCAATTTAAGTCGGAATCAGATGATGTAATATACTTTTCCTTTAGGGCTTTCAATAAAGTTGAATCAGATTCAAGCAAAACAATTTTACCTGCAATGATATCTCTTTCGTTGTTAGATGCTAATAAACGTTCAAGGTCTTTCACTAAATGAGGCGTAATAAATTGGCTAACCAATCGCCAAACTTGAGAAGGCACCCTTCTACCAGCAGCCCATCTTTCATGTGCAAAATCAGATAAAGTATCAGCTAAATGTTGATTTGCACGTTCATTTAGTCCATAAATTCGGTGGATAGATTTGTCATTAAAAATACATTTTAAGACAATTTGATTCCAAGCAAGTTCTGAAAAATACATGGAAGGGTATGGATTTCCAAAAGCTATAGAATCGAAAATCGAACCAATATTAGACCTAACGGCATCAGTGGCTCTCAAAAGCCATTTTTCAGGATAGGATATAATTGGAAATGCCGCATATAATGCCACAGATTCATTCATTTCTGCTGTATCGAAAAGCAAATTGATTTGTCGAATATAGGCTTCTTCTGTTTCAATTTTTGTAGCTAACAAGGCGATGAAATATATTCTTACTAATTGATCCAGTGTAATCTCTTCAAATTTCCAACCATTAACGATGTGTTGTAAATCCAAAGAAAAACTTTGTTTGGAAATGAATCGAGGGCAGGCTACAAAAGCATAAGATATACCTTTCGCATCCAATTGGGATTTAGTATCCATCCAAGCAAGCTCAGAAGCACTAGCTTTTGTTTGAATAATTTCGAATAGTTCTTGAATAGGTTTCAAAGCTTAATTTCAATTAAATGGTAATAATAACGAATTTAATAATAATTCGTTGAAAACTTGTCGTGTTTATGTGGTATTGATTTTTATCATTTTTTTTTAAGTATTTCGTTCGACTTTTTTCCAGAATTTTTTTCTCATTTAAATTCCAATTAATTTTGACTTCTGTTTACAATTATCATCTTGTATCTTAATCACTATTTCCTTATGAACTCTTTTGTAAAATCATCCTTTAGGTTTTTAATTTTTATTTTTAACGTATTGATTTACAACACAATCGATGCTCAAAACGTTAATTTGACTTATAAATCATTTCGCTCTTATGCTTTTCCAAGTGAATTGGTCAGTTCGAAAAATGGAGATAAAATTGCTTGGGCGATGGATGAACAAGGAGTTAGGAATATTTATGTTGCTTCAGCACCAAATTTTGAACCAAGAAAATTAACGAATTATAGCAAGGATGAGGGGCAAGAACTCACTTCTATTTCTATTACCGATGATGGGAAATGGTTGGTTTTTGTTAGAGGTGGAGATCATAGTGCTAATTTTAACGGGGATCTCCCAATAAATACAAATTCCAGTTTAGAACCTCAAAATGTGAAAGTAATTCAAATTCTTTTTGAAGGAGGGGCTCAAAGAATTATAGGTGATGGAGATTTTCCAAAATTATCTCCGAAAAGTGACCAAGTTGTTTTTATTAAAAATCATCAACCTTGGATATGTAAATTAGATACAGTTGCTGGAGAAGATTTTTTTGATATACCCCGCCAATTGGTCAATACTAAGGGAAAAGTGAGCGATTTACAATGGTCTCCTAATGGGAAAAAATTGGCTTTTAAAGTGGATCGCGATACACATTCTCTACTTGCCATCGTTGAATTAGGAAAAGACAATATTCAATGGCTTCAACCTTCCTTTGCCAGAGATGCTTCTCCAAGATGGTCACCTGATGGGAATAAGATTGCATTTGTACGCATGAATGCTATTGGAGGTTCAGTGGACTCATTATCGGTGCGAAAGCAAAATCCTTGGTCTATTCGGGTTGCTGATGGTGATTTTACACAATCTCAATTAGTTTGGGAGGCCCCAAAGTCTTTTAGAGGCTCATTTCCACGAACACAAGGAGGGGCAAATTTGATGTTTCCTCAAAATGAGTTAATTACGTTTACTTCTTCACATGACAATTGGCCACATATTTATAGCATTTCAACCAAAGGAGGGAAGGCCTTGTTATTGACACCAGGTGAATTTATGGTGGAACATTTGTCTTTAAATACTGACAAAAGTCATATTCTATTTA
The DNA here is from genome assembly GCA_046073945.1 of Aquirufa sp. Classification (GTDB taxonomy): domain Bacteria; phylum Bacteroidota; class Bacteroidia; order Cytophagales; family Spirosomataceae; genus Aquirufa. The sequence continues at coordinate 7,214 of JBJTNH010000024.1, read as the reverse complement.
GTGCCAATTTTGGATCAGATCCTACTGATATTGATAGAAGGCATCTATTAATGGTTTCGGTTGATAAACCTGATATGAAAAATGTGACTCAAGGTAAAGGAAATGAATGGGCATCCGTTTCGATCAATAATTCAAAAGGATTTGCTTTTATCGGCTCAAATGCACAAAAAGTCCCAGAAGTTTTGGTGAAAAGCTCCCAACAAGTTGATCCAATTTCAATTTCAGCAAAATTACAAGTTCCGAATTATCCAGAAAAGAATATAGTTGTTCCTAATCAAGTCATCTTTAAGTCACTTGATGGACAACTGATTCATGGACAAATATTTGATAATGGTGATGGGAAATCGAATAAACCAGCCATCTTGTTCGTTCATGGTGGTCCAGCTCGTCAAATGCTTCTTGGTTGGCATTATTCAGATTATTATGCCAATGCTTATGCGCTGAATCAATATTTAGCTAATATGGGATTTGTTGTGCTTTCAGTAAATTATCGTTTAGGAATTGGCTATGGATATGATTTTCAAAATCCTGCAAGTCATTTAGCTGCAACAGAATATTATGACATCAAAGCTGCTGGAGAATATTTAGCCCATCAATCCAATGTGAATCCTAAGAAAATTGGAATTTATGGTGGGTCCTATGGGGGATATCTTACAGCACTTGCTTTAGGTCGAGATTCTAAACTATTTGCCGCAGGAGTAGATATACATGGAGTACATGATTGGTCTTCTAATATTCAAGATCAATTATATACCTTAGGGAATAAACGTGTTCCTGATGCAGAATGGGCAGCTTCTTTGGTGTATCGATCTTCTCCTATTTCAAGTATTTCAACTTGGACATCGCCAGTCTTATTGATTCATGCTGATGATGATCGAAATGTTCGATTTGAACAAAGCGTGGATTTATTTAACCGTCTTAAAAAGAAAAAAGTAGATGTAGAGAGTATGGTGATTGTGGACGATACTCATCATTGGATGAAGTTCGAAAATGTTATTAAGGTTTTTGAAGCAACGGCTGATTTTTTCAAGGTACGTTTATTGAAATAGGTTTCGCAGTCTTTTTCTTTTAATTTTGTCAAATGGATGTAAGAGAAAGACCTATTACTGATTGGTTACCTTTAACTAAAAAGGAGGTTGAAAAACGTGGATGGGATGAATTAGATGTTATTCTGATTTCAGGAGATGCTTATGTAGATCATCCCGCTTTTGGAACTGCCGTGATTGGTAGAATCATGGAAAGCGAAGGTTTGAAAGTTGGAATTGTAGCACAACCCAATTGGCAAGATGATTTAAGGGACTTTAAAAAATTGGGTCGTCCAAAATATTTTTTTGGTGTAACTGCAGGTTGTATGGATTCAATGGTGAATCATTATACAGCTAATAAGCGCCTTAGATCCAATGATTCTTATACGCCTGGTGGAGAAGCCGGATTCAGACCTGATTACGCGACCACCGTTTACACCAAAATTTTAAAAGAAATTTATCCTGATGTTCCTGTTTTAATTGGAGGGATTGAAGCGTCTTTACGCAGAGTTACTCACTACGATTATTGGGCAGACAAATTATTTCCATCAATTTTGGTTGATTCCGGTGCTGATATGTTAGTGTATGGCATGGGAGAGCAGCCATTGCGTGATATCATTCGTGGAGTGAAGGAAGGACATTCTTTGAAAGATCTAACTTCCATCAATCAGGTAGCCTATTTGCAGGACAAAAACGAACCTATTGTGCATTTAGGAGCGGTTGAGACCGTGTCTTTAAATAGCCACGAGGAATGTTTGGCTGATAAAATTAAATATGCTTCCAATTTTAAAATTGTGGAAGTGGAATCCAACAAATGGCAAGCTAATCGAATCACTCAACAAGTAGGAGAGCAGATTTTAGTCATTAATCCACCTTTCAAAACAATGGAAGAGGTAGAAATGGATAAATCTTTCGATTTGCCTTATACGCGTTTACCTCATCCTAAATACAAGAAACGAGGTCCAATTCCAGCTTTTGAAATGATCAAATTCTCTATCAACATGCATAGAGGATGTTTTGGAGGATGTAGTTTTTGTACGATTTCGGCACACCAAGGTAAGTTTATTGCTTCAAGAAGTGAAAAATCCATTATGAAAGAGGTTGACACGATTGTGCAACAGCCAGATTTTAAAGGATATATTTCTGATTTAGGTGGTCCTTCAGCTAATATGTATCGCATGAAAGGAAAAGACGAATCCATTTGTGCAAGATGTTCAAGCCCAAGTTGTATACACCCTGTAATTTGTTCAAATTTAGATACCTCACATAAACCTTTGACGGATATTTATAGAAAAGTAGATGGACACAAAGGAGTTAAAAAGGCCTTTGTGGGCTCAGGTGTTCGTTATGATTTATTGGTAGATGATTTCAATAAAAATAATCAAGATGGAAACCATGATGAATACATGGAGCAATTAATCACTAGGCATGTGTCCGGTCGATTAAAAGTTGCCCCAGAGCATACATCCGACGCAACCTTGCGTGTCATGCGAAAGCCTTCTTTTAAATATTTCAGGAAGTTTAAAGAAAAGTATGATGAAATATCTGCCAAGCACAATTTAAGACAACCTTTAATTCCTTATTTCATTTCCTCTCATCCAGGTTGCGAAGAGGTAGATATGGCTAATTTGGCAGCAGAAACTAAAGATTTGGGTTTTCACCTAGAACAAGTTCAAGATTTTACTCCAACACCAATGACCGTTGCTGAAGTAATTTATTATTCAGGTGTTCATCCATATACTTTGCAGCCGATAAAAACAGCTAAAACAAAAGAAGAAAAACAAAATCAAAATAAGTATTTCTTTTGGTATAAAGCCGAATTTAAGGATTGGATCAGAAATCGTTTGACACAATTAAAAAGACCTGATTTGGCACAAAAATTATTGGGATTCAGAAATAAAAATCAATCATATAAACAATCATAAATCGCTCATATGAGCTAAATTAAATTAAAATGGAAGTAAAGGATAGCAATGGAAATTTATTGAATGAAGGAGATTCAGTTACAGTTATTAAAGACTTAAAAGTAAAAGGTTCTTCAGGTGTGATTAAAAGAGGAACTACGGTTCGAAATATTCGTTTAACAGACGATGAAGATGAGATTGAAGGGAAAGTTGAAAAAACGATTATGGTATTAAAAACTTGTTTTTTGAAAAAGGTTTAATTCTTTTCTTCATCGATATCCTCCAGATCAGATTCATCATTGAGCAATTCAGGGTGAATCTTTTTTGTGGCATTGATTCCCATTTTTCTTAAATTTTGAGCTCTAGTAATTAAATTACCTCTTCCTGAACTCAATTTGTTTAATGCAGCGGAATGCGCTTCCTCTGCTTTTTGAATGTGTTTGCCTATGTCTTGAACATCGGATGTAAAGGCCACAAATTTATCGTACAGCTCACCTGCTTTTTTAGCAATTTCTAAAGCATTTTTGGTTTGATTTTCTGTTTTCCAAACTGATGCAATGGTTCGTAAAGTGGCCAATAATGTACTTGGAGAAACCAAAACGATTTTTCTTTCCCATGCAAAATTGAACAAGGAAGTGTCTTGACTAATTGTAGCCACAAAACCTGATTCAATGGGAATAAAAAGAAGTGTGAAATCAGGACTACTTAGTCCAATTCCCGTATGATAATCTTTAGCAGATAATTCTTTGATGTGATTTTTTAAGGATTCTATATGCGCCTTTAAGGCATTTTCTTTTTCCAATGTTCCATCTTCCGCACTTGTATATCTGTCAAACGAAACCAATGACACTTTACTGTCGATTATTAAGTTTTTATTATCAGGTAGAAAAATGACAGCATCCGGTTTAATAGTCTCACTTGATTGATTTTTGGTTACAAATTGTGTTTCATACTCACGGCCTTTGATTAATCCAGAGCTTTCTAATACGCGTTCTAAAATCATTTCTCCCCAATTTCCTTGGGTTTTATTCGATCCTTTCAATGCATTCGTGAGGTTTTCTGTTTTTTCAGTAACGGTTTGATTTAATAAGGTTAGATTTTTAATTTGCTCCAACAGAACGGAGCTTTGCTCTGCGCTTGATTTTTGATTTTCATGTACGCGGTTTTCAAACTCTTTTAATTTCTCTTTCAAAGGATTTAAAACATCCTTTAATTTGATTTCTTGTTGCTCGTTAAGTGTTTTTCCTTGTTTTAGGATTGTTTCATGGCTAATATCCGTTAGGATTTTTCTCAATTTCTCTTCATCATGACTCAAGTGTTCTATTCTGTCAAGAAGTGATTGATTTTGACCTTTAAAAAATGCGAGGTCTCCAAATAATTTTTTATTTTCAACTTCTAACTGTTCTTTTTTGGAAAGATCCATTTCCAATTGTTTGATTTTTTCAAGTGTCATTTTTCCTTTCATGGAAAAGATGAAATAGACCATTAAGCCACTTGAAAAAGCACCAAGGATAACATAAAAAATGAGCATCATGATTTTGTGATTGAGATAGGAAAGTTAATATAAAGCACAAAAAAAAGCCAGTCAGAAACCGGCTCATTTTTAAAATACCTAACCACTAATAATCTTTAATATTTTTATTCTAGTTTGCACTAGCATTTATTTCTGATACAAAATTAATAAATAAAAATTGAAATTCGAACATTCAAGTATAAAAAATTTTTAATTTTATGGAAATTGTTGATTCAACTAAATTCAAATGTATGTCAATAAAATCCGCAATAAGTAGTATTAATAAATTTCAATTTTTTTTAATAGCTTTTTTTATGATTAATGCTTGTAGTCAATCTGATAAAAAGGCTGACAAAGTATTAAGTCCAGAGGAATTAACACGAATAAAAGAACAAGAAGCTTGGGATTCAAGTTCCGATTTAGTTAAAAAAATTACAAATAGTTCTGAAGGATTAATTAGAGGGGTTTCTTGGAGCCAAAATTTAGACAATTTGAAAGAAACCGTAGAGCTTTCGGAGGTTCAACCGAGTCAAGGTAAATCTTTCACACAATATTTAGATGATTCGGATTTAAACTTTGTCGATATTACTTATTTGCAAGGAAATGACCGTTTGATCCATGAAATTACATTGGATATCTTTTTAGAAGATAAAAAAGAAGTTTCGCAATTGATAACTGATTTGAAAGATTATTTCAATTTGAAATTTGGAGAGTCGAAGCAGTCAGGTTCTAAGGTGATTTGGGGTAATTACAAAAATACCCGAATCGATTTAGAAGATGTAAGCACTTCCAAAGATCCGGGTATTAAAGTTATTTTTAAAAAGGTTGATTAAACCTTGAAAATCCAATTTCTGGTATCTTCTATTTCTCCTAAACGGATTTGATTGATTTCTTTGTAAACTTTTGCAGAGAAATCATTTTCTTTTCTTTCGGGTAAATCATAATCTTTTCCATCAAAACCAATCGTACAAATTGGTGCAATTACTGCAGCTGTTCCAGCACCAAATGCTTCTGTAACAGAACCGTCTTTGATACCTTCAACCAATTCTTTGACAGATAATTGTCTTTCCTCCACCTTCATTCCCCAATCCTTAGCAATTTGTAAAACAGATTTTCTAGTTACTCCATCTAATATTGTGTCACCTGTGGGTGCAGTTACTAGAGCGCCATTGATCACAAACATTAGATTCATGGTTCCAGCTTCTTCAACAAATTCATGTGTGGCTGCATCAGTCCAAATGATTTGATCATATCCATCTTTGTTGGCTAATTGTGTTGGATATAAAGAACCACCATAATTTCCTGCATTTTTCGAAAAACCAACCCCGCCTTTAGCAGCACGAATATATTGAGTTTCGACCCTTACACGCAAAGGCTTTGCATAATATGAACCTACTGGACAATTGAAAATGATAAATTTATAAGTTGTAGAGGGTGAAACGCCCACATATTCATCAGTTGCAAACATAAATGGACGAATATACAAAGAGCAACCTTCTTTGGCAGGCACCCAAGCTTTATCTAATTGCAATAATTGTTTTAATCCACCTAAAAATATTTCCTCAGGCACTTCAGGCATACACATTCTAAGTGCAGATTTGTTGAAGCGTTTGAAATTTTCTTCAGGTCTAAAAACCAATATATCATCGTTTTTTGAACGATAGGCTTTCATTCCCTCAAATATAGCTTGTCCATAATGCAATGACATCATTGCTGGTTGGTAAGAAAGCGCACCATAAGGTTGTATTGTGACAGACTCCCAAGCACCATTTGCATATTCAGCGACCAACATATGGTCTGCAAAACTTCTTCCGAATGTTAAATTGTCAAAATCAATTTCATTGATTCTCGATTTTGAAATAGGGTTAATAATCGTTTGCATAAATTTTAAGTTTTACTACTTGCCAGAATTCCAAGGTATCTCAGGGATAGCTAAGGAATGATGTAAATAGCGGCATACCATAAATAAATAATCGGATAATCTATTTAAAAACGCAACAGCAGTTGCATAATTTTCATTGTTTTCACTTTGAACCCATCTAATTAAACTTCGTTCAGCTCTTCTACAGACAGATCTACAAATTTGACCAATGGCAATACTTTCTGCACCACCAGGTAAAATAAAAAATCTCATAGGTTGAAGTTGCTCATCCATTGCATCAATCATTTCTTCTAGAAAAACTATGTCATGCAATGAAATTAACTTCATATTACCCAAATACTCCTTGTTGTCGCTTGCCACATGGGCTCCCAAAACAAATAAACTGGATTGTATTTGTAGTAAATTAGTTGATAAATCTTCAGAAACCTTGCAAATCAATAGCCCCAAATGGCTATTCAATTCATCAATGTCTCCGATAGCGTCCATTCTTAGCTCAGATTTTGAAACACCTTTGCCATCTGCCAAACGTGTAAAACCCTTATCGCCATTTTTTGTGTAAATCGACATATCTCTGAAATTTATCTTTACAAAGCTACTTTTTTAGTGAATTAATAGCAAGGAAGATGCGTAAATATCCGTTTTGATAATTAAAGAAAATAAAGATTAGGTCAGTAAGGTTTTCAAACCTAATTTTGCAGCAAATTAATTTGTAACTATGTCGATAGATCATTTTTTATCAAGGGTTTGGAGAGTTTTGTCCATCATTGGTTTTGGTATTACATTGCTTTTTATCTACCGAGGACTTCCTGATCCAACTGCAGTGCATTTTGGAGAATCGGGTAGAGGGGATGGATTTCTACCCAAAGAGGAAATCTTCTATTTGACGGCAG
>JBJTNH010000023.1:0-1460 GCA_046073945.1 Aquirufa sp. | reverse complement strand
TGAAAAGTAAAGTCGATTCTCAACAGTATCAAACCAAGGACAAATGTCATTTTCAATCGAATTAATGCTGGACACATTTTCTACTCTTGTTGCTTGTCCATTGTCGTCCAAAACTGCATACCAAATGTCCATCTCACCTTTTGTGCCTGTTCGATTGGACGAGAAAAATAAGACCTTTTGCCCCCCTAATTTGCTAAAATGAGGCATACTTGAATTAAATCCTGGAAGATTCACCATTTCGTTTAATGAGTCTAACATTTTCCAGTGACCTAGAGAATCGCGTTTACCGAAGACTATGCCACAAGTGTAACGGAAATCTTGATCGCTGCAAACACTATAATAGAAGTCGAATTCATTCAAAAAACTAGCATTTGCTACGCTTTTATTTGTTGGAATTAACGCTTGAAGTTTCCGTGCTTTTTGATCAGTGGAAGGAAATGAAATTTCATACAATGCGGTATGGTAACTTGGTGAATAGACCTCCTGAAGTTCTTCATTGATGGAATCTGCTTTCAGGGAAGAAAAATACAATTGTCCCTTGCGGATGGTATGTGCAAATTCAGCATCATAGGAATTGATATTTTCTGGCAGTGCTTGTACATCAATTGCAATATCAGGCCCAATTTTTTGTTGTTTTAAAGCCCAATTAGTTGACTCAACTTCTTGTGCTGCTTTTTTGTAGGGATAACTTTGCTTGTCTTCTGAATAGATTTTTTTCGCCAATTTAAAATGATCTAGCGCCTCTTTGTATTTTCCATTCTGTTTTTGCATCAAGGCGAAATAAAGAATGGCTTCCGGGTATCGCTCGGCATCTTCATCCTTCATGTAAACCAAAGAATAGTATTTTTCAGCTTGTTTGTAGTCCTTGTATATGCGATTGGTTTCAGCTATTTTCCAGAATAAATCGATGTTTTCAGGGTCCAATACAAGTGCTTGTTGGTAATAATCTAGGGCATAATAAAAATCACCTTTTTGAAATTGCTTATCTCCATATTGAAGGGCATCTTTTAATTTGATTTGACCCAAACTAATAAAAGGTAGAAGAACTAAACCAATTAAATAAAATCTGGACATACGCGATGAATGATTTGTTTTGGTTTAAATCGACTAATGACATATTTGAAACATAGTTCAAATCCACCTCGAGCATTACTAGCGGGAACTAATTTGGAAAAATTAATATCGTAACTAATACCAGCATATATTGGGCCTTTCTCATAAGCAAAATTAAGTGCAAGTGCATCTTTATTTCTCCACCAAAGTCCACCATAAAGTTGAATGTGATCCTTTTTTGAAAATTGATAGCGCGCTAATCCTCCGAGCATCAATTCTTGGTATTTTCCTTGTTTGGAATATTGAAAACTTGGCTGTAAAACCCAATCTGAATTCAATACATAACTACCTTTTGTAAATAGATTCCAGCGAACATCACGCAGCACAACTTGATTATAAAAGCCTTG
>JBJTNH010000022.1:0-19491 GCA_046073945.1 Aquirufa sp. | reverse complement strand
TCAGCCAGGTCAGAGGAAACCTTTAATACACTTAAAAAACTCTTGGAGGTGGCAAAGTTTAAAGTGTTGGACATTAATTTACGCCCACCTTATTACAACAAAGAAATTATCACGTTTTTACTGAAAAAGACAGATTTTCTGAAACTTAATCACATTGAATTAGATGAAATATCAGGCTGGTTTTGTACCAAAGGGACAATTCAAGAAAACCTAAACCATTTGTCCGAATTATTTAACATCGATACAATTTGTGTAACACAGGGTGAAGATGGAGCAATGCTTTTACATCGAAAGGAATTTTTCCACAGTCCGGGATTTGTGGTTGATGTAGTGGATACAATTGGCAGCGGTGATTCTTTTTTAGCCTCCTTTATCTCAAATTTCTTAAAAAACGTCGCCCTAGAAATTGCTCTGATTGAAGCATGTGCAGTGGGAGCATTTGTGGCCACCCACCATGGAGCCTCTCCTCTTATTTCCAAAGAACAAATTCAGCTTTTAATAAATAATCATTCAGTACGAGTTCCTTTTAGTAAAGTTTAATACATACAATTAAAACAATTCAAATTATGAAAAAAACCCTATTATCTTTTATTGTGATGTTTTTAACATTACAAGCGGCTTATGCCCAACGCCAGGTGACTGGCACGGTCCGAGGAGGCGACAATAATGTGCCTCTCATCGGTGCAAGTGTACTAGTGACTGGTACAAAAATTGGTGCAATCACCGATGTAAATGGTAAGTTTTCAGTTTCAGTTTCTGAAAGTGCTTCTACTATTCAAGTAAGTTTTAGTGGGTATGAAAAACAGGACGTATCCATTAAAGGAGTTAGCGATGTACAAATTACCTTAGCTTATGGAAAAGAATTGAGCGAAGTAGTAGTAGTTGGTTATTCGTCTCAAAGAAAACAAGACTTGACTGGATCAGTGGTGGTGGTTGATTTGAAACCCATCAAAAATATCAGCTCAGGTAACCCGATGCAATCTTTGCAGGGGCGTGTACCTGGTTTGTATATTGAAAAAGATGGTTCTCCTAATGGAAGTAACTCCCGAATTTTGATTCGTGGAGCCAATACTTTAGGAAATAACGACCCGCTTTATATCATTGATGGAATTCCAACTACTCGTCCTGAGGTGTTCCAAAACATGAATCCAGCCAATATCGAATCAGTTCAAGTATTAAAAGACGCTTCGGCGGAATCTATTTATGGAGCTAGAGCCTCGAATGGGGTTATAATCGTTACCACCAAAAATGGGGGTAATACAGACGGAAAAATTGAATTTCAATTCAACAGCAGTATTTCTGCGCAATCAGAAAAATCGATGCGTTTTAATATGTTGAACTCTTTAGATAGAGGTAAAGCCTTATGGCAAGCCTCTGTCAATGATGGACAAGATCCCGCTGCTGGTTATGGTGATATATATTCCTTTGACTGGAATAATAATTTCCAAAGTCCAAAATTAAATGGCGTTACCCTTAAACCTTATGTAGGAGGAGACGCTAATACGCCAGTAGGTGATACCAATTGGCAAGATGTCATGTACAAAACAGGTATCGTGACAAAAAATGATTTTACTGCTTCTTATGGCAACAAAAATTCTTCGTTAGAAATCAATATTGGGCAATTGAAAAATACGGGGATGTTGCGTTATACGAACTACGACCGTTTGAGCGGAAGCATCAACGCCATGACGCGTGCATTCAATGATAAATTAAAGTTTGGTGTTAATCTTCGTGTCGCGAATTCAAATGAAACACTTACTGCAAGAGATTTGGGAGGTGCTTCAACTACTTTTTTAGCTGTTACTCTTGCCCCAACCATTCCTGTTTTTCAGAAAGACGGCAAAACATATGCTGGTGCATCAGGTGCTGGATATTCGGATAGAAATAACCCTTTGCACATGCAAGAACTTGCGAAATGGAATAATGCAAATCGTTTGAGTTCGTTTGGAAACATTTTCTTAGAAATTCAACCGATAAAAAATCTCTTTTTCAAATCGAATCTGGGCGTTGATAACGCGACATACTTAAATAAGGTGATAACGCCTACATTTTCGGAAGGAGCTTTTAACCGCACGACAAACAGCTTAGCTTTTGACCAAAATCATTACATCAGTACAACTTGGTCAAATACATTGCGATATAATTGGGATTTGAATGCGAAGAATCAATTCAAATTCTTAGTTGGTACTGAATATATCAAAACAGATTTGGATTTTCAATTCACGAAGAAAGAAGGATTTGCTCTTCAATCAGAGGATTATTTTACGCTAAATGCTGGAACAGGAAACACCACTGTTTCAGGAGGTTCTACAGGAAGTCGTTTATTCTCTCAATTTGCTCGTGTTGATTATAATTTTTCAGATAAATATTTAGCTGCTGTTACCGTTCGTCGTGATGGTTCATCTCGTTTTGGTTCAGATAATCAATATGGAATTTTCCCTGCAGCCTCTTTAGGTTGGAGAATTGACCAAGAGAATTTCATGAAGAGTAATAAAATTTTCTCTGAACTCAAGGCAAGAGTCGGCGTAGGTCGTGTAGGTAATCAACAAATTGGTGATTTAGCTCGTTTTGGTTTATTTGATACAAGATACGGAACAACTCAGGCTCAATTAGTGGGTGGTTTTTGGGAACAATATATGAACATCGGTACAGCTTATTCTTTGTCAGGAGCTAATACCGGGACATTGCCTTCAGGATTTGTTCAAACACAAGCGGCCAATTCGGGATTAAAGTGGGAAACTACAGATGAAATTAACGTAGGTCTAGATTATGCTATTTTGAACAATAAAATTTTCGGATCATTTGATTATTTCACGCGTAATACTTCCGGCATTTTGATTACGCCACCAGTAGCGGCAACGCTTGGTGAGGGACAATCAAAAGCAGTTAATGGTGCATCAAAATCAAATAAAGGCTGGGAATTTGTATTAGGATACCGTGGATCAGTAGGAAATGATTTGAAATTCAATCTTGTTTCAAACTTTGCACATTTCAGAGATGAAATTACCGAATTGCCAGAAAATGTACGTCCAGCTTATGCAGGGAACTTGGTAAATACCATTATTGGACATTCACAATTTGATATTTTCGGTTACAAGACCAATGGACTTTTCCAATCGCAAGCTGAAGTAGATGCGGCTCCTAAACAAATAGGTGCTGGCCCAGGAAGAATTCGATATGTGGATATTAACGGAGATAATAGAATTGATGATTTGGACAGAACTTGGATTGGTACCACTTTACCAGCACTTGAATATGGATTACGATTGGATTTGACCTATAAAAAATTCGATGCCTCTATTTTCGGTTCAGGTGTAGCGGGTAGAGAAGGTTTTGATGTGTATACCGTTTTCAATAATTTAATGAGAAGTAGAGAAAATGTTGGTCCCGGTGTATTTAACGCATGGACACCCCAAAACACAAATACCAATGTGCCTGCTCTAACATTGAAGGATAACAATGGGGAAGGTCGTACATCTGACTATTTCATCGTCAATACTTCGTATTTCAAAATGCGAAACATACAAGTAGGTTATACCCTCACTCCTAAATCTGTATTTTCAAGAATTCGTTTTTATGGAATGGCTGAAAACCTATTTTGGTTAAAAAGCAAGAATTACTTGAGCCCAGATCCAGAGCGTATTGACCTTGACCCTGTGCCGATTCCAAAAACCTTCACTTTCGGAATTAACGCATCTTTTTAAACCTAAATCGAATTAATGAATGACCTCCAAGGGGGTAATAAAACTTAAATTTTTAAAAAAAATGAAAAACATAATAGTTTCAACTATAATCGTTTCGAGCCTATTTTTATTCGGCTCCTGCCAGGATGAACTAAATTATACACCCACAGGTGTATTGTCTTCATCTGATTTGACCTCTCCAGCGGCCATTGATGGTTTGGTGACATCTGCTTATGCGGCCATTGGAAATGGTGATATGATTGGACCCATCTATAGTGACTGGGTATACGGAAGTGTTCGTTCTGACGATGCCTACAAAGGTGGGGGTGGTACGGGTGACGTTGGAGAAATAGATGCCCTAGAACACTATAATCTGACTACTCCCACGCTTGGTGCTTTTGTAACTCGTTCTTGGCAAAACCTTTTCAAGTCAATTTCTAGATGTAATGTCGCCCTTCGTGCCGTAAATACTCTAGATGAAGCCAAATATCCATCTAAAAAAATACGTTTAGCTGAATTGCGTTTTTTAAGAGGGCATAGCTACTTTGTTATGAAAAGATTGTACAAAAACATTCCTATTTTCGATGAAACTATTTCTGATGAAGAGATTCTAAAAGTTTCTAATACGATAAGTAATGATGAATCTTGGAATAAAATTGCGGCTGATTTTCAATTTGCTATTGATAATTTACCAACTACACAACAAGAGGTAGCTCGTGCAAATAAGTTAGCAGCTCAAGCTTATTTAGCCAAGGTGCGGTTGTACCAGGCTTATGAGCAAGATGCAACTCATAAAGTTGTAAATATCAATAAAACAAGATTGCAAGAGGTTGTTTCCCTTACACAAGCAGTTATTTCTTCCGGGAAATATAGATTAAGCTCGGACATTGCAGATAATTTCTTGCAGGAAACGGAGAATGGTCCAGAATCCATCTTTGCTATCCAATTTACTGTAAATGATGGAACGACCGCAGGACGTATGAGCTACGAAGATGGATTGAATTATCCGCATGGTGCTCCACAATATGGATGTTGTGGATTTCATGCAGCTAGTCAAAACTTAGTGAATGCACATACAACGGATATTGACGGTTTGCCAAATTTTGAAACATTCAATGAAAGCAATGCAAATCTAAATACTCAAACCGTTGATCCACGCCTTGACCACACCGTTGGAATCGATGGACACCCATATAAATATGATAATTCAAAACCTTTCAACAATAGTTGGGTACGTGATGCAGGTGTATATGGCAATTTTCATACCATGCGTTTTCAACAATTGGCCTCTAGTAGTTCATATTTCAAACTTGGACCATTTATGGGAACTGCAAAAAATTATGATATTCTACGCTTCGATGATGTCTTGTTAATGCAAGCTGAAGCTTACATTCAATTAGGACAACAAGAGAAAGCCTTAGACATCATTAATCAAATCAGAAATAGAGCAGCGGCAAGTACGGGAAGACTAAAAAAAGCAGACGGAACATTTGCTTCCAAGTATAATGTAAAGCCTTATTCATCTACAACCTGGACACAGAATTTTGCTTGGAAAGCATTAATGTGGGAGCGTAGAATTGAATTTGCTACAGAAGGCTCACGTTTTTTTGACTTAGTTCGTTGGGGTATTGCTGAACAAACTCTTAATGAATACATTTCAAAAGAGAAAGTTAGAAGACCGTATTTAGCTACAGCGAAATTTACAGCTGGAAGGGATGAATATCTACCAATTCCACAAGCGGAAATCACTTTTACGAATGGTTTATACAAGCAAAATCCAGGTTTCTAAAACATCTAACAATTTTAGTAGAGGTTAAGAATGATTCGAATGGTAGTAGTTTTTTACTACTACCATTTTTTTCTAATTCATCAATTATAAACTCAAAATCAATGCAAAAATTAGTCACTTTTTTGGCTGTTGTATGCCTGTTAAATGCTTGCATCCCATCTGCAACTTACCGTCCCGCTTACCATTACACTCCGGAGAAAAATTGGGTGAACGACCCCAATGGATTAGTCTATTTGGATGGAGAGTACCATCTTTTTTATCAGTATAATCCAGCGGGAGATAAATGGGGGCACATGAGTTGGGGGCATGCTGTGAGCAAAAACCTTAAAACTTGGGAAGAACTACCGCTTGCCATTCCTGAAACGATGAACGCGGATGGTTCAACTAACATGGTATTTTCAGGAGCGGCCGTTGTGGATAGTCTAAATACGTCGGGTTTTTTTGAGAAAGGTTTTACCAAAGGTATGGTGGCCATATATACTTCTCACTTAAATAAAAATGGAGAAGGTATGGCACAGAGTCAAAGTTTGGCTTATAGTTCTGACAAAGGAAGAACATGGAAATTCTATGAAAAGAACCCTGTCTTAGCTATCGGCTTGAAGGATTTCAGAGACCCCAATGTATTTATGCAAGATGGAAAGTGGAAAATGATTGTTGCAAAACCACTGGAATTTATGGTGCAGATCTACGAATCTACGAATCTGAAAGAGTGGAAATTATTGAGTGAGTTTGGCAAAATGGGTGATGTAGCAAAGATTTGGGAATGTCCATCTCTATTTAAGGTTCCTGTCGAAAATTCAGATAATTCAAAATGGGTAATGCTGGTTTCGAGCGCAGCGGAGGCCACAGAATTTACTGGGATGCAATATTTCGTAGGGGAATTTGATGGAAAATCATTCGTGTCAGACAAACAAGAAGGGGTTTTAAGATTGGATCGAGGGAAAGATTTTTATGCTGCAATCCCCTTTCAAAACCTCCCTTCAAAAGTCAAAAATCCAATCATTATGGGTTGGGGTAGTAACTGGAGCTATGCAGGAGATATTCCTTCAGAAGGTAGGAGAGGGATGTTTTCTATGCCACGAAAATTATCTTTGGTCAAAGAAAATGGGCAATTTCGTTTAGTTCAAAAGCCAATCTATTCCAATCGTATCCACTCCAAAGAGTTAATACTGAAAGCGAGTGAATTGACAAAACCGAAAACTTGGGAAATGAAAAATAATTCCTACAAACTAGGCTTAGTTATTGACTTAGGAAATTCCAATGGTTTTGCAATGGAATTGCTAAAAAATGAGGAAGAGAAATGTGTGCTAACTTATAATGCAATGACTCAAAAATTGTTTTTTGACAGAACCAAGTCTGGAAAAATTGACTTTAACAAAAATTTCTCAAGTATCGAAACTATGCAGGTGGTTCCCCAAAATGGCGTCCTGAAACTGGATATTTTTGTAGATAATTCAATTGTTGAAGTATTCGCCAATGAAGGTGAAGCCGTATTGACTGATTTGGTTTTCCCTCAAAAAAATGGAGGGAAAATAATCCTTTCTTTGTTAAAAGATTAATAAGGCACCATGTTTAATTTATTCCATTTGGTTTAATTATTCATTAATTGTTCCCAAATATTCGAATTATTAATTTTCGATTAAAAAGTAATAAAAAAGAATATTCAGGAAAGAATTATTCCCAGTTCGTACCTTAAAAAAATCTGTAGGTTGTTTTGAAATGGTAAATACGGTTCCTTTTTATTTTTTATATAAATGGTTGATTCCGCACTTATGAGGCTACTGGAACTATCATTTATTTTAAAAGGGTTGTCAAATTTTTGAGATCATTTTTATTACTTTAAGGCATTTAATTATGGAAACATTTGCTGCAATTAAACTTGGTCCTAAGCTAAATAAAATTGATGGTACCCCGAATGAAAGACGTGGGATAAAACCAAAAAGCAAACCCAAGCACCCAACATTGAAACCTCGTATTCATAAATCTGGAGATTCTAAAAGTAGGGTAGGGTGGTGCTAAAACCGAAGCAGAACGACCTGATTTGATACAATTTCGATACAATTAGATTAAACAATATAATACCTATACTATTATATTTTGACCTTTTTGTCCGATTTGAGTTCAGTCAGATTTGTTTCATTCCCACCGTCCGGACCGCCAACAAAAATTTAAGTCTCTGATTTTCAGGGACTTTTTTTTGTGCCATACAGAAAATGTAAATTGACGTAAGATGTATGATGTAAGAGGTAAGATGTATTCTTAATTCTACATTTTTAATTCTAAATTCCTCTTACATTTCTCTCTAAACCACCAAAAATCCCATTTCCCGCAGTTCCCCGATTATTTCTCCTTGCCAAAATTGCTGAAAATCACCTAAGCCCGATTGTGTATATTCATTTTGGAATTCTTCAAAACTCCAAGTTTTATGTGGGCCTACACTTATGCTTTCAAGTATATTTACGAGCCAAGGGCCTATTTTCTCAGGAACGAGTAATTCTTCCTCTTCTCGACCCATACTCATGTGTAAAACAATTTTCCCACGAGTGGTCTTCCCTAAGCTTGGAGTGGGCCCGAGCCAACATATTTTGGAGTTCGCTTTTGGTAATTTTTCTTCTTTGGAAGACAATATTCGTGCTATGTAATTTTTCGGGATTTGTGTCCGTGGAATTTTGAAATCAAACCATTCTTGTAGCGGCATGTCCAAACCAATGCCATGCATGTAATTAAACAATGACTTTTTAAGCCCCTCACTAAAAGCTGCATGATCCGTTCCTTTCGGATCCTTATGCTCTAAATCGTTGTTGGCAAAACGTCCTGGTGTGGGGTTTAGGATTGAAATGTGGTAATCTTGTGGATTTAGACCCACGGGACTATGCGCTGTCAAGGCAAATTGATGCCAAAAGCCTGAGTGCATGACTCCATTTTCAATCAATTGGCGAACTACTTCCAGAGAATCCACCGTCTCCTGTGCGGTCTGCGTTGGGAATCCATACATCAAATACTCATGGACCAAAATGCCTGCCTGCGTAAAATGATCTGCCACTTGTGCCACTTGCGCTACAGTGACTCCTTTTTTTATTAGGTCCAACAATCGATCCGAAGCAACTTCCAAGCCTCCCGAAACGGCGATACAACCTGAGCGAACCAGCAATTGACATAAATCCTTGGTGAAACTTTTCTCAAATCGGATATTCGTCCACCAGACCACTGTCAAGTCTCTGCGTATGATTTCCAAGGCTACATCGCGCATTAATGCTGGCGGGGCAGCTTCATCTACGAAATGGAAACCATTGTTTCCTGTTTGTTCAATCATCGCTTCAATGCGATCGACTAACATGGGTGCTGTTGTGGATTCGTAGTTTTTGATGTAATCCAAAGAAATGTCACAAAACGTACATTTGCCCCAATAGCATCCATGTGCAAGTGTCAATTTGTTCCAACGTCCATCGCTCCATAAACGATGCATTGGATTCGCTATCTCAATGACGGATAAATACTTGTCTAAAGGTAAATCCGAGTAATCTGGAATCCCGACGTCCTTTTGTTTTACATCGGAATCCTTTGACCCGTTGAGGTATTTGACCGTTCCATCGATGCAGCAAAAAGTCCGTTTTAGATCCTTCAATTCCCTTGCGCCTCTCAAATGTTCCAATAAGTTCATTAAAGGTGTTTCTCCATCATCTAATAGAATAAAATCGACAAATTCAAAAACACGGGGCTCTTGCAGGGAGCGTAGTTCTGTATTTGCATATCCTCCTCCTAATGCCACCTTGATCTCGGGATGGTGTTTTTTGATCCATTGCCCACATCGCAAGGCGCTGTATAAATTGCCAGGAAAGGGAGCTGTAATGGCTACTAAATCGGGTTTTTCGTTTTCGATTTTGGCCTTTAATAATTCCACCAATAAATCATCGATGTAAGTAAGTGGTGCTTGTAATGCCTGGTTTAATTCTTGAAAACTGGAGGCTGATCTTCCTAGTCGTTCCGCGTAGCGACTAAAACCAAAATGTGAATCAACAGCATCGATGATTAAATCAGAAATATCTTCTAAATAAAGCGTCGCTAAATGCCTAGCTTTATCGCGGACACCCATACTGCCAAAGGCCCATTCCAAATCTGATACCTGCTGAAAACGAGATGCTTCTGGTAGGTAGTTTTGTTCGGCAATTAGGTGTGCAAGTGTGGGGTTTTTATCGTGCAAAAAAGAAATGACAGGGTCAATGCTGCGAATATACGACTGTTTTAGTCGAAGCATTCGCTGCCCGTTTGCGTTCAGTTTTTTGCCTGAAGCTTCAATGTGTGCAAATAATTGTTTGAGTCCCTCTTTTGAAAAAAGCTTCAGAATGACCTCCAATCCTAAGTCAGTTTGATAGGACTCAAGACCTTTGGTATTCAAAAATCCCTTTAAATAGGCCGTTGCAGGGTAGGGCGTATTTAATTGGGTGAAAGGAGGGGTGATGAAAAACACCTTGGGTTTAGTTGCGCTCATGTCGCTCAAAAGTACTTGAAATACCCTAAAAAGAAAAGGCTATCTATTGATAGCCTGCTTTCTTTTTTTCTCTTTTTTCTTCTTTTTTCTCTTTCGGAGTTTTGGTCGGTTCTTTCTTTTCCGCCTTTTTGGAATTCATGCCTTTGGCCATGGTGCTATTTTTTAGGAAAGCAAGAACGGAAATAATTTTGATAAACCGATAGCTAACTACCTAATTTTACTTCAAGATCTCAATGATGTCTTTTGTGTCATAGCGAAGCCATTCCACCACTTGCTTACCATCTTTGATGCCATCAATGGAATGGATGACCGTATAGATTTTCTTATCTCCTCGGGTCAGGGAATATAATCCATACGCCGAAACATAATTGCTAGCACCGAAATACCCAGGTTTATCGTATACCATTTCATTGATATCATACAATTTCTCCAATTTCATAGTAATTCCTTTGGCTTTAAAATTGGTAAACATTTGCATGTTCTGGTCCAAAGTTGTAGTATCTAAATTATCATAGAAAACCGCATCTTCCGAATAGGTACTTCTATACGTTGCTGAATCACCAATTTCCATGGCTGTCATCGATTTTTTACTTAATTCAATGTTGTCTGAACTTGATAAAATGTATCCAACAGCATTATTGGGTAGATTTTTTGAATCTTTTTCGCAAGAAATCAATGAGATTGTAGTGGCAAGAGCCATCAAGATTAATTTTTTCATCTATTGTTTGTTAAAATTTGTGTGAGATTATAAAACTGACCAATCGGTATAGGTAGTTTCAACTGAACCTAATTTATTCCAAGCGTCCACTGTTTTTTGTACTTTATTCATGGCATTTTGTCCAAATGGAGTGTATACTCCCTCCGATTTGTAAATTTTATTTCTTGCAGCTTCTGAATCAAAAATCCAGATAAAACCCGTTTGATTTAGGTTTTTTCCACGTACACTTTGTATTAAAATCAACTTACATTGAAATTCTTTTTCCATTTGCGGTTGAAGCGTTTGATGAAAGAAATCAACATATTGTTTCATGCTTACATTGGGTGCTAATTTTAATACGCCCGAGTGAATACCAATCAATGATCCTTTTTTAAAGTTTTGTGCATTTGAAGCATTTGATACCATTAAAAAAGCAAAAAATAAGAATCCGATTTTTGTGAAATTTTTCATGATAATAAGTTTAGAATGTATATGATAAGATTTGATTTATTTTTTTATTCCTCTAGAAAATTGCTCTACTGAATCAATTTTACCGGCTAAATTAAAACGGAAAAATTCGACTAAATTTTTCTCCCAAACAGTTCCATCTTTTAATACACGTTTTTCAGTTGCGTAAACCATTGCCCCAGAAACAGGGTCTGTATCTTTTAGTTTGAAAGGTAAAATCATGTAAGGTTTCCAGTCCAAGGATTTGAATTCTGCAAACATCGCAGGAAGCATATCTTTTTTCAAGATGCTTTTGTTTCCATCAAAATCTTCAATCATAACTTCCTCTGCCATTTCTTCAGCTGCCGACTTTACGTCCATCGAATTGTATGCTTTTACAAATTTTTCGATGGATGCCACTTCTCCACGATTTGAAAATTGAAAGGGTCTACCATCTACCTCTACATTCGGTTTGTTAGCAATGTATTTTCCTCCAGACGTTTTGCCAAATTCATTGCTAGCTGGAATGCTCACATATTGGTTGAAATCGATGATTTTTCCTTCTTTATTTAATTTGAAAAGTTCAAATAAATTAACTTTTTGCTTAGAACCATTTTTGAAAACACGGTCTTCGGTCGATTGTAACATAACAATTTCATCAGAAGAACCTTGTACTTTAATAGGTAAAATTGCCAATGGCACATTGTTCAAGCTTTGCATTGATTGATGCCATTTTCGGTTAAAGTCACCACCCGATTTTTGCATTTCTTCAGAATAGAATGCGGATTCAGCCTCAGAGCTATTAGAATTGTAGGCTTTAACGGATTCTAAAATAATTTTAGCACTTTTTTCAGAACCCAATTGAAATCCTTTGCCATTGTCTTCTCCATGAAGGATTTTACCAACTGTTTGCGCTGTGATTGTCAATGTAGAGGTAAGTAATGCCCCTAGTAAAATAATTTTTTTCATGTGTATTTTTTTGAAAATGATATAACGAAAGCAAGTACCAATTAAGCAGTCTATAATGGAAATTTTGAGAATGCTATTTTGTTCCTTTTTGTGTTTTTCGGAACAGATGTTTGCTGGTATTCAAAAGAAGTAGTACTTCATATTCATAGTTTTGAAACACAATTAAAAACGATTATACAATGAAAAAAACTATTTTAAGTATGTTTGTTGCCACAGCTATGTTGGCATGCACAAGTGAAGCAGATAAAAACGCAAAACTTGGCGAAGAGAATGTGAAGTATTATTCACATGTGTGGGATGTAGCATTGAATGAAGGCCGAACAAATATTCTAGATACGGCTTATGCAGAAAATGCAGTTTTGCATACCGTTCCTGAGGTTAAGGGTAAAGCGAATGCGAAAGCCTATTATGAGAATTTTGTGGTAGGATTTTCTGAACGTCAATTCACTGTTAAGGAATCTTTTGCTGATGGTGATAAATTAGTGAAATATTGGCAGTTTAAAGGAAAACATACGGGGCCATTTTTTGGTATTCCTGCCACAGGAAAAGAAGTGGATGTAATAGGATGTACCATTGTTAAAATGAAAGACGGTAAAATTCTTGAGGAGCAAGATTTTATGGATAATTTGGCTTTTATGCAACAGTTGGGGATTATTGCTAAGTAAGTTTTTAGTTATATAACTAAACTTGTTTTTCTTTGATGTAAACGGAAGGAGTGAGCCCCTTTCTCGTTTTAAATGCATCGATAAACTTGGATCTTGACACAAATCCAACTTCGGAAGAAATGGCTTCGATAGTGATTTTTTTTGCTAAACCTTTGTCGATCAATTCGCAGGCGTAGTTGATTCGAAGATCATTTTTCCATTCTCCAAAGGTCTTGTTGAGTTCTTTGTTGAAATAATTGGATAATACTCGCTCAGGAATTTTTAAGTCAAAAGACATTTGAGACAAAGTGAAATCTTTTTTGATAAAAGGTAATTCTTCCAAATAAGTTTGAATGGATTTTTCAAATTCTTGGGAGTCAATATTTAGTTTGATTTCTTTAGCGAAACTGGATTTGATTTTTTGGAAGGTATTTTCTTCCTCTATTTCCACCGAATAGGAGATATTTCCGTAGAGGATTTTTGGAAACAAAAACAGAAAAAAGTTTTGTATAAAAAAACCACCTCCACAAATGCGGAAAAAATGTTTTTCACTAAATAATTCAATGGAAGAAATGCCTAAAATTAAGAATGGTTTGGTATACAAGGTAATCATGTGACCAAGACTGGTTACTGCGATCAAGACTTGTAAAAAAATGAGTGTGAAAAACCAACGTTGGATAATGACATGATTGGTAGGTGTGACTCCAAATTTTTGAATTAAGATTCGTTTGTTCCAATAGAAGTAAACCAATGAAATGATGGCATATAGTATGACGTGAATGGAACGTGCATATAGGAGCTGTTCAAAGCTTACCCAGTAAAAATTTAAGCGGTAATCCTCTGTGAAATTGACAATTTCATGTGCCATTTTGGTTTTTACGTCCAAGGGTAAAGTGGTAAATGGCGAGCAAGCAATGGCCACAAAAATGGCTGGGATTAAATGGATCGTATCGATCAATTGAAAAGATTTATTGCTAGAAACGGTATGTTTCACATAAAAAAAGAGGGTGGGGCCTAATAAATAGGACAAGGGTAAAAAATGAACGAAACAAATACCTTCCCAAAATTCTATTTTGCTGTAATGAAGCCCAAAATAGACCATGACTACCAAATTGCAACACAAAAAAAATAGGGCCAAAAAGATATTTGAGCGGTTTAGCGAACTCAAATAATAAATGAGTATAAAAGAAGTAAATAGCCCGAAAACGGGTGCAAGAATTTCCAAGTTGTGATATAATTTGTTTACAATATAAAGAAATTAGTTTTTTTTATATTCTTTGTGCAAAATTTTATCATCAAAAATGTCGGTAACACAGTAAAAATTTTAATCATGAAAATACTTTTCTTACAAATATTAATGGTCACAAGTCTTTTTGCTCAGCAAAAAACAAGCCCTATTCCTTATGGAAACAACCCGAAAGTGGGCAAATATGTGTCTATTAGAGGTTTCAATATGTATTATGAAATTTATGGGAAAGGAGAACCTTTGTTAATCATTCATGGCAATGGTGGATCTATCGAAAATTTCAAGTTTCAAATTCCTTTTTTTAGTCAAAAATATCAAGTAATTGTAGCGGATAGTCGTGCTCAAGGTAAATCGGTGGACGACCAAGATTCTTTGAGTTATGAAATGATGGCAGATGATTTTGCTGCTTTGCTAGATCATTTGAAGTTGGATTCTGCAGAAGTAATCGGCTGGAGTGATGGAGGAATTAATGGCTTATTGCTGGCAAGCAGACATCCTCGAAAAGTAAAAAAATTAGCGGTTACGGGAGCTAATTTAATTCCAGATGCAGATTTGGCGATTGATGCTTGGGTGGTTCAAGATGTAAAAAATACGATAGATAGTTTACAGAAAATGCCACAAAATATAGCAGTAAAGCGTTCCTTGAAATTGCAAAATCTATTGTATTTTCAGCCTCATATTAGTCACCAGGAATTGGCTAAAATTCA
This sequence comes from Aquirufa sp., assembly GCA_046073945.1. Lineage (GTDB taxonomy): Bacteria > Bacteroidota > Bacteroidia > Cytophagales > Spirosomataceae > Aquirufa. The sequence goes on along the minus strand of JBJTNH010000022.1, from coordinate 4,820 downwards.
ATGTCCCACCTTGGTGATTGGTGGAGATAATGATGTGATTTTGGCAAAACATACCGTGGAAATTGCTGAAAATATCCCAAAATCCTATTTGTGGATTTTGCCTAATTCGGGCCATTCGACGCCTATTTTCTACAAAGACTTGTTTAATAGCACAGTGGAAGATTTTTTCAAAAAGCCGTATAGGAAATTTGAAAAGGCGGACAAATTTAGGTAATAGGTAAGAGGTAATAGGTAAGAGGTAATAGGTAAATGGTTGAAGCTCGATGGCTGAGCGGAGTCGAAGCAGGAGTGATGAAAGCTAAGAGGTTAGAATTGTTATATTTTAATGAAAAATGTAATAATTTTTGTATTTTTGCAGATTGTATTCTAAAATTATATCCATGCGTTTATTATTCTTAATCATTATCCTAACCCTTTTTCAGGCATGTTCCAAAGAGGAAATTAGTCCTGCCACCACCAATAACCAACCCGTAACAACTAATCCTGTCGTAAAGAACGACAGTGTTTTTAAATACATTGCTACCAAATTTGATTTAACCAGTACATATCCCAAAATGCAAGATGTGCTGTTTAATAATGCTTGGGTTCAAATTGGAAGTTTATCGGGCGGTTTGGATCATTGTCATTATAAGGTTTTCTATTATAAAGGGGTGGAGCATTTGATTTTAAATCCAACATCGGTAAATAAAGTCCCTTTGATTCATTTAATAAATAAATCGGGAATTTGGGAGGTAGAAAAAACGTATGACGGACCTTTAAGCAATTTTTCTAGTCCAGTTTCATCTGATATGGGTTCAGATGGTAATTATTTCCTATCTGAATATGGTTCAGAGGCCTTTGGAACTAATAATCTACCGGGCGGTCCAAGTGTAAAAATTCAAGTAGAGGATAATTTGACATTGAAATTTACTAAAGCAAGTGGGCAGGAAGATCATACTTTTTATTCAAGTGCCAAAGGTGATTTGAATGGAGATGGATTGGAGGACAATGTTGCATCAATGATGGGCGGTCAAAATGGTAAATTTCCTGGCGTTGCTGGATTAATGGTTTATACTCAAAATAAAGATGGTAGTTTTTTCGAAGACAGGAACTTTATTTCGGATCCCAATACGGATGGTACGTATCCCAATATAGAAGGTGTTACTTCCATTGGTGTTGCAAATGTCATGGGGGATTCTAGGCCAGAAATTATTGTTAGCGGTCCATTTTTAGGCATTGCTATTTATGCTTTTAACGCTCAAATTCAAAAATTTCAATACGTCAAAACTAAGTTTGATGCTGGATTTTTTGTGTTAGATAAATCAAAAAATAGGAGTCCTATTGAAACGCGAATCGTGGATTTTAACAATGATGGTTTCTTGGATTTGGCACTGGAATTTGAAGGGGATCCAGGCGGAGGAATACAAATTTGGTGGAATGATGGTAAGGGGAATTTCGCAGCAGGGCCTCAATATTTTTTTTCCAACACCGCCGTTGGCGAAAGGTATTTTGATGTAGTTGATATCAACGGAGATGGATGGCAAGATATTTTTATTGGAGGCTGGATGGGATCTTCATATAATTTAAAAAATAGTTTCTGGTTAAATAATAAAAACAAATCTTTTGCCTTTTACGATAAAGATTTAGTGATCAATCCTGCAGAAAAGTCGAACATAACCCATCAAATTCGAGGTTTTATGTCCAATGGGAAATTTAAAATTATAGGTGTCACTGGGCAATACGATTTTTTACTTGATGCTGGAAGGTATCAGTTCAAGGTCATTGATATCAGTAATTTTAAATTATAATTATTTTGATAAGTCCAACACTTCTATGTTTCGGAAATCAATTTCTTGACCTTCACTCTGCAAAGCAATAAAACCACTTTTTAAGAGTTGGCCATCTATTTTTATGGCAGGGTTATAGCGATTTGCTACACCACCACCCATTTGTGGTTGAGTGTATTCCAAAACTGTTTGGCCATTTATCTTATGAGTTACCAAAGAATCACCACGAACGATTAATTCCGCCGTGATCCATTGTTCATTTTCAAAGGTTGGAGAAGTAGAATTGATGCAATGTCTTGGATCTATTTTACCTTGATAAACAACATCCGTTCCTGGAGAGCACATATTTCCAGTAGGTCTCGGTTTCCCATCTGCTAAAACTCCAAGGAATTGCATTTCAACAGAAATTGGCCAATCTTGTTCCTTAGGCATTGTGTTCGGATCTTGTGAGTGAAACATCACACCCGAATTTTTTTCAGTATAGCTGGGAGCATCTTTTCTCCACACGCCTGTAAAACGATATTGTAATCGCAAAATATAATGTGAGAAAGGTTTATTGAAATATAAATGCCCATAACGTTCATTGAACTTATCATATTGATCATATCTCACTTTGATCATTCCATCCTCTGCCCGAAAGGTATTGCCAAAATTATCTCCTACCTCATGGTGGTGAATTTTTACCGTCCAATTGTCTAAATTTTTACCATTAAACAGTTGAATCCATTTTTCTTTTTTTGGCTTGGCATTGCCTAGGAACGAGATGGATAATAGGGTGAGAATCAGAATCTTTTTCATGTAATAGGTTTATTATGCTGAGTAAATTAGGTAAAAATTAGCACAAAAAAGCAATCCGATTCTCCTTTTTCAACTTACCATTTTTTCAATCCCAAAATTTTCTCTCCTAATTCATTCAACTCAGCAGTTTTATACTTGGTTTGTTCCCATTTTCTAGGATCTCCAGGGAAGGCATAACCCTCAGGGGCAATGCGGTTTTTCCATGAGTTAATTCGCCAATTGCGTAATTCTTCATTGTCTTCTTCTGCAGGCATCATAGAAATATATTGTGCACAACGTACTTTATCGCTGTTATTTGCTCGAATTCCATGTGGTTGCGTGCTATTGAAAATTAATAAATCTCCAGCTTCTAATTTAACTTTTGTGGGAGTAAAACCTGTGGTATCTGGTTTGAAGCGATCTCGGTCTTCGGGTTGACTCAATTTCCAAGTATCGTAGGTTCTAAATAGTTCAGGGATACATTGAAATCCACCCATGTTTTCATCCAATTGGTCTACCAATGCCAAGACGCCTTGTACATTCACAGGTTTTGTTTCAGGGTCATAATCCCAATGAATGAATGCTTTGTATTCATGTCCCGGTCGAATGGGAAAATTTAAATTGGCTCGATCAATTGTAACCCATAATTTCTCCGTTCCCCAAATATCAACAAAGGCATCGTATACCTTTTGTATTTGGCGATTATTCCATAAATGTTGGTTGTTATAACACTCCACCATACCCGTATTTGCCAATTCCTTCATTTTCATTTCTGCTCTAGGTGCTGTGTACCATGTACTCGGGTCCTTAGGGTCTTTTTCTTCAAACTCCCATAAGAAATTTGCGGTGGCTAATGCCTGTTCTCTAGGAACAGCATTTTTAATAATGATGTAACCATTGTATTTCCAGAAATCCCAATCTGCATCGCTTAATACTCGAAGAGGAGCACCATTGGAACGATCGTTTAATTGTAGTGTACTACTTTTTGCTGTGGATGGATTTCCGGGAATATCGTAATGAGCGTTATTGGGCACCATTGTTTCGTTTGACATAATCCTATTTTTTGAAAGGTTTTCTAATTTATTAATTTTATCAGATTTTCTTTGTTTTTGTTGTGACAAATTTCCGTAGAATTCCCTTCTTTATTTTTCTCTGCATTGATAAGTATTTGTACTGTATTGATATTTTATTTGACAATTGTAGATTATTTATAGATATTTAGTTAATGAAATTAAATTTAGAGCAAATTCGTGCTGATGAAAATAGTTCGTTTCGGATTTTATTGACACCGAAATTGAATGAAGTTTTTTATTGGCATTTTCATCCTGAAATTGAATTGGTTTATGTAGAAGCCGAAAAGGGAATTCGCCATATTGGGGAGCATATTTCCACTTATTATGGTAGTGATTTAGCTTTGATTGGGCCACATATTCCTCATTTGAATTTTGATTATGGGGTCAAAACGGTTGCGGAAACAGTGGTTATTCAGTTTCCTGAATTTTATTTTGAGCATGGTTTATCCGTTATACCTGAATTGGATAAAGTGGCTACTTTAGTAGAGAGAGCAAAATCTGGATTGGCATTCAATGGAGAAACCAAGCAAATAGCAGGGGCTCGACTGAAGAAATTAAGCGAGTTAGACAGATTTCATCAATTTGTTGAATTGATGGGTATTTTACAATTTTTAGCTGAAAGTGATGAGTATGTGGCATTACATGTTCGGCCAATCGCGAGTCAAAGTGTGTTGAAACAACAAGAACGCATGCATCGGATTTATCAATTTGTAGAGAAGAATTTCCAAAATGCCATTGATGTTCAATCCATTGCCGATGAGGTTAGCTTAAGTGTACCTGCATTTTGCCGTTATTTTAAAAAAAGCACTCATTTGACCTATACCGATTTTGTCAATCAGTATCGAATCAATTATGCCAAAAAGCTTTTATTACAAAATAAAACGGTGACAGAAACCTGCTTTGAATCGGGCTTTGAAAGCCTATCTTATTTTAATCGCGTTTTTAAAAAATTGACAGGAGAGGTGCCTTCGAGGTATGAAGTAGGTAAGAGGTAAGAGGTAATAGGTAAAAGGTAAGTGGTAATAGGTAAAAGGTAAATGTTTTTTTCTCTCTGGCTTCGAGAGCCTCAGCCATCGGGGTTATTATTTCCTCTGGCTTCGACTCCGCTCAGCCGTCGGGTTATTATTTCCTCTGGCTTCGAGAACCTCAGCCTTTGGTTTTACTTTACCTATTACCTTTTACCTATTACCTCTTACCTCTAACA
>JBJTNH010000021.1:0-9097 GCA_046073945.1 Aquirufa sp. | reverse complement strand
TAAATAATTTTCAAAAGCAAGACGAAGATCAGTTGGAACATCTGTCACTTGATTGTTTAAAAATGCATTTGTGAGAGAAAGAAAGTCTGCTTGGTATTTCTCTCGATCTGTAGAAGAAGTTTCACTGGCTTTTTGTTTTTCTAAATATCTTCCATACTGGTTTTTGTTGACCATGTATTGAAATGCCGCATCCATTCTACGCTCATAATTGGTCACAGAACTAGCTGTTTCATGGTGCATGATTAATTTCAAACCTTTTGATTGGGCATATTTCGTCAATGAATCGATGTCATAATCGGGATATGGACTCACGAAATCAAAGACTTCTTCTTTCCAATTTCCAAACCAATCTTCCCAGCCCTTGTTCCAACCTTCTACCAGCACTCCTTGAAATCCATGTTTAGATGCAAAGTCGATATAACGTTTAACATTTTCGGTATTTGCGCCATGTTTTCCACTTGCCAAAGGCCAATTGGCCTTTCCGATGTGCATTTCCCACCACATTCCCATGAATTTCTGAGGTTTGATCCACGTACTATCTTGGATTTTTGAGGGTTCATTTAGGTTAAGAATCGTCTTTGAGGATAAGATTTGTTCCGCTTTGTTGGAGATAATGATGGTTCTCCAAGGGGTATTAAAAGGAGTTTGTAAGTAGGCCTTATTACCCACGGCATCAGGGACCAAAGTAGAGGTAAATTCTGTGCCAGTCACTTTCAAATGCATGACAGGGTAATTGATTAAAGCGGCTTCATGCACATTGATATAAACTCCCTCAGACGACTTCATCATCAATGGAGTTTGCACATAATTTTTTCCAATGAGGGAGGTTACGGCAATGTCTTTTTCTTTGGCTGCTGCAGCAGTGGCGTCAATCTCTGAAATCTTTGTTTTTTGATAAGTATCCTCGTTGGTATCGTAATCGCCTGGAATCCAAAATGTTGTATGGTCTCCCGACATGTTGAAAGTCGACCATTCATTATCTACAATGAAATGTTTGAAATTATCTTGTTCAGGAAAAAAATACCTAAAAGCAATTCCATCGTTGAACACGCGGAAAATGATTCTCATCAAAACGGAATTTTCTTTTACTTGAAAACTCAGTTCTTTATACTGATTTTGAATTTCTTTGACCTCGCCCCACACAGGTTTCCAAGAGCTATTGTGTTCAATGGAATCTACTTGTAAAATTTGAAATTTACGGAGTTCTAATTGAGGCTTTTTGAGACTTATTCCAATGCCAGACAAGGCAATGACTTCTTTGTTGTGAAGGGTTACCTGGTATTTGATGCTACGATCAGGGGCATGAATGACTTGTAAGGCTAGCTGTCCATTGGGACTAGCTATTTTATAAAAATTTTGAGCAAAGACAGGTACGCTCAATAAGACGAATACGAGTAGTTTATACATGGAATAAAATTAATAAAATTTATCGTATTTGCTTCTTTATGATGGAGATGTTCCACCAATTAGCCTTTGTATTCAGATTGAATCACATATTCGGAAGGCTGGCAAAATCCAGAAACAAAAATTTCTTGCGCGATGGTCCAAGCATGGCCTTCAATTTCCCCCGCCTCATTTTTTTTGAAGCCAATGTAAACAGAATATGGAATTTGATATTTGCTTAACAAATGGGCCGCGATCCAAGCTTGGTGCCTACACTTGAATTCCCAAGGTATATATTTTTGTAAAATTTTAATGAGAAATCGAATATCTACAATTTTTTGCTTGTCAATTTCCTTTTGGGAGTTTTTCGGAGCTTCATTTGCACCATAAACAACTTTATCATTAAAAAATTGAAACAAAATGGTCGAATAAATTGCTAAGGCAAGGCCCTTCAATAAAAGGCTTTTCCTTTGGGCAGACAATCGCATGAAAGTAGCAAGCTTCCGAATCATGAATTATTTTGCGATGAAACCTTTTTGTTCCAAAATTACGAGCATGTTAGTAACGGAAGTTAGACAAGTGGCTTCGTCGATATCAAATTCTTCCATCAAACTTTGCACAATTTGTGCTGTATTTAATTGGTTTTGAAGTCCTAAGACGATTTTAGTCATGGTTTCATTGGTGCTAAAATATTCATTTTTTTCCACATGAAACAAAACGCCTTCTTCTCCCAATTGGGTAAATAAAACTTTTTCTGAGTCTAATTGGTACATAATTACATTTTTGAAGGCCAATAGCCAAAATGTTTCATCATTTCTTCATTGACAGTGTTGATACTATTTATTTGTTCCTCTGTTAAGAGAGATTTTCCGTAATTCACTTCGCCTTTGTTAAAGAAGAATTTGGTCTTGGTTCCTTTCTCCCGAAATCCCTTTTCTTCTTCTTGCTTACGCAAATTTTCAAATTTTGTCATTTCCAAAGCGTTTTGGATTTGTTCGTCAGAAAAATCAATTTCCATGAATTGGATGGCCTTTTTAAAAGTCTCAAAAGGATGCAATTTCATGTCTTCATAACGAATAAAAAGCACAGGAAATTGAGGCCTTTCTAGCCAACTCTTCACATGGTTATTCCAAGTGTCCAAATGTTGGTAAAATTGATTAGCGACCTCTAATCTTTTTTTATACTTTACATCAGCTAATGCAGATGTCGTATTATTGATGAAATCAATAGACTTATCCATATCTTTCACGAAGTGATTCGCCAAAGACGGTACAACATCATAAGGATGGCGTACAAAATAAACAGCTTTGAAGGTTTGCTTCTCTGGTACGATGCTTAAATCAGGGTGATAATCGGAATAATCGAATGCATCATGAATTTTAACAAATAATTTCCGCTTAGCTTTTTCGGCTAAAAAATTCCATGATATTTTTTGATATAGTACCACTTCATGAGGCAATAAATAATCCGATTCTAAATCCAATATATGTTCTATGTGTTCTTTGGTTGAAAATATTCCATCTGTTTTTAAATCATTGATATCAATGGCCTCGTTTTCAGATTTCAGGGCCGTCAAAAATGATCGAAACCAAGTATTTCCTGATTTCGGATAGGAAGCCAACCAAATTATGTTTTTACTTGTTTCCATTCAATGGCGCAATGATTTCCTGCTCGATGGCATTTGAAAATGATTGAAATGTATCTTCTCCTTTAGGCCTATTGGCTATGAAGGCAGGGACCTTTTGACTGATGGCAGACACCAATTGAAATTGAGTGATTTGTTTTTTCATCCCTATGATCCATTGTTTGCGGTAGACATTATTCCCTAAATACAGAAATACATTTTTGGACTTTAGTGATTCTATTTTTAATTCTTCTGTACGGTTATTTAAAAAGACCAAAGCTGCTACTTCCATTTTATCTGTAGAGTATTTATCGCCAAAAGAAATACCAAATTTATTCATGCCCGGTCTTAGTTCATAGCCATCCTCTGTTTCATATTGTTCACTTTCTTCGATGGAATTTTGCCATAAACGCATGATGGGGTAGGAAGGAGTGGCGTAACATTTTCCATCTTTTACCTCCAACAAAACAGTATCATCTGAAAAAATAGGATAACCTTTTTTCTCTAAAAAGATAGCGGTGGTGGATTTTCCAGTTCTGGAGGGAGCAGGGAAAAGAACAATTTGTTTGTCATTGATTTTCACCCCAGAGGCATGAAAAGGAATCAGATTTCTTTGATACAAAACCGCTGCCAAAGCATTGGAATAAAAGAAAAGAAGCACTTCTGTTTCATTCTCTGAAATGGGCTCTATGATGATTTCATTGCCTTTTCGGATGTAATATTTAGCAATTTCAGGGATTTGATAAAGAAATTCATTTTCATTGAAGGTTGAAAATGGTTTTTCTTCTGTTGCTGGCTTTTCTAAGCTAAGGGGAACTTTCCCATATTTTAATAGGATGGGATTGGCTAAACCAGCATTGTCTGTAATGGAATTAATTTCAGGTAATACAAATTCGGAAATAATCCATTGTCCGAAAAATAAATAGTTATTCAATGGAGTATCAATTGAGGGAGTAATAGAGGATTAAATTTTAGGAAGAAAGCGTTCCTCCTATATCTGCTAAAAGTCCAAATGGATTCAATATTTCAATATCCATCTCTGAAATTTCAGGCTCTTGCCAAGTTTTTTTAGAAGTCATTTTAATAATAATTAGCTCACAGTAACACTGTTTAGAGTAGATTCAACACTTGATGTTGTAATTCCTCTAATAATTTTAATGAGTTTCAATTTAGGTTCTTGCCAAGCTAATTTGTTATTGACTCTATGAAAAATTGGAATTTACCTTAAGAATAAGCATTGTAGGTATCATTAAATACGTTTTCTCCGGCACTTGGACGTGATCCTCCTAATAAATTAATTTCTATTAAAACAGGCTCCTGCCACGTTTTTTTGATGTTTGTTGATTGATTTTGCATTTTTATTTAATAATGAACACGAATAATATTGCAATATAAAAAAACAGAGTGAATATCTGATCGCTTAATCAATATTTTTCAAGAAAAAATATTTTAAATATCAAATTCCTCTCTAAGATTAATGGCCCTACCATCGACCGTTAATTGTATGATTTCAGGCTTTTGACAAGTTTTTTTCGGATTTGCTACTTTCTTTTCCATGAGATTATTTAATTGAGAACAGAATATTTATTGAATGGTAAGTGTTTTTTGTTCAAAAATACCAGAGGATTGATGTAGTTTTGTTTTTTGCTCCTCGTTCTAGGTTAAATATGAATTCATTTTTACTCATCTATTCCCAATTGGATTCTTCTAAAGGGGATTTTGATACCAGTCCATTTTCATTTCAAAGGGGTGACTTATTTTACCAGGGTTCTGTACGGTTGGATAATTTGGATGAATTGCAAAAAGAATTTCCCCTAGAGTCATTTCCTTCTCAAGAAGCATTGATTTTGGCACTTTTTGAAAAATACCAAGAAAAGGCTTTTGAGAAATTATTGGGTGATTTTGCTTTTGTGATTTGGGATTCAAAGAATCAATCGCTTTGGTGTGTCAAAGACCCAATGGGCATTCGTCCTTTGTTTTATTATCAAAACGAGGATACTTTGATTCTTGCTTCTTCTATTTCCGCCATCCGAGATCAGGTGGGTCTTTCTCATTTGACAATTAATCAACACTACTTAGCTACAGAGCTAAAGAATTATTTAATAGAAGTCGGAGAAACATTTTTTAACGAAATTCATCGTTTACAACCTGCTCATTTTGGATTTTTTAAAATGGGAGAAGGCCATTTGACGGAACATCGGTATTGGGAATTTCAACACATAGATACCAGTGCTTTTAAAACGGAAAAGGAAGTTTTTGAGGAATTGAGGAGGCTATTTCATCAAGCCGTGGAAAGTCGCTTGCGTGGGGTGAAAATTGCCGGAACCCAATTGAGTGGAGGGATGGATTCTTCTGCCATTACCGTTTTGGCATCAAGAATCATGCCTAAAAAAGATTTACATACCTTCTCATTTGTCTTAAATGAGAAAACTCGTGCATATTCAGAAAGGGGAATAGATGAGCAAGCCACTCAAAATAGTATCATTGAATACGCGCAATTGCATCGAGAAAATCATCATTTGGCGGATGGATTTTATTACAAAGACACCTTTGAGTGTTATGATAAATCGAATGAAATCATGGGAGGATTTGCCGATTCTGATTCTATTTGGCAGGATTCTATGTATAAGCAAGCAGCAGAATACGGCGTAGAGGTGATGTTTAGTGGATTCCCTGGCGACGAAGGGATTTCACATCCTGGTGGGCAATATTTCTTTGAGTATTTTTATCAAATGGACCTGAAATGGATGCTAAAACAGTCACTACAACATCCTTATCTTTTCGCCAAACAGGTATATCGCTATCTTAGAGCCCGATGGACTAAGACTGTCCTCAAAGGATATGATGAGGTGCAAAAGAGACGCAATTTATTACATCCTGATTCTCCATATCATGCTCAATTGAAAGACGAATCTTTTTCATTTTTTCCTTCATTTAGGCAGGAATTGATTCGAAAAGTATTTAGACCACATTCTTGTTTACGTACGGAATCGGAGGGTTTGTATGCGAATCAATATGGAATTAGCACGGTATATCCCATGGCCGATTTGCGATTTCTTCAATTTGCCCTGAGTTTGCCTATTGAATATTTTCAACCCAAAGAATTTAGCCGTTCTTTGTTCAGAAAAATTTGTATTGGGATTTTACCGGATGATGTGCGTTTGCAAAATAAGCACAATGGAGCTTTGACATTGGCTTTTGCTGAATATTGGATGAAACAGCAATTAAAGGATTTTGAAAATCGGCCCATCAGCAATGCTTTCGGATTATTTAATATGCAAAAAACATTTGATGAAGGAGAATTGGATCAAGCATCAAGAAAAGTACTTTTGAATAAAATGGATTATTTAATCGATAAAAATCTTCCAGGGCATGATAAATAAATGTATTTGGTTTTTGGGATTGTCAGGTGCGGGGAAAACAACGCTTTCTGAGGAATTAGCGAAAGAACTTCGAAAGGGTGGCCAACAGGTCGTGGTTTTGGATGGAGATGTATTAAGAACGGGTTTAAATAGCAATTTGGGATTTTCAGATTTGGACAGAGTGGAAAATGTTCGAAGGACGGCAGAAGTGGCCAAATTGTTTTTGGCGCAAGGTTTTTGGGTGATAGTGGCACTCATTACTCCCTTGGAATCAATGCGGAAATCGAATCGAGCTATTTTAGGAGAAGATTATTTTGAGGTTTTTGTGGATACGCCGTTGGCAATTTGTCAAGAAAGAGATCCCAAGGGATTATATGCTAAGGTTAGGCAGGAAGGCTTAAGGAATTTTACAGGAATAGATTCACCCTTTGATTCACCTTTGAGCGCGGATTTATGGGTCAAAACTGAGCATGTTAGTGCTGAGTCAAGTGTTCAGTTTATTTTAGGCAAATTGACAGTAGAATGAACTACATCAAGGATTATTTTAGGGCGTATGAAATGATCTGGAAAGCAAATCCGATGGGTTTTGTTTTTCAATTACTGATGCAGGGCTTTTTGGCCGGCATCCCGGTTCTTGTTTTGTTTTTTACCAAGCAACTTTTAGATCAGGTTTTATTGGCTAAAACATTGGACGCTTCAGTTTTGCATTATTTATTTTTGATGGCTGGGGTTTATGTGTTAAATCTGCTTGTTCAGCAAATCCAATCCTACCTTAGTTTTAACAACCAGCATCAGGTTAGTGCCTATTTTAGTGAGAAGATTTTAAATAAGAGTACAAAAATTCCTTACGAGTTTAATGAAAACTCTGACTATCAAAACAGTCTTCATTTGGCTCAGCAGCAGTCCTTGTACAAAATCCCTCAAGTGTATCAAGTATTGCATTCGGTTTTGGTGAGTACCTTTTCTTTGCTAGCCTTGGTTTCTTACTTTTTTAAATTGTTGAGCGATTTTGCTTGGTGGATTGTTTTGTTGGCAATTCCGCTTTCTGTTATTAAGTGGATTTCCGGCAACGCGCTTGCTCAATTGGATAAAAAGTTGGTTCGACAAGAACGAGAGTCGAATTACTTACATCAGTTGTTGCTGGGTGTTTCTTATGCCAAAGAGGTAAGGACTTTGAATATGGGTGCCAAATGGATTACTCATTTTAGTGTTTTTAAGGCTTTTATTTTTCAGAAAAAGCGCTCTTTGCAATTGAAAATTAGCTTTTTTTCAGTTTTTGCTGAATTGTTGGAAGTCGCAGTGATTGTCATGGTGATGTACCAGCTCATCGATTTGGCTATTGCTAAGGTCATTGGAATTAGTGTTTTGGTGATATATTTACAAGGTCTACAAAGGATTCAATCTACCTTGAAAACTTTTCTACAAAGTTGGGTTCAATTGTTACAACAGCGAGTATTTTTAAAAGATTTGTTTGATTATCTCGATTTGAAAGAAGAAAAGAGAGAAATTAAATATTTTGACAAGTATTTAATCAATGAACTAGAAGTAGAAGGTTTGTCCTTCAAATATCCTGAATCTGATCATTGGGTTTTGAAAAACATTGATTTTAAAATTAAGAAAGGTGAGACGATTGCGATAGTTGGAGCAAATGGTTCAGGAAAAAGTACCTTGGTTAAATTATTGGCGGGACTTTATATTCCGACGCAAGGGGATTTGCGTTGGAAAAATAGATCAATTCATCAAATTGATGAGGGTCTTTTCGCGAATGAATCCACGTTTGTTTTTCAAGATTTTGAGAAATATTATGTATCGATTCAAGAATTCATCGAGATGGGTTGTCAGGAAGAGAAGATGAATAGGGAAGATCGGTTGTTAGAGGCATTGCAAATGGCGGATGCGCAAGATTTCGTTCATCAATTTCCTCATAAACACCATTCTAAATTGGGCCGAATTTTTGGGGCTGGTGTGCAGTTGAGTGGAGGGCAATGGCAAAAATTAGTGATTGCGAGGGCGTTTTACAGGAATAGTCCTTTATGGATTTTCGATGAACCCACAAGCTCAATTGACGCTATTTCGGAGGCCAAAATAATTGAAAATATCAAAGCAAAATCGGAAGATAAAGTAAGCATCATTATCACCCATCGACTCTATAATTTGAAATTTGTGGATAAAATTTTAGTGATGGATCAAGGGGAAATTGTGGAACAAGGAACATTTGATGAATTGAAAACGAGTTCCGTGATTTTTAATCAGTTATACGAACAGCAAAAAGTGTAGATGAAAAAAGTACTCACACTTTCTCGCGAATTAGCTTTGTTGGTTCAAATGGTCCAACAAGAGATCCTTCAGGTGAATTCTACTTTTAAAGTAGACGGGATCAATTGGCCAAAATTTAAGAAAGCATGTGCTTACCATGGCATGCGTCACGTTGCTTTTTCAGCCAATCAACAGCAAGCCGTTTTGCCAACGAATCTGTCTCATTTTTATCAAAAATTTGCCCAACAAAGAGCTAAAAGCAATTTGGATAATGTACTCGAAATTAAGCGATTATATACATTGTTTGAGAATGAAGGAATATCACCTCTTTTATTAAAAGGGGCGCTTTATACTCAATTGTTATACCAAAACAAACTATTGCGAGAAAGTACGGACATTGATTTTTTGTTTAAAAAGAGTGATTCTTTGAAGGGGATGAAGATTTTGATCAAAGAAAATTATCAATGCAGAG
>JBJTNH010000020.1:0-13141 GCA_046073945.1 Aquirufa sp. | reverse complement strand
GCAAAGAAAGCTCCAGCGAAAAAAGCTGCTGCTGACTCAGCTGAGTAATTACGAAGCATATCTTAACACAAAGGCACGGAGGATTTTTTCTTCGTGCCTTTCTGTTTTTTTGGAAGAGAGAAAAGAGAGGAGAGAAAACCTTACCTCTTTTCTCTTATTTTTAAGAGACTGAAAGGCGGTGAATGATTATCAATTTGTTGGATTTTTCTCTCTCCTCTTTTCTTTTAAACATTAAGGCATTAAGGATCATTAAGACTATTTACCCTAATTCTAAATTCTACATTTTCTCTCTTCTCTTTTCTCTCTTCTCTTTTCTCTCTTTCACCTCTTACCTCTTACATCTTACATCTTACATCATACTTCTATGCGACCCATCACATGCGGGCATTTTTTTGGATAAACCGCAGGTGCAATCGGTCATGCCTTTGCCGCTTAGAATTCTAGGTATGTATTTTTCAATGCGATTTTCTCTTGTTTGCGACTGTTTACTGTCCGCAAAATACATACAATAGGCTTTTTGCCTGCCCGGAGTCAATTTTTCAAAGGCCGTTTTTAATTCAGTATCGTTGTTCAAATGTGTTTGAAACTCAGTAGGAATGCTAAATTCGGAGGGGTTTTTTAATATAACCTTTGCCCCAGATTTTTCTAATTCAATGGCTTCTAATACATATTCTTTGATAAAATCCTCTTTTTGTACCAACTCTTCCATGCTTTTGAAGCGCATTTGTCGGCCTGCTTGAGTATTTTCACCTGGTTTAACCAACAGCCCTTGTGGATCTTTCATCAAAGCCCCTTTGAAAAACATCAATCCAAAATATTCTTTGAATCCGTGGATGATGATGACATTATTTTTCTCAAACATATAACAAGGGGAGCCCCATTTGAGCTCTTCTTCCAAAGGGAAATTCATTAAAATGCTTCTTAAAACACTTAATTCTTCTCGCCAATTTTTGGCTTGTACTAAAAAATGATCAACTTTTGGGTTCATTAGTCAAATAGAAGGATGAACGGATAACAGTGTTTGTATTTTACTCGTAAATTGGGATTTTATTTTGAATTTCAATCAAGGTTTCTCCAATTTTAATCAAGAAGCATGAACCAGAATCTAAAACAGGAAATCGTCAATAAGCAAGAAAATCCTGCCGAATTGGAACAATTATACCAATCCAATAAATCTGCATTTAAATCTGCATTTTTATCTGTTTACACCTCTCTTAAAGATCAAAGTATCGCTGAAGTGTGGCACCAACGCTTAACTTATCAGTCCAACCAATCTCAATTTGGAGAAAAAAAGGATTGGTTAATGCTGGGAGTTTTTGCTATCATTGCTGGATTTTTGATGCAACTGCCACGGATTTTTGATTGGGATCAGGAGTTCTATTATCCTCGCAATATTGGATTCTTTGCCTTTCCTTTGGTGGCAAGTTATTTTGCTAGTAAATATAATTTTAATACCAAGCCCTTTAAAATTAGTTTAGTAATTATAGCTATTTCAGCCATTTATATCAATTTATTGCCCAATGTTCCTACTAGCAATACCTTGATTTTAGCATCCATTCATTTACCTATTTTCATCTGGACCTTGGTTGGATTTAATTTTGTTGGGCATGAATGGAAATCAAGTGCAAAGCGAATGGATTTTCTACGTTATAATGGGAATTTACTTATTATGACTGCTCTTTTGATGTTAGCGGGTGGGATATTCACTGCACTAACTTTGGGGCTATTTAAAGTTATTGACCTTCCGATTGAGAAATGGTATTTTGACTATTTTGTGTTATCTGCCATTCCTTCCGTTCCAATTTTAGCCACTTTCTTGATTCAAAATAATCCCCAACTCGTAAGCAAGATTTCACCTATCATCGCCAAAATATTTACTCCTTTGGTATTTATCACTTTGTTGGGCTTTCTCATTGCATTGATTTTCTCTGGCAAAGATCCTTATAATGACCGCGATTTTTTAATGGTCTTTAATGTTATTTTACTAGGAGTAATGGCCCTAATTTTGTTTTCTATCAGCGAAGCAAGTAAGGAGAAAATCAGCTCTTTTCAACTTTATACCTTAACTGGACTAGCTATTTTGGCTATCATCAATAATGCCATTGCTTTATCTGCCATTGGATTTAGATTATTTGAGTTTGGTTTTACTCCCAATCGAATCGCTGTTCTAGGAAGTAATATTTTGATCATGATTAATTTAGTGTTGGTTGGAAAATCCTTGATTCAAATCTGCCAATCTAAAAAACAGGTGTCCGATTTAGAAAAAAGCTTAACAAGTTTATTTGAATTTTATGTCCTTTGGACCATCTTTGTGATCTTTGTGATACCTTTTGTTTTTCAGTTTCGATAGAAGAGAGAAAAGAGAAGAGATACCTTTGGCTTCGGCTCCGCTCAGCCATCGGTATCATACAACCAACCTCTTACCTCTTACCTCTTACATCATACCTCAAATTCATGAAATCCATTTTTATCTCTGTTTTCTTGATCCATCTGCTTGTTTCACCCATTTGGGCGCAGCATAAACGACCGAATGTGATTTTCATCATCACGGATGATCATACATCACAAGCGATCAGTGCTTATGGAAGTAAATTAGCAAAAACACCTAATATCGATCGTATTGCTAAAGGAGGGGCTATTTTGTATAACAATGTGGTGGTTAATTCCATTTGTGGACCTAGTCGTGCGACGCTTTTGACAGGGAAATACAGCCATTCCAATGGTTACAAACTCAACGAAAAAGTGTTTGATATCAATCAAGCAGTATTCCCAGAAGAGTTGCAAAAAAATGGTTATCAAACTGCTTGGGTAGGGAAAATGCACCTAGGCTCTTTGCCACATGGATTTGATTATTTGAATATTTTACCCGGCCACGGATGGTACTATAATTCGGATTTTGTCAATAGTCAAAATCAAAAAATACGACACGAGGGTTACGTGACCGATGTGATTACCCAATTATCCAAGGATTGGTTGGAAAATCGGGATAAAGAAAAACCTTTTTTTATGGTGGTTGGGCATAAGGCTACCCATCGTTCATGGATTCCAGCTATTCAAGATTTGGGGGCTTATGACCAGGTTAAATTCCCATTACCTGCTACTTTTTACGATCATTATGAGGGCAGGATTGCGGCTAAAGATCAGGATATGTCGATCGAAAAAACGATGACTTTGGAAGACGACTTAAAAATTCATTTGGATTTTACCAAGGGTAAAGGTTTGTCCAATTATCGCTTAAATCCTTCACAAGCTGCTAAAGTTCAGCCTTATTACGACAAAATTTCCGCTGAATTTGATTCCTTGAAATTGTCAGGCAAGGCCTTAACGGAATGGAAATATCAACGATATTTAAAGGAATATTTATCCACGGCCAATTCGTTAGATCGTAATGTGGGCGAGTTGTTGGATTATTTGGATCAAAAAGGATTATCTCAAAATACGGTAGTTATTTATGCGTCTGATCAAGGATTTTACTTGGGAGAACATGGTTGGTTTGATAAGCGTTTTATTTATGAGGAGTCGCTAAAAACGCCATTTTTGATTCGCTATCCAGGTGTGATAAAGCCAGGAACAAAAGTACAAGAAGTGGTTTCTAATGTAGATTGGGCGCCCACTTTGTTGAATATTATGCAAACGGATGCTCCCAAAGCTTTAGAGGGGAGATCGTTTTTGCCAGTTCTAAAAGGCCAAAAAACAAATTGGAAAAACGAATCCTATTATCATTATTATGAATATCCGCAGCCGCATCATGTTTCTCCACATTTTGGATTAAGAACAGCCCAATATTCGATTGCTCGGTTCTATGGCCCAAACAATTTTTGGGAACTTTATGACATAAAAAAGGATCCCCAAAATTTACACAATTTATATGGGGACCCTCATTATCAATCAGTAATTGTTCAACTCAAAAAGCAGTTGAAAGACCAAATCATCCAATTAAAAGATGCGGAGGCTTTAGAGATTTTGAGTCAAAATGAGTAATTATTTTACTCTCTGATAGGTTTTAAATCCTACAGATTTTGATTTTGCATCGACCGTTTCTTGGGTGTATTCATCTTTTCCATTGAATTTGATTTTGATGTCATACTTACCAGCGATGCCTGATAAATTCGTATGTTCTAATTGTTCAGTCAATGCCTCATTGTTCAAAGTGAAAGTTCCATGCCCAACCGCATTTTTATACACTTTCTTGGTCGTATCGGCCATGTAGCGAGTTGCCCACATAAAATGACCACTGTGGTAAATTTTGTATTCATTATACGTGGCATCTGTCGTGTCCTTGCCACTTACCACGATGGTTTTGGTTTGTTTCCAAACACCATCTAATTCGGAGCTACCAGCCGCTTGAATCTTAACATAATCTTCGACTAGTTTGTAATCTACTCCACCAACCTTTAACGATGGAATTACTTGCTGATAACCCTTTTCAGTAGAAGAAACCTCTAAATGAGCAGTTGAAACAGTATCCAAAGTTCCTGCATTGTAGATATTTGTTTCTTCAATGTTTTTACCTTTAACAGTATAAGTTCCTAGTCCGAAACTTGCTGTAGAATCTTTTCTGATCGCGATGTAAAAGTAATTGTCGGGAGTATATATTTTGTATTGTTGATTTCCCTCAGAACTTAAGTAAGTAGTTTCTGTTTTTCCATCATTAGTTACCATTTTTTCTAGGGAATAAACCCCTTCTTGAGAAACCGATTCTGTTTTAGAATCACATGCAATTAACCAAGCTCCCATAGCTAAGGTTAAGGCAAAGAGTGCAGTTTTTTTCATAATTGTTTATTTAAGTTTAAGTATCTGGCAAACTAGCTTTAAATTCTCCATTCGAATCAAAAGGTCAAGTTTAATTTGTCCATTTTTTCATATAATTTGTCCAATTAAATGAATTGTTTTCCATTCAACAGAGACATTTTTCTTTATAGAATTTGTCTCTTTTTTATGAAATTCAAATTGTGTATTTTTGACGATTATTTTCCTTTTAGCGTCTATCCATGACCAACAAAATTTTATTTTTCGTCAATAATTTGAATCGGACAGGTTCTGAAACGCTTATTTTGAATTTGATCAATGATTTAAATCAACAAAATAATCTAGAAATCGGAATTGTATTGCTCAAAAAAGGTGGCGAATTGGTTCCTGAAATTGCGCCCAATATTCCCGTTTTTTACCTTGATTTAGAGTTTACTTTATTAGACAAATTATTGTTTCATGCAGGGATTGATGTAATTGGAAATAAAATTCAAAAAATTCAAGATCAGTTTACAGCAAACATTTGGTATTTTAATACCATTGATCATGTAAGTTTATTGAAATACAAAAACCGATTTAATTGCCAAGCTTTTGTGCATGTACATGAGTTGATTTACAATTTTGAGGCCGTCAAATCCGATGAATTATTTTCCATAGTCAATTTTGCAGATCATCTCATCGCCTGCTCAGAATTGGTTAAAGAATTATTCACTCCGTTCTTTTTACAACCCATTACAGTGGTTAACTCAACCATTCAACTTGACAAATTCCTTTCTTTTAAACAAAAGAAAACAAAACATTCATCCACTTCTTTAAAGGTAATTTCATCTGGAACTATTTGTCACCGTAAAGGTGCCGATTTGTTTTATGAAGTTGCAAGAATATTACAAGATAAGGGTTATGAGTTTATTTGGTTGGGAAAACCTAATCAGAGTGCATTCGGTGAAATTGTTCGATTGAAAAATGAACAAACTCAATCAGTTCAATTTTTATCAACTAATTCTCAAAAAGAATATTTAGAAATTTTCAGTAAAGCTGATGTCTTTTTTTCAACATCTAGAGAAGAATCCATGGGCTTAGTGATGATGGAAGCCATTGCTTTGGAAATACCCATTTTGGCATTAAATTCTGGAGGGTCAACTTTGATCGTGGATGAAAACAACGGGAAAATATGCCATGATGTTCGTCCTCAAGTGTTAGCAGATGAACTAATGAATGTGATCAATAATAGGGCGAACTTCACTTTTGAAGGTGGAGTAAAATTCGACTATCACACAGAATTGCAAAAATTGGCCTCCATCTTACATTGAGGTTTAAATTTTTCTCTATATTTGGCAACCTATTTAATTAATACTCAAGCACATGGTCGGTCAAGACTTTAGAGACGCTTTGCGTTCTGGTAAAAACGTTTTTGGTACCTTACTTACTTCTACTTCCCCAAAAATGTTCGATTCAGTTCTTAGTTTAGGACTCGATTTTGTCTTTTTTTGCGCAGAACATGTTAGTTATAATCCCGAAACATTAAGCTGGATGTGTCGGGCATTCAAAGCCGCTGGTATCAACCCAATTGTTCGAATTTTAGAGCCTAGTCCATTTCTGGCTACTCAAGCTCTTGATGCAGGAGCAGCAGCCATTTTAGTACCTTATGTGGAAGAACATGAGGATGTGTTGAACCTGATTGGTGCAGTAAAATATCGACCTTTGAAAGGCAAAAAGTTGCAACGTATTTTGCATGGTGACGAAATTCCATCTGAAGAATTGAAAGCCTATATACAATCACACAATAGAAATAATTCTCTGCTAATTAATATTGAAAGTCCCACAGGAGTAGATCGCATGACGGATTTTTTACGAATTCAATCCTTGGATGGGCCAGGTGTTGATGGAATCGTTCTCGGGCCACATGATTTGTCTACTTCATTTGAAATGCCTGAGCAATATACGAATCCCGCATTTTTAAATCTAAGCACCCAAATTATTCAAAAAGCCCGACAATTGGGCGTTTCAGCAGGGGGGCATACAGGTTATAGAGGAAGTATCGAATTGCAAAATCATTGGGTTCAAAATGGTGCTAATATCATTTTGCATTGCTCCGATATGTTTTTGGCGGCAGATCAATTACAACGAGATTTTAATCAAATAAAAAATACGCTTGGAATTTCTCAGGATCATCTTAAAAATTCCGAAAGTATTTAAACCTAAAATAACATGAAAAAAATGTACCTCGGGCTGATTTTATTTGCCTGTTTATGCTTGTGTTCTTTTTTATCAAATGCCCAGCTTATCGATTTTTCAAGAGCAGGATTAATTGTTTCTAACAGCATTCCCTCGCCGCAAAAAGAAACCTATCAAAGGGTCTTGCAAGAGGAGTGGAAACAAAGAACTCAAAGTGATTTACTTTTGGCTAATAAACAGCCATCGCTGATCATTTTAACCCTTGCAGATGCGAATGATTTGCCTCAAATGAAGGTTCCCAAATTACAATCCTCAAAGGAAGAAGGATTTAAAATGATCCATGAAAATCTCAATGGAAAAGACATTTTGTGGTTAATTGGGACAGATGTTCGAGGGGTTTTATTTGCCATCGGCGAGTTTTTAAGGACGGCCAATTTGTCTAAAGGGAAAGTTATTTTTGACAAAAATACTTCCACGGAATCTGCTCCTTTGTATGCATTGAGGGGACACCAGTTGGGCTACAGAAATACCGCTAATTCTTGGGATAGTTGGAATTTTGCCCAATATGAAAAATACATTCGCGAATTAGCTTTGTTTGGAACCAATGCCATCGAAAATATACCTTTTCAGGAAGGCGCGCCAGGTCCGCACATGAAAATTCCAAGGGAAGAAATGAACTTGAAAATGAGTGAAATTTGTAGAGATTATGGATTAGAATATTGGGTTTGGACGCCAGGAGATGTTGATTTATCAAACCCTGAAAACTTTCAAGCAGAGGTAAAACAACATGCTGAATTTTACAAAAAATGCCCCAAATTGGATGGGGTATTTTTCCCAGGAGGAGACCCTGGAAACAATCATCCCAAGGATGTGATGCCATTTTTAAAGGCCATTGCAGCGGAATTAAAAAAGTCACACCCGAAGGCTGGAATGTGGATTTCCTTGCAAGGTTTTAGTGATGCACAAGTCAATTATTTTTATGATTATTTGGATAAAAACAAACCAGAATGGTTGACCGGCGTTGTTTCTGGACCAAGTAGTCCCGACATGGCCAATACCCGTTTTCGATTGCCTAAACAATACAAACACCGTCATTATCCAGACCTAACCCATACCGTGCGTTGCCAATACCCAACAGAAAATTGGGATCAAGCTTTTGCTTTAACGGAAGGGAGAGAGGTATCGAATCCTCAGCCTTTTTATTATGCCAAAGTGCACAATCGATATGCTGTTTTAACAGATGGATTTCTGGCTTATTCTGATGGGGTACATGATGATGTAAATAAGGTCATTTGGAGTCAAATGGCATGGAATCCCTCCAAAGATGTTCAAAAAGTAATGGAGGAGTATGCCCGTTTTTTTTACGGAAATACCTTGGCAGAAACGGTGGCAAATGGCATTTTCGCGCTAGAACGAAATTGGGTAGGACCTGTAGAAGAGAATGGGGCCATTGAAACGACCTTTCAGTTTTGGCAAAATTTAGAAACAAAAAATCCCCAATTAAAAAGTAATTGGCGTTGGCAACAAATGGTTATGCGCGCTTATTATGATACGTATGTCAAAAGAAGGAAATTATATGAGCAGAATTTAGAAAAAGAAGCCAATCAAATTTTACTTCGTGCGAAGGAAATGGGAGCTGAAAATGCCATGGATTTAGCCCTTGAAAAGGTGAATCAAGCTGATTTACAAAAAAATTCCCCTGAACTAAGAGAAAAAATAGTTAATTATTGTGAGGCATTGTTTCAATCCATTGGGATGCAAACCAGTGTGCCCAAATACCAAGCAAGTGGGTATGAAAGAGGTGCTATTTTGGATTTTATCGACTATCCATTGAATAACCGTTGGTGGTTGGCAGATGAATTTGAGAAAATAAAAAAGATGTCATCCGAAGAGCAAAAATTAGCTCGAATTTATACTTTGGCAACATGGGAAAATCCAGGCCCAGGAAGTTATTATGATAATATTTCCGATTTATCCAAAGGCCCAAGGGTGAAAACTCGCACAGAGGATGCTACGGACGTACTTTGGGAAAATAATGGAATGAGCAGAAAGCGATTATCAACGCAATTGTTTCAAAATTTTCCGCAATTGGAATATGCAGATTTAGATCCAAACGGGCATTATTTCATCCGAATTTCAGGTTATGGAGAGGCATTGTTGCGCGTTGACGGGGAGCGATTGGAGCCAACATTATACCAAAAAGGTTTTGAGGAATTCAAAGAATTTCCTTTGAGTCCCAAATATGTCAGTGATGGAAAAATTGCCGTTTCTTTTGATCAACCTGAAGAATCTCATTTAAATTGGAGACAGCATTCGAAGGTGTTTGACATTTGGTTAATCAAAGAAAAATGAAAATACATTTTCTCTTTTTGATTATCATTGTTGCTGATTTGTCTGCTCAGTCTTCGAAATTGATCAGTCGAGACGATTTGATTTTTTTAAATAAAATGGCAAAGGATGTTACGGAGGCCGCACGTATTCGTCCCGGCCAGGTTATTTCTTCTGATTTTGGACCCAATCAAACTGGCGGTACACTCATTCGACCAGGAGGCAGAAACAGTTATCCTGCTTTTTGGATTCGCGATTATGCGATGTCATTGGATGGTGGATTCGTGAGTCGAGAAGAGCAATACCATTTATTGTTGTTGACAGCCAAAACGCAAAGCGATCATTTTCAAACAACGAAATGGGGCTCATTTATACCAAAGGGTGCCATTGCTGATCATATCCGCATCGATGATTCCCAGCCCATCTATTTTCCAGGGACCTATGATTACAAGGAACAAGGGGAACCTAAATGGGGCATGCAACCCCCATTTTGTGATGCTTATTATTTCATTCACATGGTATGGTATTATGCGATACATGAAAAACAGTTGTCAATTTTAAGTCAAAAAATTAATTCTGTATCCATATTAGAGCGTTTAGACTGGGCATTTCATTCGGTTCCAAAGAATGAAATGAGTGAGTTAGTGAGCGTAAAAGAGGAAAATAGAGGGGTAGATTTTGGATTTCGGGATGCTATTTATATGACGGGCGATTTATGCTTTTCTTCCATTTTAAAATACCAAGCAGCCAATGAGTTGGCTGAAATCTATCAAAATTTAGGGCAAAATCAACAATCTAAGCGATACAAAATTTGTGCAACAGAATTAAAACAACAAATTCCAGAAACCTTTTTGACCCCATCGGGATTATTAAAAGCAAGTACAGGAATAAGCGGTCAAAGAGATGTATGGGGTACTGCATTTGCTTCTTATTTGGGCTTATTAACAGATGAACAAGCTGAAAAAGCATCTGAGACGCTTAATACAGCTTATTTAAATCGACAATTAAGTTGGAATGGGAATATTCGTCATATATTAAAAAGTGACGATTTTGATTCAAAAACGGCTTGGGAACGTAGTTTAGCTAAGAAAGATACCTATCAAAATGGCGCATTTTGGGGAACGCCTTTGGGTTGGGTTGCACAATTGATGTCTAAAACTCAACTCAAAAATGCTAAAAAATTAGTCAAAGAATTTATAGTAGAACTGCGCAATGGCGATTTTAGAAAGGGTTCAACATTTGGATCCCCATGGGAATGTATGAGTCAAAATTCTCAACAAAATTCAGTGTATATGACCAGTGTACTTTGTCCTTTGATTGTGTTTAATTCGAAAGTAGCATCGAATTAGATTTTATAAAAGATTTTGATTGATAGAGAATAATCCCAAAATGAAGCTAATTTTGGGGTAAAATAAAACACATTGATCGACGTATCCATCATATTTGTTAATTACAAAACAGAAAAGTTGCTTTTGGACTGTTTGAGAAGTATTTCTAAATATACTTCTGGAATAAGCTATGAGTGCATTGTGGTGGATAATTGTTATGTGGAAGGCGCCAATCAGGAATTATTAGCGGAATTTCCAAGGACCCAATGGATAAATTCTGGAGGAAATTGGGGCTTCTCTAAAGGAAACAACATAGGGGTTGAGCATGCTCAAGGAGAGTATGTGCTTTTCTTGAATGCTGACACCTTAATTTTCGATAATTCAATTTTTAAGGCTTGGGAGTTTTTAAAAAATAGGGTCGATTTTGTAGCCATAGGTGGGATTCAATTGGATGAAAATAAACATGAAATCCCGTTTTATTCAACATTGAATGCGATTCGAAGAGATTTTTATATACTGCCCAATTTACCTTTTATTCAAAGATTAATCGATACATTTTTGCCCAAAGAAGATTTTCAGGAAGGGGAAACCAATAATTTAGTGGGGGCATTTATTCTCATTTCCAAAGCGAATTTCATAAAGACTGGAAAATGGGATGAGGACTTTTTTATGTATGCCGAAGATGCCGAATTAAGTTTTCGACTAGCCAAATTGGGCAAATTAGCCTATTCTCCAGAGGTAAAATTCATTCATTTGATTCATGAAAACGAGTATAGAAGAACTGAATATTCTTTTATCAACCGATTTTCTATTCAAATTCAATTGTCAAATTTATTGTGGATTCGCAAAAGTTATGGACTATTTCCAATGATGTTGATTTATCTCAATTACCTGATCTTGGTACCTATTTTTTGGATGTGGAAAATTGTATTAAATCTATTCAGTGGGAAAAAACTCTTGCATGATACCAAAAATCAAATAGAGCTTTCCAGAAAAGTCAAGATACTTTTACAATTTTTCCCGAGGTTGTTTGTGTTAGGGAAAGGCTCTTTTGATGTAAGACGTATGATGTAAGATGTATGATGTAAATTCTAGATTGGGTGGCTGAGGTTATCGAGGCAACCTCTTACCTTTTACATCATACATCTTACATCATACGTCTTGTTACTTTTCTTCCAATTCCAAACAAGATAACATTGGCTAAAAGGGCACAAAAGCACATGACGATTGCCATTGTAAATGGTGTACCATCAAATAGCATACCGATGGCCATGGAACAAATGGAGCCCCAAGCCATTTGAATGGAACCCATCATGGCGGAGGCAGAGCCGGCTCCTCTGTGAAATGGTCTTAAAGCTAAACTAGCAACATTTGGAAAATTAAAACCTTGACAAGCCAAAGTAAGGAATAACAACAATATATTGACTTCCATAGTAATCCATCCAATTTTTGAAAGAAGGGCGAAAATGGCACATAATATCAATTGAACAGGTAGTGTTACTTTTAAAATTTGCAGACTAGTGTATCTTTTTAAAACAAAATGATTCAATTGACTTGCTCCGATAATTCCAGAGGCTACAATGGCGAAAATCCAACCAAATTTAGTTTCATTGACGTTATAATAATTCAAAAAAGTCAATGGCGCTCCTCCCACAAAAGTGAAAATTGTTCCAGCACCAATGGATCCTGCAAATGCGAAAATCAGAAATTCTTTTTCTTTGAATAGAGATTTATACGCTTTCACAATATTGGACAATTTGAATTCGCCCCCTTTTTCTCTATCCACTTTTTCTGGCAACCAAGTTTTTATCAAGAAAATGATGACAAAAATAATGAATGCCAATAGAGCAAAAATGAATTTCCAACTAGAAACAATCAACAATAAACTTCCAAGTGAAGGTGCCAAAATGGGCGAGACTCCTAAAATTAAAATCATCAACGACATAATTTTAGGCCTTTCTTTTTCTTCAAAAGTCTCACGAATAATCGCATTGGGGGCCACCATTCCTATGCTACCTCCAATGGCCTGAATAAAGCGAAAAATAATTAATTGTTCTACTGAAGTGGAAAGTGCGCAAGCTAACGAACTTAGAACATAAGCGGTTAATCCGACATACAATACTTTTTTCCTGCCAAAATGATCTAAAACCGGACCATTGATTAATTGCCCCAAACAAATTCCAAAAAAGAAACTTGATAATGTATAACCGATTTGCTCTTCAGAACATTGTAGCGCATTCGCCATATTTTTGAAGGCGGGCAAATACATATCGATGGAAAGTGGTCCTATGGCAGATAAAATACCTAAAACTAAAATGATTTTAGTCCGGCTTGAAGCATTTGTCATGAAAATGATGTTGAAATTTACTAAACCGCAAAAGTACAGCTATTTTTAAGAAAAGAGAAGAGAGAAGAGAGAAGAGAGAAAAATAGGTAAGAGGTAAGAGGTAATAGGTAAAAGTATTTTTTTCTCTTGTCTCGTCCTAAGAAAAGTTTACAGTTTTATAAACCTTAATCTTATGGACCAAAGAAGAAAAGTAATTCGTTACAGTGAAAGTTTT
>JBJTNH010000019.1:0-6415 GCA_046073945.1 Aquirufa sp. | reverse complement strand
CAAGCCATTGACACTTACAATAACAATAGGCCACATTTAGCTCTGAAAATGAAAAAACCTTCTGAACTATATGCAGCCTAATGAGAATTTTTTAATAGTTTTAGAAAACCAAAACTGTCAACCTATTTCAGGACAAGACACTTACCTCTTACCTCTTACCTCTTACCTCTTACCTCTTACCTCTTACCTCTTACCTCACCAAGCCTTTTTGTCAGATTCTTTTTTTGGTCAAATAATTGATAGCCAATATTCGTTCATAAAAATATACCAGTTTTTGTGATTAACTACATACACATGGAAGTCCAAGTAGAAGAAAAAGTTATTCCTCCAGATAAGTCCAAAGAGATTTTTGAAAAGGAATTTATGCCTCATCTTGATGCGATGTACAACTTTGCTTTAAGATTGACCAATGATGAGGATGATGCCAATGATTTGGTGCAGGATACTTGTTTAAAGGCTTATCGATTCATTGGATCGTTCGAGCCAGGAACCTATGCAAAAGCATGGTTGTTTAGAATTCTAAAAAACAATTTCATAAACGATTACCGTAAAAAGTCGAGGGGCCCTTCCAAAGTAGAATTTGAGTGGGTTGAACAGTCGTATGCGGGAGAAGATGATCCAGAACCTGCTTTTCAGGCAGATTTGCATGCGGAAACGGTGAATGAAATGATGGGTGATGAGATTACAGCTGCCATTCAAGCCTTGCCTGTAGATTTTAGAATGATCATTATTTTATGTGATTTAGAGGAGTTTAGTTACGAAGAAATGGGGAAAATATTAAACATTCCTATTGGAACTGTCCGTTCTCGATTACATAGAGCAAGAGCTGTTTTGAAAGAGACATTGGCGGATTATGCCAAAAAAAGGGGATATGGCTCTGACACAATGTCAGATAACATGGAACTAATATAATTGCCTTTACGTTACCTAAACAATTGAATATAAAGATTATACCAATGAAAACGAGTTGTGAGCATCAAAGTAATTGCATGAAATTAATCCAAAGGATTTTGGATAAAGAAGCAACGGCAGAAGAAGAGGCCGCATTTTTAGCAAATAAAGATCAATGTTTACCTTGTCAAGAAGGTTATGAATTGGAATTGAGTTTGAAAAAAGCCATCAAAGAAAAGTGCCATAAAAAATGCCCTGAATCATTGTTTGATGAAATCCGTGCGAAACTTTTTTTACTTTTAATCCTTATTTCCATCTTAATTCCGTTACTTTGTTAGCTTATTAATAGCATAAATCGTTTTGGAAGGTAAATTAATTATATTCTCTGCACCCTCTGGTTCGGGTAAAACAACAATCGTAAAAGAACTTTTAGCCCGAAATTCTAATTTGGGTTTTTCAATATCTGCTTGCACCCGTGATAAACGTGGTAGATCTGAGCAAAACGGACAAGATTATTATTTCATGACTCCCGATGAATTTCGTCAAAAAATTGATGAAGAAGCATTTGTAGAATGGGAAGAAGTATATCCAGGTGCATATTATGGCACCTTAAAATCTGAAATTGAGCGAATTTGGGCAACTGGGAAACACGTTATTTTTGACGTAGATGTAAAAGGCGGACTCGCGCTAAAAAACTATTACAAAGAAAAAGCATTGGCTATTTTTGTTAAAGTGCCAAGTTTAGAAATATTGGAACAAAGATTAAGAGCGAGAGGGACAGAAACGGAAGAATCATTGTCTAAACGTATTTTTAAAATGAAATTCGAATGGTCTTTTCAAGATAAATTTGATGTAATTCTGGTCAATGACGAATTAGATCGTGCCGTGGAGGAGGCCCAACAATTATTCACCAATTTTACTAAGTAGGATGAAAGTGGGATTATTTTTTGGTTCATTTAATCCCATCCATCATGGTCATTTGATTGTGGCACAAGCAGTGCTAAATCAAACTGATATGAAACAAATTTGGTTTGTTGTTTCTCCACAAAATCCCCATAAAAAAAGTAAAACCCTGTTGCATGAGTTCGATCGATTAGATATGGTTGAACGGGCAATTGAAGATAATTTTCAGTTCAAAAGTTGTGACATAGAGTTCAATTTGTCAAAACCTTCTTTTACAATTGATACTTTGATTCATTTGTCAGAGAAATATCCTGAACATGAGTTTTCATTGATTATCGGCGGAGATAATTTGGAGCAATTTAAAAGTTGGAAAAACTTTGATAAGATTCTTGATTATTTTCAACTCATTGTCTACCCAAGAGGGGACGATCATACTTCTGATTTGTGGGCTCATAAAAAGGTTCAGAAGATAAATGCACCCGTTTTGTACATATCAGCGACCTATATTCGGGAATGTATTAAAGCAGGCCAATCCATAAAATATCTAGTTCCTGATAATGTAGAGCAGTTAATTAGTCAAAAAAAATTCTACCTTTAGGCAAAATCCGCCTAACCATTGTATTCTATTTTCTCTAAATTTCCTTTTGTAAGGATACTCCTTTATTGGATCATTGGTATTCTGTTCGCCGAATACATCACCATTGAAATTCCTCTTTTTTATGGGATTTTGATCGTAATTGTTTGGTTCATCTTCCTGTTATGTAGGCTGCAATCTTTTCAATCTACATTATTCTTTGTCCTTGTGGTTGTTTTGTCTTATTTGAATTCAATTAATTTTAATAAGCATTCTTTTCCCCTTAAAGAGTCGAAACCATTTGTGTTTAAAGTCATCAGCACTCCCATATCAAAGCCTAAAACCTGGTCTTTTGATGCCGAAATTATTGCACTTCACTACGATAACGGTTGGAGAAAAGTACATAAGGAAATCAAGGTGTTTTTGTCAAAGAAATGTATTAAGCCAAAGATTGATGCTGCATATATTTCCATTTCTACTTTGGAAGCAATCAAAGGTCCTGTTTTTCCTAATGAACAAAATTGGGTTAAATATTATCAAAGAAAAGGAATTGTAGCTTCTGTGTTCATACCTGAGCATGAAATTTCTATTTTAGAAAATGGTGATAATCGTTTCCATTTTTCAGTTTTTTTCCAAACAATCCAAGATGCGCTGGCTAAACATATTACTCGAACATTTATATCTTCCAGAAATCGAGAGGTCGCTTGTGCGATGCTTTTAGGTGTTCGTTCTCATATCGACTTTGATACGATGCAAAGTTATGCTTCCTTGGGTGCAATTCATATTTTGTCGGTTTCTGGGCTGCATGTAGGACTTTTATACCTCGGATTAAGTTTTATGTTGGGTTTTCTCATGAAAAAAGGGAAGTGGGGGAAATGGCTTTTTTTTATTTTGATGCTGGCATTTTTGTGGTTCTATGCCGGCATTTCTGGTTTTTCTGCTCCTGTGCTAAGGTCAGCTTGGATGTTTTCTTTTATGTTATTCGCTAAATCTTTCAATCAACAACAAAATACGCTCAATTTATTGGCCGTCTCATGTTTTATTATTTTACTGGTAGACCCCAATATGTTATTTCAAAGTGGTTTTCAATTATCGTATTTAGCTGTTTTGGGTTTACTCCTCTACCAATCTAAAATTGCTAGCTGGATTCAGATTTCATCCAAAAACAAAGTAGTATATTATCTCGCAATGAATTCTTGGGACTTAACCGCTGTCGCCATAGCCGCTCAAATTTTCACTTTGCCGCTCGTGATTTATTATTTTCATCAGTTACCGCATCCTTTTTATTTCTTTTTGCTGAATCTCATATTGATTTTTCTATCCTCTATTTCACTCGGTATTGGCTTGTTTTTTATTGCGATTGCAGAGATTTTTTGGAATTTAAAGGTTTATATGTTCTATTATTTTGTGGGTAGTTTGGTAGAGAAAAGTTTTGATCTGCTACATGCTGTGATGTTCTACGTTGTTGATGGATTTCATCCCGTGATTTCTTTTCTGCAAATAGAAATTTGGGAGATATTTGTCTTTTTGATGATATTGATATTTATTGAATTGTGGATTGTATTTAGAGGATTTCAATGGCTCATTCTATGTGCTGTTTTAATGCTCGTACTATTGTATAATCATTTTCGAATCATACCGCAAAAGGTCCAAGATCAAGAAGAGGTGTATTTTAGTCAATTCAAGAACGAATTGGTTTGGATTGGCATAAAGAAGAATCGCGCAATTTTATTTGCTAATAAAAATATTATTGTGGACCCTACTTGGGTGCAAGCCCATTTTTCACCACTTTGCGCCTATCATCATGTGACAGATACCCTCAAAAAAGAACTTCCTGAGCATGTAAATCTTACTTGGATTTGGAAAGGAAAACGCTTTGTTTATTTGCAAAATGCCTCTGAAAAAACCGATAAGAATCGAGTTGATTTTTTGATTTTGGGAGCTAAAATTAAATGGAAAAACCCGTATTGGTTACCTTCTTGGAAATCTGCTAAATGGTATTTTATCAAAACACCAAGTACCTATTATCAGAAAAAAATAAAACCGATCATTCTTGAGAATAATCGGTTTGCAATTGCTTTGGATACTTTTAGAGGTAAGAAGTATGATGTAAGATGTATGAGATTCTAAATATTTAATTCCTCTTACGTCTTACATCATACTTCATACATCTTTATTTCTTCTCGTTTCTTTTACGCTCGTTAGCATCTAAGAAGATTTTACGCATACGTAAAGATTTAGGAGTGATTTCTAAGTATTCATCTTTTTGGATAAATTCCATACACTCTTCTAGTGAGAAGTTTAATTTTGGAGCAATTTTAACATTGGAGTCAGTACCTGAAGCTCTCATGTTAGTCAATTGCTTGGAAGCTTGTAAGTTTACTTCGATATCGTTTTGACGATTGTGCTCACCAACAACCATTCCTGTATATACTTCTTCACCTGGATCGATGAAAAACACCCCTCTATCTTGTAATTTATCAATTGCGTAAGGAATAGCTGGACCTGTGTTCATTGAAATCAATGATCCATTGATACGTCCTGGAATTGGACCTTTAAACGGCTCATAAGAAATGAAACGGTGAGCCATAATAGCTTCTCCAAAAGTAGCAGTTAACACTTTAGAACGTAATCCAATCAAACCACGTGATGGAATGTTAAATTCAAGGTGTTGTAAGTCGCCTTTCGGTTCCATGATCAATAATTCACCTTTTCCTTGTGTAGCTAATTCGATTACTTTACCAGCTACTTCATCCGGTACATCTACAACCAAAGATTCAATTGGCTCTAATTTTTCGCCATTTTCACCTTGTTTGAAAATTACTTGAGGTTGTCCTACTTGTAATTCATAACCTTCACGACGCATCGTTTCAATTAATACAGACAAGTGAAGAATACCACGGCCGAATACCAAGAATTTATCTTCGCTTTCTGTTGGAACAACTTTCAATGCCAAGTTTTTCTCTGTTTCTTTGAATAAACGCTCACGGAGGTGACGAGATGTTACCAATTTACCTTCTTTTCCGAAGAAAGGAGAGTTGTTGATGGTAAACAACATATTCATTGTCGGCTCATCAATTGCGATACGCGCTAAAGCCTCTGGATTTTCTGCATCTGCAATGGTATCACCAATTTCGAAATCTTCGATACCTGTCACGGCACAAATTTCTCCGCATTCTACTTTGTCAACTTTTACTTTTCCTAAACCTTCAAACACTTGAAGTTCTTTGATACGCATTTTTTTCGTTGAACCATCTGCTTTACAAAGTGCAATTTGCATACCCTCTACTAAAGTTCCACGCTCTAAACGTCCAATTGCAATACGACCTACGAAAGATGAATAATCCAAAGAAGTGATTTGCATTTGAGGAGTTCCTTCTTGAACCTTTGAAGCAGGAATATGCTCGATGATCGCATCTAACAATGGAATAATGTTGTCGGTTGGTTTTTTCCAATCGTCAGACATCCATCCTTGTTTTGAAGAACCATATACACATGGGAAATCTAATTGATCTTCCGTGGCATCTAAGTTGAACATTAAATCAAAAACTTGCTCATGAACTTCGTCTGGGCGACAGTTTTCTTTATCTACTTTATTAACAACCACGATAGGCTTTAATCCTAATGCGATAGCTTTTGATAATACAAAACGAGTTTGTGGCATTGGACCTTCAAAAGCATCCACCAATAAAATTACACCGTCTGCCATTCTCAACACACGCTCTACCTCACCGCCAAAGTCGGCGTGACCAGGCGTATCGATAATGTTGATTTTAACATTGTTATATCGTACAGATACGTTTTTTGAAACGATTGTAATCCCTCTTTCTCTCTCTAAGTCGTTATTATCAAGGATCAAATCTCCAAATTCTTGATTTTCTCTAAAAATTTTGGATGCATGAATGATTTTGTCAACTAGGGTAGTTTAACCGTGGTCAACGTGGGCAATAATGGCAATGTTGCGAATGCTTTGCATAAAAATGTATTCGTTGAATGAAACGAAATTCCTTTAATTGGGAAATTCAAGGTGCAAAGGTAGGGATAATT
>JBJTNH010000018.1:0-35409 GCA_046073945.1 Aquirufa sp. | reverse complement strand
CTCTAGAGATTAAACGCAACGGTATGGGCGCAGACGGGAAAGAATTACGTGATCAAGACGCAATTATGCACTCCTTGTCAAATCCTTCATGGAATCGGTTGTTTCATATCTACGATGCCTTCAAGATGGGTATTTCGTTTAAGACAATCCAACAAGCTACTAAAATCGATAAGTGGTTCTTGAATCAAATTGAAGATTTAGTGCGTGTGGAACGAGAAGTGGAGAAGTACACGATTTCAAACGTGCCCAAAGAATTATTGGAAGAAGCAAAGCACAAAGGTTTTGCCGATCGCCAAATTGCGCATTCCTTGCGTTGCCTTGAATCTGAAGTTTATGACAAGCGTAACGAGATGGGGATTAAGCGTATTTATAAATGTGTAGACACATGTGCGGCGGAATTTGAAGCGAAGACACCGTACTATTATTCGACTTTCGGTCAAGTAGGAACGGATGTGTTGGATAATGAATCTCACGTTACTCCGAAGAAGAAAGTGGTTGTTTTGGGTTCAGGGCCTAACCGGATTGGGCAGGGAATTGAATTTGATTACTCGTGTGTGCATGGGGTATTGGCAGCAAAAGATGCTGGTTATGAGACAATCATGATTAATTCGAATCCGGAGACGGTGTCTACCGACTTTGATATTGCGGATAAATTATACTTTGAGCCTGTGTTCTGGGAGCATGTGTATGACATTATTCAACATGAGAAACCGGAAGGGGTTATTGTCCAATTAGGTGGTCAAACTGCTTTGAAATTGGCTGAAAAACTGTCGAAATACGGTATTAAAATCATTGGTACTTCTTATGAGGCTTTGGATTTGGCGGAAGATCGTGGCGCATTCTCAAGTTTATTGAAAGACTTGGAGATTCCTTATCCGAAGTTTGGCGTTTGTGAAGATGCCGATAATGCGGTGGCTTTAGGTCGTGAATTGGGGTATCCATTATTGGTTCGTCCTTCGTATGTGTTAGGTGGTCAGTCGATGAAAATCGTGATCAACGAGCAAGAATTGGAGCAACACGTAGTCGATATATTACGCGATATCCCAGGGAATAAAATCCTTTTGGATCATTTCTTGGAGAATGCGATTGAAGCGGAGGCGGATGCGATTTGTGATGGAGAAGATGTGTACATCATCGGAATGATGGAGCATATTGAACCGGCTGGTATTCACTCAGGCGATTCGCATTCTGTATTGCCTCCGTTTGATTTGTCAGACAATGTCATCAAACAAATCGAAGATCATACACGCAAAATCGCGGTAGCATTAAAAACCAAAGGCTTGTTGAATATTCAGTTTGCGGTGAAAGATGAGGTTGTATACATCATTGAAGCAAATCCCCGCGCGTCACGTACTGTGCCATTTATTTGTAAGGCGTATCAAGAGCCGTATGTGAATTACGCGACGAAAGTGATGTTAGGAGATAAAAAGGTGAAGGATTTTAATTTTCAACCGGTCAAAAAAGGATACGCGATTAAAATTCCTGTGTTTTCTTTCAACAAATTCCCAAATGTAAATATGGAATTAGGGCCAGAAATGAAATCAACCGGAGAAGCGATTTATTTCATTGATGATCTTAAAGATGAATTCTTCAGAAAAGTATATGGGGAACGAAATTTGTATTTGAGTCGTTAATAGCAAAAACATTGTTATGCTTAAAATATTAGGTTTCATTTTCTTGTTCATTTATGTAATAAGACCTTTACTTAAATTCTTATTTAAAGGCTATATCGTAACTCAGGTGCATAAATACCAATCGGAAAATATGTTCCGAGAAAAAGAACGAGCAAAAAAAGAAGGAAGTATCGATATAGATTACGTTCCACCCAAAAAGAAAACAACAAGTACAAAAAACCCAACAGACGATGGTGATTATGTACCATTTGAAGAAATAAAATAAAAACAATTCACCAGTTGAATCGTTTAATTAGAAATGAAAAAACTCATTGCATTTTATATTTTGACATTCAGTTTCCTTCTTATTCAAGACGGGATGATGCTGAATGTCAAAAAAAATGTGTTGAAATGGGAAGAATCTTCCTCTCTTTCTATCATCGATTTAGAAGATGAAGGCGACTTTGATGATTCCGCTGATGAGGAGATCAAAGATATTTTTTATGCCGCTAATACTGTAAATTTTTCGTTTTTAAGACAATTGCATATTCTAAATAATTCAGATTTTCTGTTTTTTGTCAAGGATGTTCAGTTAGAACTCCTATCACCCCCTCCCCAATTATCTTAATCATTGCATTTAGATAATTTAAGAAACAAAATCAATCATTTCTCGCAAAAAGTATAGCTAAGTGACTTAGGTCGTTTAACTAATCTTTGTTTAACATTGATAAAGATGAAAATCAGATTATGGCTGATTTGCCTATTTGCATTGGGGATTAATAACCTATATGGGCAAACAGCCAATTATAAAGCGCAATTGAATAAAAAGTTAAAGGATCAAATCCATTTAAAAAAAGAAATTAAAAATGGTCAAATGGAAGAAATTGATCAGAATCAAAGTCCAAAATACAGAAAAAGGAAAGCCCTTTTAAGCTGGAAAGATAGTTCTACAACGAAACATCAATCATACAAACAACAAAATAGACCTAAGTAAAATGATTAAATACAGCCGAATACTCCTAGGATTATTTACGATATCCATCGCTTTGTCTTGTTCAAATGAGGAATCAAACAATATGAATGAAGTGCACACATTAAAAATAAGTACTCCCATTCAAATTGACACTTTGATAGATCAAGATTACGTGGCCGATATTCATGCCATTCAAAATATCGAAATAAGGGCGAGAGTAAAAGGATATTTAGACAAAATTCACGTTGATGAAGGCAAATTTGTCAAAAAAGGACAAATCATGTTTTCGATCAATAATCAAGATTATTTATCTGAACTTGCTAGGGCAAAGGCTGTATTTAATCAAACCATCGCCGAGTTAAAAGCTGAGGAGTTAAGCTTGATTAATACCAAACTTTTGGTAGAAAAAAATGTGATTTCAGCCAATCAATTAGCGATTGCGATTACGAAAGTAGATGGTTTAAAAGCTAAAAAGGAAGAAGCCTTATCGCATGTAAGAAGTGCGGAATTAAAAGTAGAATATTCCAATATTAGAGCCCCCTTTGATGGAATTGTCGACCGACTACCTTTTAAACGAGGAAGTTTAATTGACGAGGGAACATTGTTGACTACGCTTTCAGATACCAAAGAAATGTATGCGTATTTCAATGTTTCAGAAAAGGAATACTTGGCATTTTCTGAAGATACGGAGGATGTCAACAAAAAATCTCATGTAGAACTGGTTTTGGCCAATGGCGAAAAATATCCATTTAAAGGTTTGGTAGAAACAATCGAAGGTGAATTTGACAAAAACACAGGAAGTATTGCATTCCGTGCACGCTTTCCAAATGAAGGATTTTTATTACGACATGGCTCTTCAGGCAAAATTTTACTTCCGAAAAAAATTCAAAAACATTGGATCATTCCTCAAAAATCAGTTTTTGAGATACTAGAAAAAAACTACGTCTTTGTCAAAGACGAAAATGGGCAAGTAAAAATGAAAAGTATTATTCCCAACATACGAATTCCACACTTTTACTTAGTGAAATCTGGTTTTAGTCAACGAGATTCCATCTTAATGGAAGGTATACAATTGGTCAAACAAGGTGACAAAATAAAGAGTCAATTTGTATCCATGAAATCGATTATAGAAGAATTAAAAGGAGAATAGACATGATACAAAAACTAGTTTCAAGACCCGTATTATCCATTGTTATTTCCATATTTATTGTATTGCTAGGTATTATTGCTGCTAATCAGCTGCCTATCACTCAGTTTCCAGATATTGTTCCGCCTGCGGTCACTGTCACCACAAAATACACAGGTGCCAATGCAGAAGTTTGTGCGAAGGCTGTTGTCACTCCTTTGGAAAGAGCAATTAATGGTGTTGCAGGGATGACCTATATGACATCTGTTTCTGGAAATGATGGCACGAGTATTATCCAAGTATATTTTCAAGTCGGTACAGATCCTGATGTAGCTGCGGTGAATGTTCAAACTCGGGTACAAACCGTCTTAGATGAATTACCAGAAGAAGTAATCAAAGCTGGCGTAATTACAGAAAAGGAAGTAAACAGTATGTTGCTTTACGTCAATTTATTGAGCGATGACAAAGAAATAGACGAAAAATTCATTTATAATTTTGCCGATATCAATGTTTTACCTGAATTAAAGAGGATTGACGGTGTGGGTTTTGCCGATATCATGGGACAAAGAGAGTATGCCATGAGAATTTGGTTACATCCCGACAGACTCTTTGCTTACAAATTATCTGCAAATGATATCGTTCAAGCGTTGAAAAATCAAAATGTAGAGGCTGCACCAGGGAAAATTGGCGAGAGTTCCGGAAAAAATCCGCAATCCATGCAATATGTTTTAAGGTACACAGGGAAGTTCACTCAAGTATCTCAATATGAAAATTTAATCATCAAATCATCCGAAGATGGCAAAATACTGAGATTAAAAGATGTCGCAGATGTAGAATTTGGTTCATTAGATTACGATGTACTATCGAAAGAAAACGGTAAGCCTTCTGCTGCAATTTTACTAAAACAAAGGCCTGGGTCCAATGCAGCAGAGGTAATCTCTAACATCAAAAATCGTTTAGATGAACTAAAAAAGACCTCTTTCCCACCTAGTATGAAATACACTATTAGCTACGATGTCTCTAGATTTTTAGATGCATCCATAGATGAAGTAATAAAAACATTGATTGAAGCTTTCATCTTAGTAGCCTTAGTAGTATTTCTATTTTTGCAAGATTGGCGTGCCACTTTGGTTCCAGTCATTGCCGTTCCAGTTTCATTAATTGGAACGTTTACTTTTATGATGGCTTTTGGTTTCTCTATTAACTTGCTTACTTTATTTTCTTTGGTCTTAGCGATTGGTATTGTTGTGGACAATGCAATTGTTGTTGTTGAGGCTGTGCATGCCAAAATGGAGGAGAAAGATATGCCTGTATTAGCAGCAACCCAAGAAGCCATGCATGAAATTTCAGGGGCTATTATTGCAATTACTTTAGTCATGGGTGCTGTGTTTGTACCCGTGGCATTTTTATCGGGTCCCATTGGAGTATTCTTTCGACAATTCTCAGTTACTATGGCTATATCCATTGCTCTTTCTGGATTAACTGCATTAACCTTAACTCCAGCCCTGTGCGTATTATTTCTTAAAAAACCACATTTAAACGATAGCAGTTTATTAGGCAAATTTTTTATCCAATTCAACATTGTATATGGAAATATTGCGACAAAATATTTATCGATGATTGGAAAAATTATTTCAAAAAAATCAATTACTTGGATTTCACTATTTGTATTTATCATAGCTACGGGGATTATTGTAAAATTAGTACCTACAGGATTTATACCTTCTGAAGACCAAGGAACCATTTACGTGAATGCCACCACCCCTGCAGGAGCCACTTTAGAAAGAACAGAAGCAGTAATGGATCAAGTTAATAATATGATCAAATCCATTCCTTCCATTGAATCATTTTCTAGTTTGGCAGGCTTTAGTTTATTGACTGATGGAGGAGGGGCTTCCTATGGAATGGGAATTATAACGCTAAAACCTTGGGAAGAAAGGGATCAAAAAATTGATGATATTTTAAAAGAAATCAATCAAAAAACATCTGCCATCAAAGATGCGAGCATTCAATTTTTCCCACCACCGGCAGTACCTGGATTTGGTAATGCTTCTGGATTTGAATTCAGAATTCAGGATAGAACAGGAAGTGGTGACTTACAAAAATTAGCGCAAGTCACAAAAAACTTTGCCAATGAATTAAATAAACAAAAAGAGATTCAAAATACCTTCTCGAGTTTTGATCCAACTTTTCCGCAATATTTATTGGAAGTAGACCAGGAAGCTGCTGCGCAAAAAGGAGTTAGTATTTTATCTGCTATGGATAATTTGCAAACGCTTTTGGGAAGCTTTTATGCCACCAATTTCATTCGTTTTGGACAAATGTACAAAGTCATGGTACAGATTGACCCTCGTTATAGAATTAGTCCAGAAGACATTCTTCAATTGTATGCGAAAAACAAAAACAATGAAATGGTGCCCTATTCTTCTTTTGTGAAAATCAATCGGGTATATGGAACAGAGCAATATACTCGATTTAACATGTTTACTTCAGCGATGGTGAATGGAGAACCGAGGGATGGCTACAGTTCTGGAGATGCTTTAAAAACCATCCAATCTGTTGCACAAAAAAGCCTACCAAAAGGGTTTACCTTGGAATGGTCTGGAATGACAAGAGAAGAACAATTGGCAGGAAATCAAACCATTTTCATCTTTGGAATCTGTCTACTATTTGTGTATTTACTTTTATCGGCCCAATACGAATCATTTTTACTTCCATTTCCTGTGTTATTATTTTTACCCATTGGTGCATTTGGAACCTACTTATTCCTATACATTTTTGGATTGCAAAATAATATTTATGCACAAGTTGCCTTGGTTATGCTGGTAGGATTATTGGGTAAAAACGCTATACTTATCGTAGAATTTGCCATAGCAAAACAGAAAGAAGGTTTAAGCATCATAGAAGCAGCCAAGCTTGGCGCTTACGCTCGTTTAAGGCCCATTCTAATGACATCCTTTGCCTTTGTAGCTGGACTAATTCCATTAATGATGGCGTCTGGAGCAGGAGCGATTGGTAACAGAACCATAGGAACGGCGTCGGCAGGGGGTATGATTTTAGGAACCTTGGGTGGTTTACTCATTATACCGAGCTTGTATGTGATTTTTGCCTCTTTATCAAAGAAAACAATTAAATAAAAAAAGATGAAACAAGTCTTTCTGATCATAATCATATCTGGTTTTTTTGTTGCTTGTCAGCAAAACGTGATTCGTAGAACAACGAAAATAAATCAAGAGCTGCATCAAATGGGTTCAAAAGAAGTGAAAGCTGGAATTTCCAAGGTAACAACCTTTTGGAAAGCAGATTCCTCACTAAGCCATTTGATAGAAAAAGTACTTAGCAATAACTTGGATGTCAAAATGAATCAATTGTCGATTTCGCTCAATCGCCAACAATACATACAAGATAGGGGTTTATTGTCGCCAAATGCTTCGCTTATTTTACAACCTGGCTTGAGAAAATTTGGAAAATATACGATGGATGGCATTGGAAATTACGACACACAATTTTCGCCCAATATCACCAAAGATCAAATTATTCCAGAGATTTTACCTGATGTTTTCCTTGGTTTTCAAAGCACATGGGAATTAGATATTTGGGGTAAATTAGCGAAAAAAAAGAAAGCAAGTGCGTATCGATTTTTAGCAAGTGAAGTAGGGCAAAAATGGTATGAAACAAATATCATTTCAGAGGTCGCTTCATTATATGGGCAATTAATCGCATTAGACAAAGAATTGGAGATATTGAAATTCAATACTGAAATTCAAAAAAATGCGTTGGATTTGGTTAAAATTCAAAAACAAGCAGGCATTGTAAATGAAAGTGTGGTCCAACAATTTGAAGCACAATGGTTGAATACGCAGGCGCAAGAAGGTGAAATTTTTCAGAAAATTATTTTTTTAGAAAATTCCCTAAAACAGTGGTTAAACGACCCTGGTGCAATTATATCTAGAAGTGCATTTTCTCAATTTGAAAAGATGAATCAAACAGATTTCCAAACCATTGAAATTGATGAATTAGAAAACAGATTAGATATTCAGCAAGCAAAATTGGAGTTGTTAGCCCAAATTTCCGATAAAGAAAGTGCTGAAAAATCGTTAAAACCAAGTCTTGTTTTAACAGGAATGATTGGATTTCAAGGATTTAGACCGGAATATTTATTTCAACTGCCTTCTTCCATTGCATTTTCATTTTTATCAGGCCTAAGTAAACCCATATTAAATCGTACCATGGTATTGTCTGAAATTGGTAAAGCCAACACGAAAGTACAAGCACTTGAAATGAACTATCAGAAAAAACTCCTAACGGGATTTTTAGAATGGGACGCTCAATTCAAATCGCTTAGTTACTTAAAAAACATGAGCATCCTTAAAGACCGCGAAGTGCATTTAACCAAAGAATCGATTTCCACGGTAAGAACATTGTTTACTTCCGCTCAAGCCAATTACTTGGAAGTATTGACTACCCAACAAAATGCTTTAAAATCGGAATTAGAATTACTAGAAATCAATCGCAAAAGATGGATCAATTCGGTTAATCTATATCGAATTTTGGGAGGGGGAAAATAATATCAATTGTAACAGAAATTATCAACATATTGGTAATCAACAAAATAAGTCGCCAACTGACTTTTTTATAAATGATTCTTTTTTCATATTTGTGATGTATTTCGCGGATACATAAAATCATTTTCTAACCATTAAAATACTTGACCTCATGGAAAAGCAATTTTTAAATTTATCCTTAATGGGAGCAACTGAGCTCTCTTATTTTGAATCACTAACCATCGAAGGCGGTGGTTTTTGGAAAACCTTAGGTTTTATTTGTGGAGTAGCGGCTGTCGTAGCCTTGGTTTTCTATGCACCTGTAGTTCTTCCCATTTTAGGTCTGTAAATTTCTATCTAACCATTAAAAAAATAATCAAATGAAAAATACCTTAAGTAACATCGAAGGAGTAAATTTTATGAATGAAAAAGAGATGCTAGACACCTTTGGTGGTGGCTGGTGGAGCGATTTCAAAGACGGCTTTAACGCAGGCTGGAAATGGTCAATCAAGGCCATCCACGATGTTAAAGATGCGCTGAAAGACATCTTTGGCAAATAAATATTACCAATACCTAACCAACTAATACGAAGGGAGTGGAACTATTCACTCCCTTTACAAAGAGACCACGCTATGAATAAAATTTATATCTGTTATTTACTCCTATTTCTTTTCGGAACGAAAGAAATTAAGGCCCAATATATTTCTGGACAAGTAATTGATGCAAAAGATTCGAAACCTTTATCAAAGGCTTCTATCCGTATCAATAACACAGGGACTCTTTCAGACAACAAGGGTCTCTTTAACTTATCCATCTCAACTTACCATGATCTTAATAAACATAAAATACATATATCCTACATCGGCTATCAAACACAGGAAATCTCTATCAATGATTTCAAACAACACATGATCATCCGATTGGAAGAAAATTCTAAAGATTTAAAGGAAGTAATAGTCAGCAGTAGTGCCAGAAGTCTTGTTGAAGAGGCCATTCGGAAGATACCCGAAAATTACACGAATCATCATTACACGATTCGAGGAATATTATCAGAAACCAACCGAAAAAAACGAGATGAAATTATGTATGAATTGAAGGCCTTGATCTCAGGAAATATAGAACCATACCAAAGCAACAAAAAAGAAGTAGAAGTTAAAATAGATGCATTAGATCGAAGGAGCATTTACAATTTAGACAGCATCCAATTTGTTAAATGGTCTGGGACAGCAAAAGTGATTGAATATTTCGATTATGTTCAACAAAGAGACCTAGTACTTGATCTTAAAAAAACGAAAAAATACCACTATTTCTTAGAGGATATCGTCTACAAAAGTGGTAGACCCACTTATAAAATAAACGTGTCTAATGGGAAAAAGAAGCAAGAATTAATGGGTATTCTGTACATAGATCAAGAAAATTTAGCTTTTGAAAGTCTGCATTTTTTCAAAAGCAATGAAGATACTTTGCGCTCAAATATATTAACAAATAGAAAAATAAGAAGTACATCTGCCTATACCCAATATCGAAAAATCGATTCAAACTGGTATCTATCTGAGATCAAAGTAAGCAAAGAAGAAATCTATAAAAATATTCCAACCTACATCAACGTTAATTTTCTAGCCACAGAATATGATTCCACCTCGGTATTACATGTAAATTATCAAGAAAAATTTCAACGCGGAGAATTACTATCCAACCTCGAAAACAAAGGAAGCATCGAACAATGGAAAATTATCAAAGATAAAATTTCCGCAAACAATGTAGAATATTTGTCATTCACTCAGCCTAAGCAAGAAAATACCAAATCTAGTAAGCAAGAAGAAGTAAAACTCAGTAATCATTCACAAAATTGGCCATTAAAACCTCCGAAATTAAGTCTTGAAATAGGACTAGGTACTAGAATGCTAAAGACTTCCATGAATCCCATGGTAAATTCGAGCCTTATCGATCTTCCTTATGGCTTTGTTATTCCAAATGATAAATACCTGGAAACATCTGCAGTACCTTTATGGAAATTTGGTTTAAACTTCAAATTATGGAAGGGAATAGAGGCTGGTATTGAATATAATAATACGATCCCTTACGTAGGAAATGAATCGGAGTTTTTACAAAATGTCAAATTGGCTTATGTACATATTTTCAACAAAAAACATAGACCTTTTAGTATTACGCCTTCAGTAAATTTTGGCAATCGAATTTTAACCAAAAATATGGGACAATACGCAAGTACCCAAACACAAAATGAACGATTAGGTTTAGATGATGAGCAATTGTCCATCAAATTAGAATCCCAAGTAAAACTTCTTTCTTTAGGATTACAAGTCGGTCTAGAACTGAATAGAAAAAAATATATTCAACTGGGACTGACCTACCATATTCCAATTCAAGACCCCAAAGAAACTTGGATATTTAAAGAAACCAAAGGCTTTTTATTTAATTCAGAAAAGCGAATTGTCAATCAAAATCCAATATTTCAATATCCCAATAATACCTATTCATTATCTCTAACCTATAAATTTTTAAGCTATGCAAAGTAACAACCTAATCACATTACAGAACCTGATGGCTAAATTAAGAACAGAATTAAAAGTAGAAATGACTAACCCTGAAGATAATCTGCAGATACAAATCGACGGGAATTTTCAATTTAGTGAATTAAAAATCAGAGGAGAACTAAAAGCGGATTATTTAGAAA
Organism: Aquirufa sp.; assembly: GCA_046073945.1. Taxonomy (GTDB): domain Bacteria; phylum Bacteroidota; class Bacteroidia; order Cytophagales; family Spirosomataceae; genus Aquirufa. The sequence continues at coordinate 24,458 of JBJTNH010000018.1, read as the reverse complement.
TAGAAATTCCCAAATTATTGAATGCCGCCTTTCAAAAAATGGGAGATAAAATCAAAATAGAATTTGAACAACTGTCTGCTAAACCTCATTTAAATTAAACTCTAAAACCTCTAAACCAAAAAAAAGCGGGGCCTTTAAAGGGCCTCGCTTCATTTTATAAGACGAATCAATATTAGTTACCTGAACTTGGAGGAGCTAATAAATTGAAGAATTGGTCTAATTTAGGTGTTACTATGATTTCCGTACGACGGTTCATTTTACGTCCTGATCTGTTTGTATTTGCAGATTGAGGCTCAAATTCACCACGACCACCAGCAGTCATACGCTCTGGATCTACGTTAAATTTCGTTTGTAACATACGAACAACAGAAGTTGCACGCTTAGCACTTAAATCCCAGTTATCTGTGATACACTCTGTAGAAATAGGTACTGCGTCAGTATGACCTTCCACTAAAATATCTAAATCTTTGTGATCGTTGATTACTTTAGCCACTTTAGCTAAAACAGCCTCTGCTTTCGAATTTACTTTCGCGCTTCCAGAAGCAAACATCAACTTGTCAGAGATAGAGATGTAAACAACTCCTTTCTTCACCTCGATAGAAACATCCTCATCATTGATATCAGCCAATGAACGCTTCAAGTTCATCACTAATGATAAATTCACTGAATCTTTACGTTGAATAGATGAATTCAAATCCTTGATGTACTTTCCTTGATCGTTCAAAGCATCTAAAGATTTACGGATACTCTCAGCACCCGACTTGTTAATAACAGATAAATCAGATAAACGATCTAATAAATTAGTGTTCGTTTTCTTCATGTAATCTAATTGTTCTTGAAGTGATTTCAACTGACCATTTTTAGTTTCTAAATCAGCATCACGTTTTTTGATTTCACCTTGAAGGCTTGCTGTCAAAGATTGGCAATCAGACAAATCAGCTTTTGCTTTTCCTAAAGCTTGGTCGCTTCTTGCTTGTAAATCAGTTAATTGAGATTGTAAATCAGCCATTTTCTTCTTACTTGCGCAAGAGAAAAAGAAAGGCATCAATGCAAATACCAAAAGTAATTTTTTCATAATAATTATTTAATTGTTGAGTTCAAAGACTTGGTTTAACAATATTTTACTGCAAAAGTATAAATCTAAATTTAATTCGTATCCTTATTTATAAAAAAATTACAAATTATATGATTTTTTTTCTATTAAGGCTGCTGCAATTACCCTCCGAGCTTGAATCAAATTCTTGGGATCAATCTTGGTAAATCGTTTTAATCCCATTAATAATACATTCAATTCATCACCCGTTGCAAAACCTGAAATTACCTCTCGACCTTGTTTGGCAACGATTTCAACTGCATGATGCAAGTAAACTAGCGCGCATTCTTTTTGAACAATGGTCTTCTCTGCTCCATTTTTCTCAATCAACTTTTCAGCTCTAACCAAAGCCGATTCAGCTACATACACTTCAATCATCATGTCAGCAACCGCCATCAAAATTTCTTGCTCCTTTTCAATTTGAACAGTAAATTTTTGAAGCGCTGCACCCGCCGTCAATAAAATAGCCTTTTTCAAATTCTTTAATACCTCACGCTCCTTACTAAATGTTCCATCGCCCAATGATTTATTGAAGTCTGGCACAGCCAAAATTTCTTTACCCACATTCAAGGCAGGAGTCATAATATCCAATTCACCTTTCATGGCGCGTTTTAACACCGTTCCAACCGCCAGCAAACGATTGATTTCATTGGTCCCTTCAAATATTCGATTAATTCTAGAATCTCGGTAAGAACGTTCCATGGGTGCATCGGCAGAAAATCCCATGCCACCATAAATTTGAACTCCCTCGTCTACGACAAAATCCAAAACCTCTGATGCATGTACTTTTAAAATAGCGCACTCAATGGCAAATTGCTCTACTCCTTTCAATTTGGCCTCCGCATCCGATAATCCAGCAGCTTTCAAAGCTAAAATGGAATTGTCAATATCCTGGCCGGCTCTATAACAAGCAGATTCTGTAGCGAAGGTTTTGATAACCATTTCTGCTAATTTATGTTGAATAGCTCCAAAGGTGTGCAAAGAAACACCGAATTGCTTTCTATCATCGGAATATTTAGCTGCTAAATCAATCACTCTTTTCGAGCCACCCATTACTGCTGCAGCTAATTTAATTCGTCCAATGTTTAAAATATTGACAGCTATTTTAAAACCGCCTTCCCTTTTAAACAATAAATTCTCGACAGGAACTAGGCAGTCATTGAAGAATATTTGCCTTGTTGAACTTCCTTTGATTCCCATCTTATGCTCCTCCTCATTCATCGTTATACCAGAGTAACCTTTTTCAACAATGAAAGCTGTCAAGGTTTTGTCTTCATCAATTTTAGCAAAAACAATAAACAAATCAGCAAATCCACCATTCGTTATCCACATCTTTTGTCCATTGATGATATAATGGGTTCCTGCTTCATTCAATTTCGCTTTCGACTTTGCAGCATTGGCATCAGAGCCCGAATCTGGTTCTGTTAAACAATAGGCTGCTTTATACTCGCCACTTGCCAATTTGGGCAAATAACGTTGCTTTTGATCCTCCGAACCGTAATATAGAATGGGTAATGTTCCGATACCAGTATGTCCCGACAATGCAACTGCAAAAGAATGACCCGAGCCGCATGCCTCCGCAACCAACATAGAAGTATTGAAATCCATCCCAAATCCACCATATTCCTCAGGAACAGATGTCCCTAAAAGCCCCAATGCTCCTGCCTTATCCATCAATCCCGACATCAATGAATTATCCTTTGCGGAATCAATTTCATCTAAAATCGGTGTAATCTCTGCTTTGATGAAATCAGCGCAGGTCTGTTCTATCATTTTTTGCTCTTCCGTGAAATCTTCTGGAATAAATAATTCTGAGGTTGCTAATTCTCTAACCAAGAATTCCCCTCCTTTGATACCTGTGTTCATGCTACTCATGGCTTTATTTTGTTTTAATTTGTTGATTGAGAGTTTCTAAAATATCATCGGTGTTTTCTTCCAATACTAGATTGATGGAATCCATCACATCAAAAAAATGGGCTAATTTTTCATCGCCAATTTTTTGACGAACCAGTTCATTGAAAAAGATAACCCCTCTTTTTGCTTCATCTCTTTTTTGCTTTCCTAATTCTGTTAAAAAAATTTTAACAATTCGTTTATCTGAATAATTAGCTTCACGCCTAATCCATTTTTTATCTTCCAAAGACTTCAACATTCGGGTTAAACTCCTAACCTCAAGACCTAAGGCTGGAGCAATCTTTGTGGCTGGTGTTCCTTCCTTATCTATATTTAACAATACATAACCAATGGCCATAGTCATGTCAAATTGAGCGGCATAGGTATTGTACATTCTACTAATCGCGTACCAACTTGTTTTAATTTGAAAATCGATTGTATTTTCTGCTTTCATAATCTGATATTTTATTTAGTATGCAAGCATACTATTTGTAAATTTGGGGCAAAAAAAAATAGGATGCAAGCATCCTATTTCATTATTTTTTTGAGCAACAAAATTATTTAATTTTATTCCCTCTCATTCTTTTACTATTAACTTTTAGGCCAGAGAAAGAAGACTTCATAATCATTAATCGAACTTTTTTTGTGTTGTACAATAAATACTTATTGCCATCATAGTTCAAACGAGAAAATGTAGGACTTCCTGAATCATCTACTAATTGATAAAATGCTTCGCCTCTTTCTCCAATGATAGGAGCAAAGTGTAGACTTTTTTCTTCTCCTGCACCTGCTTCAAATGAAATCAATAATTGTTTATCTTGTTCTTTCACTAAAACCCCAGGAGTCTGAGATTCCAACGAGACACGGTTGATATTTTTTCCGTTAACAAGAATCACTTTACCTGATTTTACATTGGCATCAGATGCATTCAATTCTCTTTCAAGGAATAAGGCATTATCATTGTAAAACTGAATTTTATTCAAAGGCAATTGATTATCCTTAATCAAAGTCATCAAAGATCCTGTTAAATATGCTTTTTGTGAACAAGAGCTTAACAAGGCAATTCCAAGTGTAAATAAAATTAGTTTCTTCATAATTAATTAACGCCTTCGGCTAAAATAAGAACACGATTATTTAAAACTTCAACGACGCCTCCTTCAATTTGAAAAACTGATTTATCTGCTGTAAGTTCTCCTTTTTGCAAAGTACTTACTAGAGCTGCGTGATCATTCAAAATTTGAAAAGAACCATTTACGCCAGGTAATGTTACCACAGAAGCCTCCGAAGAAAACACTTTACGATCAGGTGTAATAATTTCTACAAACATAGTTTTTTATTTAGCAGCCTCAGCTATCAATTTCTCGCCTTTAGCAATTGCATCATCAATGGTTCCAACTAAGTTGAATGCAGCTTCTGGTAAATGGTCATACTCACCATCAATGATTGCATTAAACCCTTTGATTGTATCGTTTATATCAACAAGAACGCCTTTCAAGCCAGTAAATTGTTCGGCCACGAAGAAAGGTTGTGACAAGAATCTTTGAACACGACGAGCACGAGATACAACTAATTTATCTTCTTCAGATAATTCATCTAAACCAAGGATCGCGATGATGTCTTGTAATTCTTTGTAACGTTGTAAAATTTCTTTCACACGTTGAGCCGTATTGTAATGTGCTTCTCCTAATACCTCAGCAGATAAAATTCTAGAAGATGAATCCAAAGGATCCACTGCTGGATAAATACCTAATTCAGCAATTTTACGAGAAAGTACCGTTGTTGCATCTAAGTGGGCAAAAGTTGTTGCTGGCGCAGGGTCAGTTAAGTCATCGGCAGGAACGTAAACCGCTTGTACCGAAGTAATAGAACCTCTCTTAGTTGAAGTAATACGCTCTTGCATCGCTCCCATCTCAGTAGCCAATGTAGGTTGGTAACCTACCGCTGATGGCATACGACCTAATAAAGCCGACACCTCAGAACCCGCTTGAGTAAAACGGAAGATATTATCAATAAAGAATAAGATATCACGACCTTGTCCTTCGCCATCTCCGTCACGGAAGTGTTCCGCTACTGTCAAACCAGACAATGCCACACGAGCACGTGCTCCAGGAGGCTCATTCATTTGACCAAACACCAAAGTTGCTTGAGATTTACTTAATTCACTCTCATCTACTTTCGACAAATCCCATTGTCCTTCTTCCATAGCGTGCTTAAACGCCTCACCATATTTAATTACTCCAGACTCAATCATCTCACGCAATAAGTCGTTACCCTCACGAGTACGCTCACCTACTCCCGCAAATACAGAAAGTCCTTCGTATGCTTTTGCAATGTTGTTGATCAATTCCATGATCAATACGGTTTTACCTACACCCGCACCACCGAACAAACCAATTTTACCTCCTTTTACGTAAGGTGCTAAAAGGTCAATTACCTTGATTCCTGTAAATAAAACTTCAGTTGTTGTAGCTAACTCATCAAATTTCGGCGCCGAACGGTGAATCGGTAAACCTTTATCTGATTTAGGTTGTGTAATACCATCAATCGCTTGACCTACCACATTAAACAAACGACCTTTAATGCCATCTCCTGTTGGCATAGTCATAGGAGTTCCTTTATCAATTACTTCTTGACCTCTTTGAAGTCCTTCCGTTCCTTCCATCGCGATGGTTCTCACGCGATCTTCTCCTAAATGTTGTTGAACTTCAAGTATCAGTTCTTGTCCATTTGTTTTGGTTACAGAAAGTGCATTTAAAATTTCTGGTAAATGTGATCCTGCTCCTTCGAAGCTTACATCGACTACCGGTCCAATTACCTGTGCAACTTTTCCTTTATTTACTGGGTTTGCCATTTGAAAATTAAATTTGCTAGCTAAAAAACTAATGATTTAAATAATTCGTCGAATGCATTTGTCATTCGAAGTGCAAAATTAGTCGGGATTTTCTAATTAGCAAAATGGAAGTTTGTATTTTTTTGCTATTTTTTGACAAAATCCGCCCATTTCTTTGAATGAATTAAAGTTTATGCTGAAATTTAGCGATCCGATTTTTTTGACATTTATGAACAAACCTGATAAAATTCGCCTTCAAGAGACTCCAACTATCTTATTTGTCATCGGGGCATTTTTGAGCGTGCTTTCATTAACTGTCTTATTCACCCATTCTTCCAACCTTTTAACTTGGAATGAATTTTCAGAATTAATTCCCATTATTTCTAAAGTGGACAGCTTTAGAAACCTCCAACTCGAAAATCAGCTATTTTTAATCCGCCAATCCTACTACATACATTTCCTTGAAGCAGATTTCAAAATAAACGTCATTTGTTCCATCATTAGCCTGATTGGTTTGGCCTATTTACTCATTGGATTTCAAAGCTGGTCAAAAATCAATCCGCGTCAATTTATTTTCGGAATCGTTCTTTGGATAGGAATTGTGGTCTATAACAATGCACAACACGGCTTTAATGATTGGATTTTATTGATACAACAGCAAATTAACTATGCAGGAATTTTGGCAGTTTTTGTTTGGGCTATTCTCTCTTCGCAAGCTATCCTTGCCTTTATTATTCAACTAAGTTTCCAACTAGACAAAAAGAACAATGTTCAAATCTGGTACTTACTTGGGTTTATCTATTTTATCAATCTAGTTTTGAGTTTTGGAAATCTACTGAATTATTGGGAATCTAATTTATATATACCCTCTTCTCTCTTTTGGATTATTTCTTCCACAATCTTTTTATTTCAAACCCTAAAATTTCAGGAAAGAACTAAACAGATTATATTTTTTGGCCTATTTCTGTTGGCGATTACGACATTTACTGAAATGCATCTACATCAAAATGATCCAGGAATTAAGGCGATAGAGACATGGAATATGATGTGTCAAATAGCCATGTCGCTTGTTTTCCCGGCTTTCATTTACACCAATTTCAAAGATTTAATTTCAGTCCAATTACCCATTTTTAAAGTTTTTCACAAAGCTCAAAAACTTCCTATTTATTTGATTCACCTAGGCATTTTCTTATTGACAACCGCTTGGGTTTTTGCTATGAATACTGCAGTTTTCCATCAAATAATGGCCGGAAAAAGCAACCAAGAGGGCGACAACGCATACCTGTTAAAAGAATATACTTTGGCTGACATTCATTACAAAAATGCCCTTACACATAGTAAACTAAACACCAAATCTAACCTTAGTCTCGCTCATTTGGCGCATTTACAAAACCAAGAGGAAGAACAAGCTTATTACCTCTCCAACACTTTGGTGAAAAATCCCCAAGCAGAAACATTTATCGCATTAAGCTACCTATATGCCAAAAATGATCATTTGTTTGAATCGCTCTTTAATTTAAAAAAGGGCCTAGGTATTCTCCCGAACAATATTTATCTCATGAATCAATTGGCCATTAATTATGAAAAATTAAATCAATTGGATTCAGCAAAGTATTTTTATCGGAAAGCTTTTGAGATAGCACCCGAAAACGAAATCGCAATTGCCAACTATGTGTATTTTGAAAGTAAATACCCAACAAAAAAAGTGCTTAATGAGCTTTTAATTCATCAGAATTCCGAAAACAGATCCATCCAAAACAATGTATTATTGTATTCAGCACAGCTACGTCAACCCTTACCTAAAACAAGCGTTCCTGCTGATTTTGAGCCAAAATTGGATGTGCGCGACTGGGCCATTTTATACAATACGACGTCCTTGTTGAAAGAAAAAGCACCAATATTTGCATATACCCAATGGAAAAAAATTCCAGAAATACAGAAAATATTTCCTGAGGTCAACTTATTAGAAGCTTGGCAAAATTACTACCATCAAAAACCATTGATTGGTTTGGACCAATTATCCCTCATCATCGCACAAGACACCAGTGCGCGAAATAGAGGATTGCAAAACATCCTTGGATATTGGAAAGAAAAAGCATTAAACAGTGTTAACCTATCACCCATCACAAATTTGCAAAGTGCCAAAAAAGCACTCGAAAGTCACCCATTTAACCTTCATGTTCTTCAAAAAGCAATTCCTATTTTAAACCAAAATCAACAACAAAAACTTGCGTACCAATATGCACTTTCCGTCCTTCGGTATAATGAACAAATTGCTACCTATTATCCAATTTATGCTCAACAGGCACTAGAAATAGCTGAAATTCAATATGCGAAAGAAGCCATGGAAACACTAAAAAAGTTGGATCCTATGTTGTATCAAAGAGAAATTGTCAAATTTGAAAAAAAGTTGGATGACGTGATTAAAAGAAGGGTATTTTAACTTGTCAAAAAATTAAAGTTTATATTGAATTCGAGTAAATTTGAAATAAATTTTTTACTATAAGACGTATTCCCCGTTTGGCGCTGCTAATGCATCCATCGGGGTTTTTGTTTTTAAAAGGTAGATTATTCAAAAAACGACCTAAATCTATTTTCTAGATTTAGCTTCTTTTAAGATATTATAAAACGAGTTTACAGTTGATAATTTTACTATTCTCTACAATTTTAATGAAACATTTTCAAAAAAAAATTCTTCCTAACAAATTATCAAGATATTGAAAATCGCGTTTTTCTAAGCCTCCAACTCTTTGAAAACCTGCCATTTGCAAAAACGTTTTAAACCTATTACCTTTGTAACCAATTATATGACTGATGGAGTAAATGGTTCTTTCAGCAGTCATCAACTAAATGAACCAAATCTTATGAATCAAAAAATTCGTATTAAGTTAAAGTCGTTTGACCATACATTGGTTGACAAATCAGCTGAGAAAATCGTTAAGGCGGTTAAAGCCACAGGAGCTGTTGTTTCAGGACCTGTACCTCTTCCAACAAAGATCGAGAAATTCACTGTTTTACGTTCACCACACGTGAACAAAAAAGCACGTGAGCAATTTCAATTATGCACTTACAAGCGTTTAATTGACATCTTCTCTTCTTCTGCTAAGACGGTTGACGCTCTTATGAAATTAGAATTGCCTTCAGGCGTTGATGTTGAAATCAAAGTTTAATGTGCCCTAATTTCAAAAAAAAGCCTCTTAGCGATAAGAGGTTTTTTTTGTTTATTTTTTTCCCACGGATGGTCACCCATCTCGTCCGCCGTAATGATATAAAAATTTAAATGCATGGATATAAAAATAGAGATGCACGGCCGTGCATCTCTACATTTATATCTTCTATCTTCTACCTACCTTACAATTTCACCACCCTTGCTTTATCCCAATCAACTTCATTTTCCGCAGTCGCTAAATCTGTAAAGGGATATTTTTGAATCAAATGTTCCAATTTTCCCATCGCAGATGCTAGCCCATAATAAGATTTGAATTTTCTTACAAACGATAAATCCTCAATCATCGGTTGTCCAGCATCAAAATCGCGGGGATGAAAATAGGTCATCACATAAGCTTGATTTCTCCATAATTGATCCAAAGCCCAAGTAGGTAGAAGCCTAAAATATCCTCCTCCAGAAAAAATCAATGGAAAACTTCCTAGAGAAGAAACATTAATCGGAAATTCTTTCAATCTAACCCCATCCATTTCCACCCAACAAGGTTCTTGCTCACCAAAGTTAGCAAATCCACCATGTGCTCTTTTAGCAGGAAAAATAGAACAATCTACCTCAATTCCATTTTTCAAAAGCTCCTCAAATACCCATTTATTTTCTTCCTTCAAAGAAAAACCAGGTGCCCGATAGGCCCGTATTTTCTTTCCAGTTAAACTTTCTAAGGATTGAATGGATCTACTTAAGTCTTCTGAAAATTGTGTGCGATTTTGTTGATACGCTAATTGATGTAAATCGCTGTGGGTGGCAATTTCATAACCAGCATCTGAAATTTGACGAATAATTTCAGGGTATTTTCTGGCTACCCATCCTAAACAAAAAAAAGTAGCTGATTGCTTGTTTTGAGCCAACATTCCCATGATTCTTTCCATGTTTTCATGAATACGAACAGGAAATTTAGCCCAATCACTTTCCGATCTAGTACCGGGATGATCTAGCAAATGAAACCACTCTTCAATATCAAACGTTAAAATATTCATTTAAAACCACTTGAAAAACAAGGCTCCATTCCGTTTAAATTCTTGTACATCCGCTTTAGTAGGAAATGAAAAATAAGTCATTTCCTCGGCAGGATTAGGCATCAACTCTACTTTGCCGTCTCTCAACAAAGTTATGGCTTCCAATATACAATCCATCCCTACATCTTTGGTATATTCAATTAACTCCTCTTGCGTTCGATTACCAATTTCCACTTTCTTTTGAACAATGATAGGGCCTGAATCAATTCCTTCATCAACCAAAAATACAGAAATACCCGTATATTTTTCTTGATTTTTCAAGACCCAGAATGAAGGCATCAAACCCCTATATTTTGGCAATAATGCAGTATGCAAATTAATGCAGCCTTTGGTCGCTATGTTCAACAAAGGTCTTTTGAAAATCTGATTACCCCCGATGGATACCAATAAATCAGGTTTCAAATCGGCTAAAATAGCTAAATTATGGGCCGCATTGATAGAACCTTCTAATTGCAAAAGAGGAACATTGGCTTTCTTCAAAACTGCCTTCACCGAATATCCTGGTCTTAATTTGGCCCAAATAAATTTCAAAGAAAAAAACAAAAAAAACTCCCAACCAAAAACCTCCAAAGTTTTTTTCATTTTGGCAAAAAAGGATTCTCTTTTACCAAAAGGAGAAACTTCAAACAAAACGGTTGCTATTAATTCCACTCCTTCTGGCAATTGCTTTTGCAATTTATCCAATGATTTGGGTAGAAAGAAAGGATCATCTTGCGTTAATATGACTACTCTCATGATGTGAATTAAGGTTTGGGATTCTTAAAAAGTTGCACAATTTTCCGAAGTGGTTTCAACCACAAGGTGAAAATATAAGGATTCAAACCATTTACTTTCCATGATTCACGATCTTGTTGATTGGCCTTTAAACGATGTTTCCAACTCGCATTACTCACTCCTCCATTTAGCATCGTTACCAATAATTTAGGCAAATAAGCCACAGAAATCTGCTCTTTATACAGGGCTCGCAACATCCATTCATAATCTGCGGAAGTAGACAAATCTAATCTATAGCCTCCTAAACGATCGTAAACCGATTTTTTAACATAAAATGACAAATGTGGAGGCATCCATCCAAACAACCAATTGTTGCGATGATAACTACCAGCAACCCAATAACGAACTATTTTCTGGCTGACAGGATCAATGTATTGCTTATCGCCATAAATGGCATCTACTTGTTGTTCCTTAAAACATTTCACTACTGAACTAAGCACATCTTTGCTGGGATAGGTATCGCCTGAATGAACCATTCCAACTATCTCCCCTGTGACATTTGCTAAGCCACGATTCATACCATCATAGATGCCTTTGTCCTTTTCAGAAACAAAATGAATGCGCGCGCCATATTCTTTCAAAATTTCAACTGTCCCATCCGTAGAACCCCCATCAATCACCCAATAATCAACATCAGGGTAATCTTGCGCCAATACACTTTCGATGGTCGACCGAATGCTATCTTTGCCATTATACACAACTGTGATTACTGAAACTTTCATTGAAAAGAATTAAAAAACAAAGATAATAACTTTCTTGAAGGCATTTTAGAAGAATTTTATCAGAAAGTCGATTTTTTTTACTGCCACCTATTGAATAAAATTATTTTTTTCTTACCTTTGCAAACCCAATTCGATTCAACCATCGAATGGTTAAAATTTTAAGATAATGAAAAGAACATTTCAACCCTCTGTACGTAAAAGAAAAAATAAGCACGGATTCCGTGAGCGTATGTCAACTGCAAATGGCCGTCGTGTGTTAACAGCTCGTCGTGCTAAAGGTCGTCATAAATTATCTGTTTCTGACGAGAAGAGAGGAAAATAAGCCCGAGACTTTAGGAATAAGATTTCTGGTTTAATTTAAATACATGTAAGTATTGATGCCGTGAAATTTACATTTCCCAAATCCGAGCGATTAACTCAGACAAAAATCATTGATATACTATTCCAAAAGGATAGCCAAATTGTTGCACAACGATTTGTCTATCCTTTTCGAGTTTTGTACCCTTCCACCTTAGCACAAGAAGAATCCACGAAGATTCTCATTTCTGTTCCCAAAAGAAAATTCAAAAAAGCGGTTGATAGAAATCTCATAAAACGCAGAATAAGAGAAGCTTATCGTTTAGCCAAGCCTCATTACCAAGGAGATTCTTTCAAACAATTACCAGAATACATTGCTTTTGTATATATTGGGTCTATCATTGAACCTTTTGAATTAATTCAAAAAAGAATGCACGCAATTCTAAAAGAATTTTCAAATCAACCCTCCAAAGATATTCGCACAGATGAAGCAACTTAAAAAGAAATTTATTGGCATCGGATTCATCTGTAGCGTTATTGCCATTTTTGCTTTTAGTACCCCTGGCGATCGGCTATTTGACATTGCCAAAAATCTCGACATATACGCTTCAGTTTTCAAAGAATTAAATAAATTCTACGTCGATGAAATCAACCCAAATACCGCAATAAAAACCTCCATTGATGCTTTATTAAAAAGCTTTGACCCTTACACGGTCTTTTATCCGGAAGATGAATTGGAGGATTATTTGACCATGACCACAGGAAAATACCAAGGAATTGGTATTATTTTGGAAGAAATAAACCATAAACATTACATTGTTTACGTCGATGAAAATAGCCCAGCTGCAAAAGCAAAATTGGGCATTGGGGATCAAATTACGGCAGTAAATGGCATCGATATTACCGAAAAAACGGATGTAGATCACTCAAAATTAATGAAAGGCCAAGCTGGGACAAAATTGTCGATGATGATTATCAAAAACGGTAAAAGTAGCCCGGAAGAAATTCAAGTTATTCGCGAGACCGTACAAATCAACAATGTCGTCTATTCTGGCATGATTCGCCCAGAAGTGGGTTATATATTATTGGAAGATTTCAATTCATCTGCTGCCAAGGAATTAAAAAATGCCCTTCAAAACTTGAAAAAGGAAGGCATGAAAAAGTTAATTTTGGATTTAAGAGAAAATCCAGGTGGATTACTGACGCAAGCAGTGGATATCTGCAATTTGTTTTTGAAAAAAGAAACAAAAATTGTGGAAACTAGAGGAAAAGTAGAAGAATGGAATAAATCGTATTTGGCATTAAATCCCAGTTTAGAGCCCGATTTACCCTTAATTATTTTAATCAATAACCATTCTGCCTCTGCTGCAGAAATTGTGGCTGGTGTGATGCAAGATTATGATCGCGCGGTTTTGATTGGTCAAAAAAGTTATGGCAAAGGACTTGTTCAAGTAACAAGAGACCTTCCTTATCGAACCAAAATGAAAATCACTACAGCCAAATATTATATCCCAAGTGGAAGATGTATTCAAGCCATTGATTACCAAAACAAAAATGCAGACGGCAGCGGTAGATCCATTAAAGACTCCAATCAAAAGGTATTTTACACACAAAACAATAGGAAAGTCATAGATGGTGGTGGTATTCAACCCGATATCAATATCAAGAAAAATTCAGGCACTGCTTTTATTCAAACTATTAGAGAAGACAATTGGGCGTTTTTGTATGCTTGCCACTACCAAAATTTGCATCCGACCATAGCTCCTGCCAAAGTCTTCAATTTCAATGATGCAGAATTTGATACATTTAGCAAATGGCTCAAATCACAAAAATTCACTTATGTGAGTCAAATTGAAAAACAAATGAAAAATTTGTTGGAAAATAGCAAAAAAGACCCTTCTTACGCTGGACTAGAAAACAATTTGAATGCCATAAAAGCAGAATGGACATCTTCTATCGACAAAGAATTAAAAGCGAATAAAAAAGAACTTTCAGAATTATTGGAGGCTCAAATTATTTTGCATTATTATTATCAAAAAGGGGTGAAAGAATGGTCATTTACCAAAGATGAAGCCATTTTAGAAAGCATTCGCTTGTTTGATCAACCTGAAAGATTCCAATCCATTTTAGCTGAAAAAAAATAATGAATACATTGATTCTCAGCATTGAAACATCTACTTCCGCATGCTCTGTTGCGCTGCATGAAAATGGCCAATTAATCGGAACACAAATGTTAACCAAAGAAGGTTCGCATTCCATTAAATTGACTGTTTTAATTGATCAATTATTAGAAAATTGTGCTGTACAAATGCGCGATTTATCTGCCATTGCCGTGTCTAACGGACCTGGTTCCTATACAGGATTACGCATTGGTTTGGCAACCGCAAAAGGATTATGTTTTGGATTAGACATTCCATTGATTGCCCTTCCAACCTTACAAGTTTTGGCAAAAGCCTATCAAGGAACCACCTCACCCTCCATTGCACTTCTTCCCATGTTGGATGCAAGAAGAATGGAAGTCTATTCTGCCATTTACCAATCCGATAATTTTGCTGAATTAGATTCCTTAAAGCCTGTTGTTTTAGAAGAAAATTCATACGCTGGATTAGCGGATAAAGAAATCTTTGCCTTTGGAAATGGCTCATCCAAATTCGAAGCAATTTGTCAAACAAAAAATATTCGGTTTTTAAAAAGCCCTTTGTATCCAGAAGCAAAATACATGGGCGAGTTAGCACTGGAATCATATTTGAACCAAAAATTTGAAAATATAGTTACTTTAGAACCTCAATATTTAAAAGAATTCGTAGGCACTCAGCCGAGAAAAAATATACTCTAAAATGGAAGAAACAATTGTTAACAAAGTTAATCAAAGTGGACTTTTACAAATAGATTTAGAGGAACTAAGACCCCAGGGTGAAAGGATATTTTTTGATCTTGAGCCTTATCTTTTCATGGGTCAAGTACTAAGAGAAAAAGAATTCAGAGGCTTCATTACGGAACATGACTGGTCGCAATACAATGGAAAACATGTCGCTATCGGCTGCTCTGTAGATGCCATTATTCCAACGTGGGCTTTTATGTTAATAAGCATTCAACTTAGCCCTTTTGCACAAACCATTGTATTTGGTGATTTGACAGATTTAGAAAAAACCCTTTTTCAACAATTAATCAGTAATTTAAACCCAAATGAATTCCAAGGCGCCCGCGTAGTTGTAAAAGGCTGTTCCAAAGAATCTATCCCCACGGATGCCTATGTGCAATTGAGTCATAAACTACAACCAATCGTCAAAAGTCTTTTCTTCGGTGAACCTTGTAGCACGGTTCCGCTGTTTAAGAAAAAGAGTTGAGGTAAGAGGTAATAGGTAATAGGTAAGAGGTAATAGGATCTTCTCTTTTCTCTTTTCTCTTTTCTCTCTCCTCTTTTCAAAGGGGTACCCCTAACTGAAAAGTAATCTCCGTAGTGAGGCCAATGGCTGAAAAACGAAATGCGATGGATTGGGCACTGGAAGGGTTTGTCATTTTATCACAATGAGGACCTTTTTCTAAGAAATAAATATAGTATTCTTGATTTCTGTCGGCTAATTGCTGAATGTCTGGTTTGCCTAATAGATCTTCTAAGTGATTAGAGCTGACTCCTTTCCAGTTGGATTTGTGACTTTTCAGCCAGTTCAATTGCTTTTCCCGCTGCCCCAAACATGCTCCTCTGTCTTTTTTAAATGCCTCCGAATCAAAGCCTGTCAAATCAGGTTCTTTGGTACAAGAACTCAACAAAGAGAAGCAAACAAAAGCGAATAAAAGAGTACGAAACATAGAATTCTATCTTAGAAATTGTAAATTAAACTACAAGGGATTTGTTTTGTTTTGCGATTTGACCAAAAAGGGATGAGCCATTACCGTTAAAACCAGCAAGGCTGTGCCCCAATAAAAACCCGAATGCATCACTTCTTTGCTTCCAAAAATAAAGACTGCCAAAATTATCCCATAAACAGGCTCCAAAGTGATCACTAAATTAATGGAAAACACACTGAAAACTCGATACAATTTGATGGTTTCTGTATACGCATATACCGTACAAACAATGGCTAAAATGCCGATCCAAAGCCAATCTAAATCGATTGGTATATAGTGATCCCAGCCATTTAGTGCCCCATAAGACCAAACGATCCCCGTAAGAATGCCGGCAGAAATCATTTCATAAGTAGTAATTAACCGAGGGTCATGACTATGCGTATATTCTCCATTGATGACTGAAAATAAGGCACCGAAAAAGCCTGCACCTATTCCCAAAAGCAATCCTAACCACTGGGCTTGCTCTACAGAAAAAATGATAAAAAGCGCTATTATCACCAAGGCGCCTAAAAAGACCTCCACCAATTTGACTTTTTGTTTTTTTGCTATAGGTTCCATCACACTCGTCCAAAAAGTTTGAGTGGATAAACCAGCCAAACACATCGCTACCGTAGAAACTTTGGCTGCGCCAAAAAACAACAACCAATGCAGTGCGATAAATAGGCCATTCAATAACCAGACCCGAAGCGTTTTGGAATCGACAAGCAAAGAATGTTTAGAAAAATACAAAATCGCAATCAAAGCCACACTAGTAATGACGCAACGAAAAAAAACGATGCTTAATGCATTGGCATGGGTGGCATTGCCCAATATGGCCGTGAAGGCATATAAAATGACAATGAAATGGATTTTGAAATAATCGAAAAGATGGGGTTTCTGGCGCATTTTTACCTTGGAATTGTATAGTATAAACCTACTCCGATGCAGCTAAAAACGATATTAGGCAGCCAAACGGCTAACATGGGTGGCATTCCACCACCTTCAGCAATCCCTTTACTCATCATAAAAAACAAGATGTACACAAAGGCCAAAGTGAATCCCAAAGCTATTTGAAAACCTACACCCCCTCGGGATTTTCTTGCAGACACCAAAAATCCAATGATGGTTAAAATGATAACCGAAAAGGGATTAGCAAAACGCAGGTACTTTTCAATCAAAAACACTTCAATTCCATCCGATCCTCTTGAGCGCACTAAATTAATGTGTCTATCCAGCTCGGGTAAGGTAAAGGTTTCATGCAATAAATGTTTATTTTGGAAATCGCGCGGAAACAAATTCAAGGTTGTATCCATTTTTGAACCAAATTCCACTTTCGAAAGTCCTGGTTCCGCAATCCGCAAACGATAATCGAAAATTTGCCATTTTTTATGCAAGGTATCCCATGAAATACGCTCTGACATCAATTTTCGTTGAATTTCGTTATTTTTGATTTTCTCCAAAGTAAAACGATATCCCGTGTTGGAATTATTATCGTAGGACTCGATATAGGCATAAACATCTGGTCCAATTTTGATGTGAACATCACGCTTATCGAAGTAATATGTTCCATTGATATATCTATGCTCAAAAGGTACACGAATTTTATTGGCATTTGGCACAATCCAACCTATCATCACAAAGGTCCCCAAAGCGATTATGCTAGAACCAATCAAGTAAGGCCTCATTAAACGAGTAAAACTAACTCCTGAGCTCAAAATGGCAATTATTTCCGTTTTAGCAGCCATGTTCGCAGTAAAGAAAACAGTGGCAATAAAGACCATCAAAGGGCTAATGTAATTGGCCCAGTAAGGAATAAAATTGAAATAATAATCAAATATTATTTCGTTTAATGGTGCTTGTTTACGAATAAAATCATCAATTTTCTCTGTATAGTCGATCACCATAACAATCAATACAATGATTACTACGGCAAAAACATAGGTTTTTAAAAACTTTTTAAGAATATACAGATCGAGTATTTTCATCAATAATATTACTTCTTAAGAAGGTCTTTTTGGTATTTAACCCCTGAAAAAAGGTGAATGAACAAGACTCTTGCCATTCTAAAATTAAAGGGAACCATCAATACAGAAACGATGGTAATCGGAAGTACATATCCCAAAGCAGGAGGATCGTTGAAAAAGTTAAAAATAACAATTCCGCCAACCAACATAATACCAACCGTAAATGCATAAGACACATACATAGCGCCAAAGAAAAAACCTGGCTCGATTTCATATCTCATATTACATTTCGGACAATGTTCGTGCATTTGAGTGAAGTTGAACAAATTCCAAAATTTGAATTTAAACAATCTACCTTCATGACATTGCGGGCAACGAGCATTGATAACAGCTAATAACTTCGACGGATTTGACATATTTTTATTTAAATAATAGCAACAAAGGTAAAGAAGTATGCTGTAAGATGTATCTTTGCTGAAACAAAAACTTACACATCATGTATTCAACTCTATTATTGGTGCATTCTTATCTTCGTTGGGCGGTTCTAATCTTTGGAATCATGGCCATTTTGAAAGGTATTAAAGGATTCAATTCAGGAAATTCATTTACTGATTCAGACAGAAAAACAGGTTTATTCTTTTTGATATCTGTTCACACCCAGTTGTTAATCGGTCTTATTTTATACGTATTTTTAAGTCCTTTGACACAAGCTGCTTTTGCTGATTTTGGTGCTGCAATGAAAGACCCCGCTTTGCGTTTAATCGCTGTGGAGCACATTACTGTGAATATTATTGCTGCTGTTTTGGTGACAGTCGCTTATTCTAAAAACAAAAAAGCCATTGCTGATGCTCAAAAGCATAAAAATGCTTGGTTATTTTACGGCTTAGCATTGGCATTAATCATCAGTAGAATTCCTTGGGATAGATTAGTATAGTATCATGGGTCAAAAGTGCATATTTTTAGACCGTGATGGTGTATTAAACGTAGATCGAGTGGATTATGTATACCGAATGGAAGAATTTATTATTCCTGAAGGTGTGGTAGAGGCACTACAAAATTTAAAAAAAGCCGGTTATTTGTTGGTCGTTATTACCAACCAAAGTGGTATTGCCAAAGGAATTTATGAACGAAAAGATGTTCAGTTAATTCATGATGCTTTACAAGAAGCGAGTAGTGGAGCATTGGACGATTTGTACTTTTGTCCTTACCATGAAAATTACGACAGCGCATCTTTGACGCGTAAACCGGGATCCTTATTGATTGAAAAAGCGGCTGCTAAATACAAAGTGGACATGGATGCCTCTTGGATGGTTGGAGACCATGAAAGGGATGTTTTAGCTGGGACAAGAGCAGGATTGAGAACCATCAGATTGGCTCCACCAGCAACAGAAACGAAAGCTACCCACTTGGTGGAAAATTTATTAGCAGCTTCTAAAATTATATTAAACGATTAAAGAAATGGAAAAGATTTATCTAAGTGACGCCGGCCCTAAAGTATCTCCTGCTATCTATGGTTTTTGGAGATGGGAACAAGAAAATTCAAGCAGTGCTCAAACCATGGAAAAAATTGTCAATTTATGCCTTGAATTAGGCATTAATACATTTGACCATGCGGATCGTTACGGACAATATTCTTGCGAAAAGTTATTTGGAGAAGTCTTAGCTAAAAAATCTTTCAAGCGAAGTGATGTTGTTTTATTCTCCAAATGTGGAGTAAATCATCCTAGCCCTGCGCGCCCAGCTTATCGAGTGACGCATTTGGACACTTCTGCCAAACACATTACGGAAAGTGTAGAAAGTTCTTTAAGAAATCTACAAACCGATTATTTAGATATTTTTTTATTGGATCAATTAGATCCGCTTTCAGACATAGAATCCACAGCTTTGGCATTGCAAAAATTGAAAAGCAGTGGTAAAGTTAAGAACATTGGTGTATCTAATTTTAGCGTTCACCAACATCAATTATTGGTTTCATTTTTAGACATTCCTGTGGTTTCAAACCACATCGATTTGAATTTATTGAACACTTCTGCTTTGGACAATGGAGTAGTGGATTATGTGAAACAAAAATATATGCGTCCATTGGCTGTATCTCCATTAGCTGGAGGTAGAATTGAAAATGGAACTGATGAATTGGCTTTAAAAGTACGTAAAAAGTTGATTGAGATTGCTGACAAATACGATAGCAATTTAGAATCTATCGCGGTGGCTTGGTTGGTTAAATTAGGTGCTTTGCCATTGATTGGCACTTTGGAAGAAAAAAGAATACGCAATATCGTAGATTCATTCTCCATCAAATTAGATCATCAAGATTGGTATGAATTGTACCACACGAGTCGCCCTAGCCCAGAGGTGAAATAATAATATGCCGTATATATGCATGTTCGTGCGTATATACGGCAATTCGTTTTATCTGCGGCGCTTCCCTCTTGGAATTACCTTGGAACTTCGTGAACTTCTTGGTGCCTCTCTTTTGCGACTTCTATTATTAGCAAATCGATTATCCACACCATTTCGCATCCCAATTAATTCTAGGTCAATCGTTCTTTTTGCTAAATTGGTTTCTCTAACTTTCACCTTAACCGCATCTCCAAAACCAAATACGCGGCCATTAGACTTACCTACAATTCGGAAATTTTCTTTGTCTAAATCGTAGAAGTCATCATTCAAGTCAACCATACGAATCAATCCTTCGCAACTTGTTTCACCAATTTCCACAAACAATCCAAATTCCGTAACACCTGTAATGATGCCATCAAAAATTTGTGGTTCATGTAAACTCATGTATTCGACTTGCTTGAACTTGATGGAAGCTCTTTCTGCATCCGCAGCCAATTTTTCTCTATCTGAACAATGCTTGCATTTTACTTCATACGGAGAGCGCTCCGGGGAAATTCCTTTGTCCAAGTAATGTTGCAATAATCGATGCGTCATGACATCCGGATATCGACGAATAGGACTTGTAAAGTGAGAATAAAATGGGAACGCTAATCCAAAATGCCCGATGGCATCCGTACTATAGCGCGCTTTGGACATTGTTCTAACTGCTAAACTTTGTAAAACATGCTCCTCTGCCTTTCCTTCAATATTTTCCATCAAGGCATTGAATGAATCACTAACATGCTTTGGTTCGGTGGATACTTGATAGCCGAATTTTTTAGCAAATGTGGAAAATACACGTAATTTTTCAGGATCTGGAGCTTCGTGAACTCGATAAACCATGGTGTTACGCGGATCTTCTTTTTTTAATTCATGCACAAATGTCGCCACCTTTTTATTAGCCATCAACATGTATTCTTCAATCAATTTATGTGCATCTTTCCGCTCACGAGGATAAACAGCGATAGGTTTCCCCGTTTCATCTAATTCAAATCGTACTTCAACCGTTTCAAAATTAACAGACCCTTTAGCAAATCTCTCCGCTCTAAAAATCTTGGCAATTCTATTTAATTCCTTGATAATGGGTTCATAAGTATCATCTGTCTCAGCTGTATTTTCAATCAAAACCTGGGCTTGCTCGTAAGCAAATCTCCTATCAGAATGTGTGATCGTTCTTCCAAACCATTCTTTAACAATTTTATCTTTGGCATCAATTTCAAAAATGGCCGAAAAAGTCAATTTATCTTCATGTGGCCTCAAAGAACAAAGCCCATTGGATAGCTTTTCAGGCAACATTGGCACGACACGGTCCACTAAATAAACAGAAGTAGCACGTCGATAAGCTTCTTCATCCAGAATACTTCCTGGTTTTACATAAAAACTTACATCGGCAATGTGAACACCAATTTCCGTATTTCCATTGGCGAGTTTTTGATAACTAATTGCATCATCAAAATCTTTAGCATCAATTGGATCGATGGTAAAAGTCAATACATTACGTAAATCTTTTCTTTTCTTAAATTCCTCCTTGGGAATTCCGGTTGGAATCGCTTCAGCTGCCAATTCAACTTCCTCAGGAAAATCATAAGGCAAACCAAATTCCGCCAAAATTGAGTGCATTTCTGTTTCATTCTCACCTGCTTTTCCCAACACTTTTAGCACTCGGCCTTCTGCCTTCTTACCTGTTTGTGCCCAACGAGTCACCTCAACAATCACTTTATCCAAATGATTGGCATTTTTCACTTCCGTTTTCGGAATGTAAATATCTTCGTAAATCTTTTTTGAATCTGGAATCAAAAACGCATAATTAGGAGTTACCTGAAGGATCCCCACAAATTCAGGAGAACGACGTTCGATGATTTCAATTACCTCCCCTTCTGGACGATCATTTTTCTTTTTGGTACTTGGTTTTCTGGCTTGAACACGAACTTTGTCACCATCTTTGGCATTATTTAAATCGGCTGTCGCAACCCAAATATCTTTACTTCCAACAGTTTCTGGAATGACAAAGGCAAATCGAGAATTAACGTGATCTACCCGACCAACTACCTGAAATGATTCACTATCAAAACGATAATTACCATCAGGCAAGCGCAATAATCTATTTTCTGTTACTAATTTTTGCAACAATTTTGCATACAATTCTTTGGTATTTCTATCTCTGATTGCAAACGCTTTATGAATTTGGTTGAGCGAAAATGATCTGAAATCATTTAATTCAAAATATTCTAAGATTTCTGATTGCAAGGCGTTCAAAAATTTTTCCTCCTTCGGTGAACTAGCCATAATTTTAACATTCTAATTATCCTGCAAGGTACGGCTTTTAATTGTAAGCCTTGCTTTGCAATATGCTATTTTAATTTATTAATTTAGTGTTTCATCTTAAAACTAAACCAATGAAGATTACACTTTTAAGGTGGATGGCTATGATTTTATTTTTCATTAGCAGTCCACTTTTAGGCCAAACAACATTCCCAATCAATGACGTAGCTGACCCTAGACAAGGCTATTATGCATTCACCAATGCCAACATTATTAAAGATTCCAAAAATACCATTTCCCATGGAACTTTAATCATCCGAAAAGGCAAAATCGAACAAATTGGAGTTAACATTCCTTTACCCAAAGAAGCGGTAGTTATCGACTGTAAAGGAAAATACATATATCCTTCTTTCATTGATTTATACACGGATTATGGCGCTCCAAGTATTCAAGCAAATAATCGCTCTTATAGTGGTTCTTCTCAAATGCTATCCAATACCAAGGGTGCTTTTGGCTGGAATCAAGCCTTAAAATCAGAGTTTTCGATGGGAAAAAACTTCACGGTCAATGATTCCAAAGCGAAAGAATTGAGAAACATTGGCTTCGGTACGGTATTGACGCATCAAATGGATGGAATCTCTAGAGGAACTGGAAGTTTGGTTACTTTAGCCAAGGAAAAAGAAAATTTGGTGGTACTTCGTGAAAAAGCTGCCGCACATTATTCATTTAGCAAAGGCTCTTCTACACAAGATTATCCCAATTCTTTGATGGGTAGCATTGCTTTGATGCGCCAACTTTTTCAAGACGCCAAATGGTATAAAAACAAATCAGAAGGCGAAGGGTTAAATTTAACTTTACAATCTTTCAACGAACAATTATCACTTCCTCAGATATTTGAAGTAGCAGATAAATGGAGTGCCTTGAGAGCCGACAAAGTAGGTGATGAATTTGGTATTCAATACATCATCAAAGCAAGTGGAGAAGAATATCAGAGAATCGATGAAATGAAGGCGACGCAAGCTTCATTTATTTTACCGATTGCCTTTCCACAAGCCATGGATTTAGAAGATCCGACCGATGCTCGTTTCGTCAATTTATCTGAATTGAAACATTGGGAGTTGGCACCTAGTAATCCTGCTAGTTTTGAAAAAGCAAATATTACTTTTGCTCTTAGCACGAACGGGCTGAAAGATTTATCTCAATTTTTACCCAATGTTAGAAAAGCCATTCAAAGAGGACTTTCTGAGCAAAAAGCATTGGAAGCTTTAACCCAAACACCCGCAACATTGATTGGAGCAAATGATTTAGTGGGTACTTTAGAAACTGGAAAATTGGCTAATTTCTTCATCAGCAATGGGCCAATCTTTGATGAAAAATCAAGTATCATCGAAAATTGGATTCAAGGAAATGGCTATTCTATTCATTCGGATCTAAATTCCAACCTTGCGGGGAAATATAAATTATCGCTTGGTTCTGAAAATTTCACCTTGCAAGTCAGTGGCTCTTCAGGCTCATACAAGGCTAGTCTGATCGCCAAGGACACCATTCAAGCAGATCTATCTCAAAAAGGCCAATTGGTCAATTTGTCTTTTAGTGCTAAAATAAATAATGGTAAAAAAACTCGATTAACAGGAACTCAACAAACAGATTCTTGGATAGGAACTGGACAAGAACCATCAGGAAATTGGATTTCTTGGTCAGCTTTAAAGGAAAATCCTGCTAAATCGGATTCTAGCAAAGTAATGCCCAAAGAAAAAGAAATATTGGGAGATGTGGTCTATCCATTCGTGGGGTTTGGACAAAAAAATATTGCAAAATCTGGGACTTATTTGATTAAAAACACCACTGTTTGGACGAATGAAAAACAAGGTATTTTAAATGAGACAGATGTATTAATCAAAGGTGGGAAAATCGCAGAAATTGGTAAAAACCTACAAGACAAAACGGCTAAAATCATTGATGGTAAAAACAAACACTTAACAGCTGGTATCATCGACGAACACTCGCACGTAGCTGCAACAGGTGGCATTAACGAATGTTCTCAATCCGTAACGGCCGAAGTTAGAGTAGCAGATGTGATTGAGCCTGATGATATTGATATTTATCGCCAATTGAGTGGAGGAGTTACGAGTAGTCATATTTTACATGGATCTTGTAATACCATTGGTGGGCAAACG
>JBJTNH010000017.1:0-48897 GCA_046073945.1 Aquirufa sp. | reverse complement strand
TTTGGTAAGCGTATGCATAAATGGTAAATAGAGAAATAAAAATCAGATATTTTAACTTTTAATTCGCATTTTTACCTATTACCTATTACCTATTACCTATTACCTATTACCTATTACCTATTACCTATTACCTATTACCTTTTACCTATTACCTATTACCTCTTTCCTAATCCTCTCCGCTAATTCCTTATCCCTAATTTCGATCCCCCAGCGGCGTTGAAGAATGTCCTCTAAATCGGTGGCCATTTCATTTTCTTTTAAGTATTCAATTTCACCTTTTAAATAAGGCTCATCAGCTAAAATTGGTTGAAGACCATTTTTTTGTTGTTGGCAAAAAGTTAAAACTTCCAAAGTCTTAGAGCCATATATTTCTTTCAAATGCTCGATTGTTTTGGGAAGAAGAGATGTTTCTTTGGCAAAATCCTGAATTGCTTGTTCATTGATGATATGCCCACCCTCTAAAGTGAAATCTCGGGTGGTGCATTTGGATTTATTTTTTTCAAATATTTCATTTTCCATTACATCAACTGTATCTTCTGCCATCACTCGGTAAGTGGTCCATTTTCCTCCCATGATACTGATCAAATTACTTCTTTGATCAAATTCCACTTCATGGTCACGAACGATGGATTTTGTGTCCGTTTTCATGGCTGATTGCAAAGCTTCTTGGAGTAAAGGCCTTTGTCCAACAAAATCGGAACAAATGTCTTCTATACTTGCTTTTCTTTTGGCAAAACGATTGAAATAATCCAATAGATATATTTTTTCATCTTCCTTGATTACCGGACTTTCTTTTAAGGAATCCGCTTCATCTGTGGTGCCAACTAAGATGTAATCTCTCCATGGAATTAAAAAGACCACACGGCCATCGTCTGTTTTAGGGATTAGCAGGGATAATTCACCAGGCCAAAATTCTTTTTTCAGTACGATATGAGCACCGCGACTCACCTTCATTCTTTGGTGCAATTTTGGATTCGCCATTTTGCGAACAGCATCCGTAAATGGGCCAGTAGCATTGATGAATGCTTTGGCTGAAATTTCGTGTTCTGTACCTGAAAGGGAATCTTTGAAGGTTAATTTTTTTATTTTTAAACTTTTGGGACTAAGCGTAAATTGACTTAGTTCAGCGTAATTTAGGATGGTCGCGCCCTTTTTTTCAGCACTTTGTACCAAAGCTAAAGCGTATCTAGCGTCATTTAATTGGCCATCAAAATACAAAATTCCCCCTTTCATTCCTTGTGTGTCTAGGGCGGGAATTAAATGAGACATTTCTTTTGGGCTCAATCCCTTACTACTTTGCAAATTGGTTG
The DNA here is from genome assembly GCA_046073945.1 of Aquirufa sp. GTDB lineage: Bacteria > Bacteroidota > Bacteroidia > Cytophagales > Spirosomataceae > Aquirufa. Next base: position 47,587 of record JBJTNH010000017.1, on the reverse strand, counting down.
AACCCGCTATTTTATCATACATCCACATTCCTATTCGGTAATAAATTCTGTCGAACCAAGAATAACAAGGAGTTAATAATCCCAAAGGATGAGCCAAGTGGGGAGCATTTTTAAGCATGATTTGACGTTCATGCAAGGCCTTATACACCATTTTGAATTGTTGCCAATCGAATGTTTTTACAGCCTGTTCTAAATATCGAACTCCCCCATGAACTAATTTTGTCGATTTTGAAGAAGTTTGGCCAGCAAAATCGCCTTTTTCAATCAATAAAACCTTGTACCCTCTCAATGTGGCATCTAGTGCTACACCTGCACCTGTTGCGCCACCACCAATAATACATACATCATAGGTTGAGTTGTTTTCTTGAATTTTTTTAAATTGGGAGGTTCTATTGAATGTCATAAAAAATAAAATAGTAGTCTTTAATAGGAATAAACGACAATTTAGGAAGATTATGTAAAAATAAACGTAAAAGATTCTAATAAAATTGATAAAAATGAAAGAGATTTTATAATTTTGCATTCCTTTTGACTGAAAGTTCAAAAGAATGATAACCCCAAAAAGAATCCTGATAAGGACAGTTATGGCAAAGAAAGAAAAATTAGAAGGAATTGAAATTATAGAAAGCCCAGAGGCGCTTCAAGAGGAATTCAACAAAGTAACCGGTTTAGTTGAAAAAAATAAATCATCTCTTATTGGAATTGGTGTAGCCGTGGTAGCAATTATTGCTGCAGCTTTTGGTTACAAATATTATACAAGTTCACAAGATGCTGAAGGAGAAAAGAAGTTATTCAAAGCGGTTTATGCTTTTGAAAATGATTCTTTATCTACTGCTGTCAAGGACTTATCTAAAATTTCAGATGAGTTTGGCGGGAATACGCAAAATTTAGCTGATTTGTATTTAGGAATTACTTTCTTAAAACAAGGTAAGTTTGATCAAGCAATCGAGAAATTAAAAAACTTTAGCAGTACAGATTTGTTGGTACAAGCAAGAGCTTATTCTTTAATTGGAGATGCTTATTCTGAGAAAAAATCTTACACTGAGGCCATTGAATATTATCAAAAAGCGGCTGATTATAAAGCGAACAAATTCTTTACACCTACTTATTTGCTGAAATTAGCTACGGCTTATGAATCAAATAAACAGTCGAAAGAAGCTTTAGATGTTTATACACAAATTACAGAGAAATTTCCGCAGTCGTCTGAGTCGATTCCTGCAAAGAAATACAAAGCTCAATTAGAAAGCTCAATCTCTGAATAATCATTTTTTCGAAATATAAGGTAGGGGATAAGAGCAGCAGTTCTTATCCCTTCTTGTTTTAAATACAATAATATGTCTTCTGCAGATAAAAATTTAAGTGAATTTCTTGCAAAGAATTTGCCAGATGTAAGTGCTAAAAAGTTTGCCATTGTGGTTTCAGAATGGAATCAAGAGGTGACAGATGCCTTGTATGAAGGCGCTTATAATACCTTAATAAATTATGGTGCAAAGGCTGAAAATATTTTTAGAGCGGAGGTGCCAGGTAGCTTTGAATTGAGTTTAGGAGCACAGAAGTTGGCTCAAAGACCCGAAATTGATGCTGTGATTTGTTTGGGATGTGTGATTCAAGGTGAAACAAAGCATTTTGATTTTATTTGTCACGCAGTAGCTCAAGGAATCACTAATGTTAGTTTAAAGTATGATAAGCCTGTGATTTTTGGAGTATTAACTCCAAATAACCAAGAACAAGCTTTGGCAAGAGCAGGGGGAATTCATGGCAATAAAGGAGATGAAGCGGCGTTTACCGCTATTAAAATGTTAGGTTTATAAAATCAAAATAGATTATTATGCAAGTTTGGAAATTCGGAGGAACCTCTGTTGGAAAGCCAGAAAGAATGAAATCAATTCGTCAACTAATTACAGAGGACGGAAAACCTAAAATTGTTGTATTATCAGCGTTATCAGGAAGCACCAATTCACTTTTGTCGATATCTGAATCTTTATTCTCAAAAAATATAAGCGAAGCCAAAGAAAAAGCCAATGTCTTGAAGGCGCACTATGATTCTTTTTTACAAGAATTGTATGCAACTCCAGCTGGACTAGCGAAGGGCCAAGCGATTGTTGAAAAAGAGTTTTCATTTATTGATCAATTGATTGCCACCGCACCATATACTTCCAAAGAGGAGAAAGAAATGGTTGCATTGGGTGAATTGCTTTCTACCCAAATTTTTGAAGCTTATTTGCAAGAAGAAGGGGTGGATTCTTTGCTGTTACCTGCTTTGGATTTTATGGTGATTGATGAGGACAACGAACCAGTTTTGTCTAAAATAGAAACCAATTTGGCAGCTATTTTAGCGCCACACAAAAACAAGCAAATTTTTATTACGCAAGGATTTATTTGCCGGAATCCAGCGGGAGAAGTCGATAATTTAAAAAGAGGAGGATCTGATTACACTGCTTCATTGATTGGCGGAGCTATTGCTGCGGAAGAAGTTCAAATTTGGACAGACATCGATGGGATGCATAACAATGATCCTCGAATTGTTAAAAATACCTTTCCGATTCGTGAATTAAGTTTTGCGGAGGCAGCTGAATTAGCTTATTTTGGCGCAAAAATTTTGCATCCAAGTACCATCACTCCTGCGAAATTAAAAGGAGTTCCTGTTCGTTTGAAAAATACAATGGAGCCAAGTGCTTATGGAACGTTAATTTCTGAAAAATCAACGGACACAGAAATCAAGGCCATTGCTGCCAAAGATAATATTACTGCTATTTATATTCATTCAACCAGAATGTTGAATGCTTATGGTTTCTTGAAACGTGTTTTTGAAGTATTTGAAAAATACAAAACACCAGTTGATATGATTACCACTTCTGAGGTTTCTGTTTCAGTCACAATCGATAATACTCAAAATTTGGATGCTATTATGAGCGAATTGAGAGAATTTGCTGATTTAGAAGATCCAGATATGAATCAAGTGATTATTTGCATTGTGGGTAATTTTTATGCAGATAAAGAAGGGATTGCCATTAAAGTGTTGGATGCAATGAGAAATATTCCAATCAGAATGATTTCTTATGGAGCTTCCGAACACAATATTTCACTTTTGGTAGATGCTAAATACAAAAACGATTCATTAAACGCTTTAAACGAAGGATTATTCTTTTAAAATACTATGTTAACGGTTCAGTTTATACGCAATAATAAAGATGTTACCATTCAAGGTTTGCAGAAAAAACATTTTGCAAATGCGGAATCGATCGTCCATCAAATTCTAAGCTTGGATGATTCGCGTAAGAGTTTATTGCAGCAAGCAGAACAGGTATTAGAAAAATCTAATGCGCTAGCCAAGCAGATTGGTGCTTTAATGCAAACAGGCCAAAAAGAACAAGCTGAAGGTTTGAAAGCTGAAACAGCTGAATTAAAAGTTCAATCCAAAGAATTGGGTGAAGCCGCAAAAAAAGCGGAACAAGATTTATTGGATGTTTTGATTACCCTACCAAATTTACCACATGCTTCAGTTCCACAAGGGAAAGTGGCGGAGGACAATGAAGTGGTTCTTACTTGGGGAGAAGTGCCCAATTTACCTGCGGATGCGCAACCACATTGGGATTTGATTAAGAAATATGACATCATTGATTTCGATTTAGGAAATAAAATCACAGGTGCTGGTTTCCCTGTTTATAAAGGAAAAGGTGCTCGGTTACAGAGAGCATTGATTAATTTCTTTTTAGACGAGGCCATTAAAGCTGGATATTATGAAATTCAACCTCCTATTTTGATCAATGAAGATTCAGGTTACGGAACGGGTCAATTGCCTGATAAAGAGGGACAAATGTACATTACCAAAGAAGAAGGTTTGTATTTAATTCCAACGGCAGAGGTTCCTATTACGAATCTATATCGCGATGTGATAGTCAATGAAAAGGAATTGCCTATCAAAAATGTGGGTCATACACCTTGTTTTAGAAGAGAAGCGGGTTCGTGGGGAGCACATGTTCGTGGCTTAAATCGTTTGCATCAATTTGATAAAATTGAAATTGTTCAGATTCAATTGCCTGAAAATTCGTATGCAGCTTTAGAGGAAATGTCGGCACATGTTCAAGGTATTTTACAGAAATTAGGCCTTCATTATCGTGTTTTGCGTTTATGTGGTGGTGATATGGGCTTTGCTTCCGCATTAACTTATGATATGGAGGTTTGGTCTGCTGCTCAAAATCGATGGTTGGAAGTAAGTTCTGTCAGTAATTTTGAGACTTTTCAAGCGAATCGCTTGAAGTTAAGAACCAAGATTGATGGGAAGTCTATTTTATGCCATACATTGAATGGTTCAGCTTTAGCCTTGCCACGTATCGTTGCGGCGTTATTGGAAAATTATCAAACGGCAGATGGTATTGAGATTCCTGAGGTGTTGGTGCCTTATTGTGGGTTTGATAGGATATTTTAGGTATTAGAGGGAAGAGAGGAGATAGAAAAGAGAAAAGAGAAAAGAGAAAAGAGAAAAATCAGATTTAAATACCTTGAAGAAAATCAGAATATTGATTGGAAATATAAGTTTCTAGTTCGTAAATCTGATTTTCTTTTTTTATGGGGTAATGCGTCCCCTTACCCCCTGCAATTTACGTGTTTAAAAGTTCAGTTGTTTGATAAAATTTTCAGGAAGGCAAAAACAAAGCTTTAGTTGGTAATTGATGATCAATTTTTCTCTTTTCTCTTTTCTCTCTGCTTTTCATCTTCCAACTTTCAAGATAAACCCTTCTCCATGCAAATTCAATAATTGAATTTCGGGATCATCCTTCAAAATCTTTCTTAGCTTAGTCATATAAACGTCCATGCTGCGAGCATTGAAATAGGTGTCGTCTCCCCAAATTAATTTAAGGGCATAACTACGACTCACGGGATGACCAATGTTTTCGCAAAGCAATTTCATTAAATCATTTTCTTTGGGAGTAAATTTTTGTTCCTTGTCGTCAACGACTAATTTCATTTTGTTTGGATAGTACAAAAACTTTCCAAGTGTAATTTCTTCTGCTAAAGTAGGAATGACTTTGTCTTTTTGGCTTCTTCGTAAAACAGCTTCCATTCTAGCCAAAAGTACTTCCATCGAAAAAGGCTTTGTCAAATAATCATCCGCACCCACTTTAAAGCCTTGCAAGGTGTCTTCTTCCATGGATTTTGCCGTAAGAAATATGATGGGGACTTGAAGGTGATTGGCTCGTATATCTTTAGCCAAAGAAAATCCGTCTTTTTTTGGCATCATCACGTCCAAAACACAAAGGTCGAATTGTCCTTTAACAAAAAAATCCAAGGCTTGATCTCCATTTTGTGCCCATTGTACTTGGTATCCTTTTTTCTTTAAAAATTCAGATAACAATAATCCTAAATTTGGATCATCTTCTGCCAATAAAACATTTGGTTTAGCTTCCATATTTAAAAATTAAAGGGGTAAACTGATTTTAAAAGTACTTCCTTCATTTAACTTGCTGGTTAATTTCACTTTTCCATGGTGTGCCTCCACAATTTTTTTGACATAACTTAAGCCTAATCCAAAACCTTTTACATTGTGGATATTACCAGTTGGAACCCTATAAAATGGCTCAAATACGGTTTCTAGCAAATCGCTCGCAATCCCAATTCCTTGATCTTTAATTTCAATAGTCATGAATTGTGCGTCATCATAGGTTGTGATGCTTACAATGGGATTTTCTTTGCTGTATTTAATCGCATTATCCAATAAATTGAACAAAACATTTGAAATGTGCACCTCGTCAATTTCTACGTAGTGTTTTTCAGCATGTAAGAATAATTCAATTTGCCCATTTTGCGATTGAATCAACGGGCCATTCATTTCTACTATTTGGCGGATTAAAGCATGTAAATCAACTTTCTTTTTCTTTAAGCTAATTTCTTCTTTTTCCATTTGAGCCGCTTGTAAAACTCGTTCCACTTGTTGTCCCAAACGGATATTTTCATCCTTAATGATGCCCAAATATCGCTGAACCGAATCATTTTGAATCATGATGGGGTCTTCTTGAATCAATTGAGTAGCTAAAGAAATGGTGCTAATAGGTGTTTTGAATTCATGGGTCATGTTATTGATGAAGTCATTTTTAACCTCTGCCAATTTTTTTTGTTTCAAAATCGTCAGGATAGCGACATAAAAACAGCCAATCATGATTAATAATAAAAGTGCAGAACCCCAAAAATTCAATGCCATTGCTTGCCAGATATAGGAGTTTTGACTCGGGAAATACAAGGTTAAAAACTCCCCTGAGGAATGTAAGTCGTTGGGAAATAAGGCAGAAGAAATAAATATGCCTTCTTTTGATTGCAGTGATTTGAATTTTTTCAAGCTTGGAGAGGAAGCATATATCCAATCTTTGTTTGACTGAATCGTTAAAGGTGAAATTCCAAATAAATAATTTTGATGGATATTTTTTTGAGCCAATTCAATCTTGATTAAACTATCGATATAATGCGGTTCAACTCTTTGTTGAATAGGTCTTTCCTTGAACAGAAAATCCGAGAATACTTCTTTTGCAAGCTCGGTTTTTTGCTTTACTTTCTGCAATTCGGCTTTTTCCTTTCGAAGTTCTTGTTCTTTTTTACCTAATTCCGTTTGTAATTCTTTTTTTAACTGGCTGATTTGAACGTTTTTTTCTTTGATTTTTTTGTTTAATCTGCGCTGTCTAGCCAATGGATTTTTATTGGGCCGTCTTATATCCGATTCAAAGATTTGGTTCAATTGCTGTTCCTCTTGGTACCTTTTTTGAATGTCGGATGAATTGATTTCTAATTGATGATATTCTTCGGTGATTTCTGCTATTTGGCCATTGGGTAAAAGAAATGATTTTTTGACATACATGATGTTGTCAGTTGGCACTTCATGTTGAAAATTACCTAGTTTATTTCTACTTAAATTTTCAGGATTTGTTGCACCCAAATAATCGATGGTAGTTACATCCGAATTTTTCTTTGCTGTATTTTTTTTCGGTTTTGAGGCTAATTTTTCAGCCATCAAATCCAGTTCTTTTTTTTGTTTTTCGTACAATTGTTGTCTTTGAGCCAAAACCACCAATTCTTGCTTTTCTAATTTTCGAACCACTTGTTCAATGGCATCATGTGCTTGGACAGAAAATTGTTCTTTTTTGGATTCCATCATAAAGCCAAGCCAATACGCTTGAAAAGCAATTAAGCCAATCAATGCTAAAGTCATTGCGCCAATAATGAGTCGAATTTTATTTTTTGACATCTGATGAAAATCTGGATACAAAAGTAAATGATAAATTGATTACTTATCCTTTTTACCGCGCGCTTAACATTCTTTAACATTTAGGTTTTGAATGATTTATGTATGTTTGCAAAGTCTTAAACTAATATAATATGAAAAAATTATTCATTACGGGGATTTTAGGCTTGGCCATTTTCTCAACCTTTGCCCAAGATGCAAACAAAAAAAATACTACCTCGATGAAAATTGTCATCGACGACAATGGGAAGAAGCAAATCATTGAAAAAATCTTTTCAGATGATGAATTGGCTCAAAAAGAAATCAAAAAGTTTTCAGATTCTTTAGATATTTCCATGAAACAATCAGATGGGAAACGAAAAATTGTTACAGTCAATGTTAACAAAAATAGAAGCGAATTTTCGCCAAGTGATTCAACAAAAAAATCTAGAAGAGTGATTATTCACAAAGAAGGGGAGCCTGGTCCCCAATCAGAAAAAGATATCATGATTTTGCGAAATGACGGAAGAAAAGGTGCTTTAGTGAAGAGATTTGGTCGTCTTGGGGAGGATAAGATGAAAGATAAAATGGAAGATAGTGACGAAGATATTCATGTGTTCGTTGAGAAGCCGCAAGCATTTGGCCAAGATCCATTACCGCCAAGAGCTACTATGCGTTTAGGAGAAAGAAAAATAAAAGATTTTGAAATGCCTTTGAAGCAACAAAGACAATCAAAAACGATCAAAGGCTTAATTGCTCATCCGAACAATCCATTCAATGGAAAAATCAATGTCCGGTTCAACGCCATTCAAAAAGGGGATGTTATTATCGCAGTTACGGATGTAAATGGAAAAGAAATCGCTTCAGAATCGGTCAAGAATTTTGAAGGAAAATATATGGGCCAAATCGATTTGAAAAAAGCAGGTAATGGCATTTATTTTGTCCGCGTCGTACAAAACGGAGATGGTTTGGTGATGAGAGTGGAGGTTGAATGATGTATGATGTATGATGTAAGATGTATGAAGTTGAATGATGTAAAAATTTTAATTCATAATTTTTAATTTTACATTCTTCATTCTAAATTTTCAATTCTACATTCCTCATACATCTTACATCATACATCTTACATCATACATCTTACATTTTCATGTTTCCCAGCACAAAAGCATACATATCTGCCGTTAATTCAATCGCTTTGGCAGTGTTGCTGGCACCATGACCGCTATTGGTTTCAATGCGGATGATTGTGGGATTTTTACTCGTGTTTTTTTCTTGTAAAGTCGCTGCGTACTTAAAACTATGCGCAGGTACTACTCGGTCATCGTGGTCTGAGGTGTAGACCATGGTAGCAGGATAATCGCGCGATTTGATGTTATGAAGAGGAGAATAAGCATAAAGTGCTTTAAATTCTTCCGCATTATCGCTACTGCCGTAATCAGCTATCCAATTCCATCCTATGGTGAATTTTTGAAATCTCAACATATCCATCACCCCAACTCCTGGTAAAGCTACAGCAAATAAATCAGGTCTTTGATTCATTACTGCCCCAACCAATAAACCTCCATTCGACCTTCCAGAAATGGCTAAATGAGAGGAGGAGGTGTATTTTTCTTTGATCAAATATTCAGCGGCAGCGATAAAATCATCAAAAACATTTTGTTTTTTTAATTTCATGCCCGCCTCATGCCATTTTTCTCCATATTCGGAACCCCCTCTTAAATTGGCAACAGCATAAATTCCGCCTTTTTCTAACCAAGGTATTAATGTTGAAGAAAACGAAGGCGTGACAGATATATTGAATCCTCCATAGCCATATAGGATTGTCGGATTTTTACCTTCTAGTTTAATCCCTTTTTTCGCAATGATGAACATCGGAATTTGTGTGCCATCTTTGGAAGGGTAAAATTTTTGAACAACAGTATAATCCGTTGGATCAAAAGAGAGCTTCGGTTTTTGGAATATTTCGGACTTGTTATCCGCTATTTCGTATCGATAAATCGTGGGTGGAAAATTGAAGGATGAATAGGTGAAAAAGGTGGTTTTATCGCTTTTATAGCCATAAAATCCACTAACATTGCCTAAGCCTGGAAGTTTTACTTCTCCTAATTTTTGTCCTTCGTAATTGTAAATAATCACTTTGGAACAAACATCTTTCAAATAATTTAAAAATAGTCTGTTTCCTACGGTTGTAATACCTTGTAAAGGTTGCTTGCTTTCAGGAATGAGTACCTTCCATGCACTTTTTACAGGATTTTTTGGGTCGATGATGATAACTTTTTGATTGGGAGCATTTTCATTGGTGCTTAAAATGAATTGCTCTCCTTTGTTATCAATGAAGCTAAAATCAAATTCTCCAGGATCCTTAATTAATGGTTGAAACGTTGCATTTTTTTCTGCTGTCTTTAAATACCAAAGAGCATTTCCGTCTAATCCCTTTCCACGGTCACTTATGGTTAGAAAAGCATATTTTTCATCATCACTGGTGATAACTGTATGAAATCTTTGTGGATGAGAAGGATCTTCGAAAATCAATTGATCCTTGCTTTGGTCTGTACCTACTTGATGAAACCAAACTTGGTGATTTTCATTTTTCGTACTTAATTCTTTGCCTTTTTCGGGCGCTGGGTATCTGCTGTAATAAAAGCCATTTCCCGCCCAAGCGACACCGCTTACTTTTACCCAATTTAATTCATCTGTCAAATCTTTTCCAGTTTGCATATCCCGCACATAATAAGTCTGCCAATCGGAGCCACTTTTACTAATTCCCCAGCAGGCATATTTGCCATCTTTACTTAAATTAAAATTGGATAATCGGGTAGTAGCGTCTTTGGATAAAGTATTGGGATCCATGACCAATTCAGCTTTACCTTTTAATCCCTTTTGACGATAAAGCACATTTTGATTTTGTAATCCTGAATTTTTGTAGAAATAATACCATTCACCTTTTTTGATTGGGGCAGATAATTTTTCGTAATTCGAAACTTCTTCAATGCGTTTTTTGAAGGCATTTCTCGTGGGTAATTTTTCTAAATAGTCGAAGGACACCTTGTTTTGTTCCTTTACCCAAGCCTTTGTTTCTTCGCTATTGTCATCTTCCAGCCAACGATAAGGGTCTTCAACTTTTGTGCCATGGTAGTCATCCAAGACATTGATTTTTTTGCTTGTTGGATAGTGTAGTTGTGCCATAGAAGACATTGAAACCGAAATGCTGATAAGAATAGATATAATTTTTTTCATTGTTGAATGCTTAAAATAAGGTGCCAAGGCCTGCTTTTGGTACGATTCCCACATGACGATAAGCTTTTTCTGTGGCTTCTCTACCTCTGGAAGTACGTTTTAAAAATCCTTCTTGAATTAAAAATGGCTCATAGACTTCTTCAATCGTTTCAGCTTCTTCTCCACAGGCAGTTGCAATGGTGGTTAAACCAACTGGTCCGCCTTTGAATTTTTCAATGATGGTCAAAAGAATGCGATTGTCCATTTCGTCCAACCCATTTTGGTCAACATCCAAGGCTTGAAGCGCGATTTTAGCAATTTCCTCATCTATTTTTCCGGTGCCTTTGATTTGTGCGAAATCACGCGTTCTTCTCAATAGGTTGTTAGCGATACGCGGCGTACCTCTAGATCTTCTGGCTATTTCGTAAGCGCCGGACTCTTCAATGGGCATTTTCAAGATGGTAGCAGAACGTTTTACGATACTTGTTAATAATTCTGCATTGTAATATTCCAAACGGGCATTGATACCAAACCTAGCTCTCAATGGGGAAGTTAGTAGACCTGCACGAGTGGTAGCACCAATGAGTGTAAATGGATTTAACCCAATTTGTATGCTTCTGGCATTTGGTCCTGAATCTAACATAATGTCTATTTTATAATCCTCCATCGCTGAATATAAATATTCTTCCACAATGGGATTTAAACGATGAATTTCATCAATAAACAAAACATCAAATGGTTGTAAATTAGTTAATAAACCTGCTAAATCGGAAGGTTTATCCAATACTGGACCGGAAGTGATTTTTAAGGTTGAACCTAATTCATTGGCAATAATATGCGACAAAGTCGTTTTGCCTAATCCTGGAGGGCCGTGCAATAAAACATGGTCGAGGGCCTCATCTCTTCCTTTCGCTGCCCCAACAAAAACTTGTAGATTGTCAACAATCTTTCCTTGGCCAGCAAAATCCAAAAAACTCAAAGGACGTAATGCCTTATCAAATTCCTTTTCTTGTGGATTTAGAGATTCAGAATCACCTGTTAAATAATCTTCGCGCATATTGATGGATGGTAATTAGCAAAGATATTGAAAATGAGCAAAGATGTAAAGTGCTTTGCTAATAATACCAGTAAGTTGATAATATTAAAACTTAATCAGTTTGATAAAAAATTTACATCCAACAAATGCGTTGATTTTTTCTTTAAAGTGAAACGCTATGAATCAAAAAATCGGACGAAGAAAAATAATTCGTTTACAAGAGTATGATTATTCTCAAGCTGGATCGTATTTTATTACGATAAATTGCCAAAATCGAATTCCTAGATTTGGAAGGATAGAAAATGGCAAGATGATGTTAAATCAGAATGGACAAATTGCTTATGATGAGTGGATTGAATTATATCATCGATTTCCTACGATGAGAAAAGATGTTTTTCAAATAATGCCTGATCATATTCATGGGATAATTACATTGTCAGAACCTGATCCTAATTTAAAGATTTCAGTTTCTGATATTATTGGGGCTTATAAATCCATTGTGATGGTTAAATGTTTGAAATTATATCAAATAAATAATCAAAATATGGGAAAATTTTGGCACAATCGATTTTATGATCGTATTGTTAGGAATGAAACCGCACATCAAAATATTGAAAAATATATTATTAATAATCCGATTAATTGGAAAAAGTAGGGTCGACCCTTGCGGTCGACCCAAAGGTTAAATATCGTGAGAGTGTATTTGAGTCGACCGAAAGGGTGTATTTGAGTCGACCGCAAGGGTGTATTTGAGTCGACCGCAAGAGTGTATTTGAGTCAACCGCAAGGGTCGACCATACTAATGTTTTGGACAATTGCAGCTTTTCTTTTTGAAAAGACCCCAAAGGAAGCCTCTTTTTTTTCGAACCTTATTCGCTTTCTTGAAATTATTGGGAGCGTAATGTACTGCGCTGTTGACAGAAACGGCAAATGTTTCGTTTGGAAGTGTAAATGCGAATAAAAAGAGGAACAATATGTATTTCATAGTACCATTATATCTGCAAACTTAGAATAATTTGCTGAAATTTAAACGAAAATATCGATGGGGAAATTTCATTGCCATTAAATATTTTGGAAGCTCAATAATTAATCCGATACTTGTAAAACAAATCTAAGCTTTAACTATGTGCGATACTTTGTATAGTCCTGCTCAATTAAACCAACATGGACATTCAATTTTAGCGAAAAATTCCGACCGCGAACCCAATGAAGCACAGCAAATTGTTCGAATTCCTTCTTCTAAACGCTTGAATCAAAAAGTTCAAACTACTTTTATTACTATTGATTGTCCCCAAGAATGTTATGAAGTGATTCTTTCAAAACCTTTTCAAATGTGGGGTGCAGAAATGGGAGCTAATGAATATGGTGTAGCGATTGGAAATGAGGCTGTGTTCACCAAAATGAAGTTGACCAAAACGAATCGAGGCTTAACGGGTATGGATATGCTTCGTTTGGCCTTGGAGCAATCAAAAACGGCACTAGAAGCTCTCCGCGTCATTAAGTATTTATTGGAAAATTATGGGCAAGACGCTTGTGGAGGGTATCAAGATAAAGGAATGTTTTATAGCAATAGTTTTTTGATTGCCGATCCTTCAGAGGCCTATATTTTTGAAACAGCTGGGCATTTTTGGGTTCAAAAAAAGGTAAATTCTTATTCCTCCATATCGAACATTTTGACGATTGCTAAGGATTTCGATGAAATCCATCCAGAAGCCATGGAGTTTGCGTATCAAAAAAAATGGGCTTCACGAACTGAGAGTTTTTCTTTTCAAAAAGCCTTTTCAGAACCTATTATGTCGTTTTTGGGCAAAGGGTCTCAACGGAAATTTCAGTGCGATCAGCAGGGTTTATTGGCTAGCGGTCCAGTGAAATTCAGGCTAAAAGATGCAATTTCTATTTTGCGAAGTCACAAAGCATCGGGCAATTTTGAACCTTCTGATGGAGATATGGGAAGCATTTGTTTGCATGCACAAGGATTATTAACCCCCTCTCAAACCACAGGTAGTATGGTGGCGGAACTTCGAAATAATGGACAATCGACGGTTTGGTTAACAGGTTCTGCCGCACCTTGTTTGAGTGTTTTTAAACCCTTTTATTTTGGAACAAATGTCTTGATGGAGGAAAATTTCATGCCACCTAGTGCTAAATTTGACGCCTCTTATTGGTGGCAATGGGAAGAATTACATCGGAAGGCTTTGAATAATTATCAGTCCATACACCATGAAGTGGACACATTTCAACGATTCAATGAAGAAGAATGGATAGAGAAGGATTATCAATTGCTGCAAAATTTCGACCATAGGCATTTGGAGGAATTTAGTCAAAATTGCCTAGTAGAATCGAACGTGTTTTTACAAGATTTGAAACAAAAATTCAGGGGTTTAATTAGTAACAAAGGTGCTTTCTTTTACCGTTTGTATTGGAATTGGCAAAATAAAAAAGTGCAACTATGAAAACGATACAAACAGATATTTTAATTGTTGGAGCGGGTTTTGCGGGCATTGCGGCGGCTAAAAAATTAAAAGCGGCTAATAAAAATTTTGTGTTGATTGAAGCACGTGATCGAATTGGTGGCAGAACTTTGACTGAAACCTTGGAATGCGGTGTGACAGTTGATTTAGGTGCAAAATGGGCTGGACCCACACAGCATTTATTGTGGGAGTGGATTCGAGAAACGGAAACGGAATTTTATGATACCTATGATTCAGGTAAAAATCTTTTGAAATTTGGAGATAAAATATCTTCCTACACAGGGGTTATTCCCAAAATTGATCCAATCTCCTTGGTTGATTTAGGAATTGCGATTGAAAAAATAAATAAATTATCGAGAGGCATTTCATTGGAAAGTCCTTGGAATCATCCTAAAGCCAAGGAATATGATTCAATGACTTTAGCAACTTGGATGGATAAAAATATTTGGACCAATAAAGCTAGACATTTGTTTGAAATTGGGATTCAAACCGTTTTTGCTGCCGAGGCAAGCGAGATTTCTTTGTTGTTTGCCTTGTTTTATTTTCAATCGGGCGATAATATGGATACCTTAATTTCTATCAAAAATGGTGCTCAACAAACGATTCTGAAAGGTGGGATGCAAGGATTGGCGAAGAAAATAGCTGCGCCTTTGATGGATAAAATTCATTTTAATCAAGCACTTAGAAAAATTAGTCAGCACGAAACTGGCTTGATAGCTGAAACAGATCATTTAAAAATAGAAGCTAAAAAATGCATATTGGCCTTGGCGCCCGCTTTGATGAATCAGATTCAGTTTGAACCTGTTTTGCCACAACAAAAAGCCCAACTTTATCAGCGTATGCCCATGGGTGCTGCGATGAAATGTTATTGTATTTATCCGACACCTTTTTGGAGGGATTTAGGATTCAGTGGACAAATTGTGAGTGATCAATTTCCTGTCAAAGTAACATTCGATGTGGGCCATAGTAACGCAGACAAAGGAGTGATGTTGGTTTTTGTGGAAGGAAATGATGCACGAAATTTCATCGATTTAGCCCCTAAAGAACGAGAAAAATGGGTTTTGGATCGACTAGTAATGGTATTTGGAGAACAAGCCGCGCATCCTTTGGAATATATCGACAAATGCTGGACAGAGGAAGAATTTTCTCGAGGTTGTTATACAGGTTTAATGGGCCCAAATACGATGACACAATTTGGGCAACACCTTAGAACGCCTTTCATACATCTCCACTTCGCTGGTACTGAAACAGCCACCCGCTGGAATGGTTATTTAGATGGTGCTATTTCGAGTGGGTACAGGGAAGCGGAGTTGATGCATGATGTATGATGTAAAACGTAAGAGGTAAATTAAGAATTCCTCTTTTCGCTTTCCGCTTTTCTGACAACTAATAACTAAATTGCGAAGATGTTTACTAGAAAAGTAATTTTCTTCTTGTTGTTTTTAGGTTTAGTCTCTAAGAGTTTTTTATCAAGCGCTCAGACTAAACCTGAAATTACTGCGCAGGTTGATTCGAAAAATATCACTACAGAAGAAGATTTAGTGATTTCAGTTTCTAGCCAAATTCCTGTTGTTTCCAATGAACCCATCAGCTTTAAATTTCCTGAAATTAATTTTTTCACGAAAATTGGAGTAAGTAGAAGCAAATCTTCCAATTATTTGAATGGGCAATTGATTACCACATTTACTTATTCACAACATTATCGAGCATCCAATAGTGGTATTTTCAATGTACCCGCTTTAGAGGTATTATTTAATCAACAAGCAGTGAAATTAGATCCTTTTAGTGTGATTGTCACCAAAGGGATTAATTTGCCTTCTCTCACTGATGAAATAGCTTTGACCAACATCCCCAAAGAAATTCAAGCGAATAATAAACCTTTTTTATTGGTTTCTTCTAGTAATTATCATCCTTATGTTGGCCAAGGTTTTACCTTAAAATTTTCGTTATTTATTCCTGAAAACAATGTTGATCATTTGGAATTTGATCGAAATGATTTGCAAATCCCTCTGTTGATCCAAAAAATTAAGCCGGCCAATTGTTGGCAAGAGAATTTTGAATTAGAAGAAGAAAAGATTGTTTCCGTTGAATTCAATAAGAAAAAATACACGGAATATCGATTTTTTCAATCCACTTACTTTGCTTTGGATCCCACGCCCATCCGAATACCAAGTTTAAGTTTAAGATTAGTGAAATCAGTGGAAAAGGGTGATGAAGGACAAAAAATCAATGTTTTTTTTAAATCGCCTTTGGTTATTGTTCAGCCTAAACCATTACCCAATAAATCAATGAACAATTTGCCTGTTGGAGTATTTAGCCTGAAAGAAACCATTTCTAAAAAGTCAGGTAAAACAGGGCAAAAGTTGATTTATCAATTTAGTTTACAAGGTGATGGGAATAGTATTTTGTGGGATAAGAAAAAATTGGAATCGGATTTTTTTATTGATTTTCTTCGTTTGAACTCTTCTGTAAAGGTTTTTCCATTTAGAGATCAAATGTTTGGAGATAATTCAGAGAAAATTCAAATTATTCCTAAACAACCTGGTAAATTTGCGTTGAATAAATATTTTAATTGGGTATATTTCAATACTCAAACAGGACAATTAGATACGCTTGAGTCTAAAATAATTCTTCAAATAGAAGGAAAGCCTTCTGATTTAAAATTGAATACAAAAGAAGAAGTTTCTGAACTTTATCAAGGATTGGAAAACCAGAGTAGTTTGGATTTGAATTGGAATCGTTGGATTAATTGGAGTCAGGTATTTAATGCAGTTGTAGTTTTAATGTTCATTATCGTAATTTTTGTTATGATAAGAATGCCTAAATAATAAAAAATGGGAAGTTTATACGGAAAGATATTTCAAATTAGCACCTTTGGTGAATCTCATGGAGCTGCTGTAGGAGTGGTAGTTCAAGGTTGTCCTTCAGGAATTGATTTCGATTTGGATTTTATCCAATCAGAATTAGATCGTAGAAAGCCTGGTCAATCAAGAATCACTACCCAAAGAAAAGAGGCAGATTCTTTAGAAGTTTTGTCAGGCGTTTTTGAAGGTAAAACCACAGGAACACCGATTGCAATGTTGGTTTGGAATGGTGATCAACGTTCCAAAGATTATTCCCATATATCTGATCAATTTAGACCTTCTCATGCAGATTTTACCTATTTTGCCAAATACGGTTTAAGAGATTATCGAGGAGGAGGAAGAAGTTCTGCTCGCGAAACAGTTGCACGTGTGGCAGCTGGAGCTTTGGCAAAATTGGTTTTGAATCAATTAGGTGTTAAAATTTCGGCTTACGTATCGCAAGTAGGAAAATTGAAATTGACGACTCCTGTCGAGCAATTGGATTTATCTTTAACAGAAAGTAATGCTGTTCGTTGTCCAGATGCTCAATTGGCTGAGGAAATGTTTACTTATATTGATGAGATAAGAAAGCAAGGTGATTCTGTTGGAGGAGTTGTTTCAGCCTATATTGAAGGATGCCCAGTTGGACTTGGAGAGCCCGTTTTTGATAAATTGCATGCAGAGTTGGGCAAGGCTATGTTGAGTATCAATGCCGTCAAAGGTTTTGAGTATGGAAGTGGTTTTGATGGTGTGGAACTGAGAGGTTCAGAGCACAATGATGTTATAGTAAAGGATGCGGAAACTGGTAAAATTAAGACCTTGACGAATCATTCTGGAGGTATTCAAGGTGGGATTTCCAATGGGGAGCCCATTTATTTTCGCGTAGGATTCAAGCCTGTTGCTACCATCATGCAAGATCAAGATAGCTTAAATGAAAAAGGGGAGAAAATTACTGTTTCTGGAAAAGGAAGGCACGATCCTTGTGTAGTTCCGAGGGCAGTACCTATTGTAGAGGCGATGGCAGCTATCGTAATCTTAGATTTTTATTTGCGCAATAAACTGATTCAAGCATCTGCCTTATGATTTTTGATGAAGATGCCTATTACATGGGTTTGGCGTTGAAACAAGCTGAAAGAGCCTTGGAGGAAGAAGAGATTCCCGTAGGGGCAGTGGTCGTTTGTCAAGGAAAAATTATCGCCAAAGCCTATAACCAAACGGAAATATTGACCGATGTAACAGCACATGCAGAAATGATTGCCATTACTTCTGCTGCTCAAACGATTGGAGCCAAATATTTGAAAGACTGTACTTTGTACGTGACTTTAGAGCCATGTTTAATGTGTGCGGGAGCTATTTATTGGTCTCAATTAGGGAGATTGGTTTATGGAGCAAGCGAGGAAAAGAGAGGGTTTCAGCAATTGGGTGCAAAAATATTACATCCCAAGACGGAAATATTGGGTGGAGTTTTGGCCGCAGAATCAGAGAGTTTATTGAAAGATTTTTTTTCAATGAGAAGATAATTTTGGAACAAAATGTTCTTGTTAATAGTTTTTTAGAATGTACTTTTTAAATATTTAAAATTATGGCTTTTGAATTAGCACCCTTACCTTATGCAAATAATGCATTAGAGCCTCATTTTGACGCATTGACTATGGAAATCCACCATGATCGTCATCATAATGCTTATGTTACTAACTTGAATGCAGCTGTTACTGGCACCGCATTGGAAGGAAAAACTTTAGAGGAATTATTTGTGAATATTTCTACTTTGGCTCCAGCTGTACGTAACAATGGAGGTGGACATTACAATCACCATTTATTTTGGAATATTTTATCGCCAAACGGAGGTGGCCAACCTGTAGGAACCTTAGCAAAGGCGATTGAAGCGAAATTTGGTAGCTTTGATGCTTTCAAAGAGGAATTCAAGAAAGCGGCTTTAACTCGTTTTGGATCAGGTTGGGCATGGATAGTTGCTCAAAAAGACGGGTCGATTGCAGTATCATCCACTCCTAATCAAGATAATCCATTGATGGACGTAGCGGATGTAAAAGGATTTCCGGTTATTGGCTTAGATGTTTGGGAGCATGCGTATTATTTGAAATTTCAAAACAAGCGTCCTGACTATGTAGATTCATTTTGGAATGTAATTGACTGGAATGCAGCGGAGAAGCGTTATTTAGAGGCGCAAGCATAAAAAAAATAAGCAAGAAAATTCATTTTTTCTTGAATTGGGTTTGCTTACTAACACCTTTTGTGTATTTTTGCAATCCTAAATGGTGGTTGTAGCTCAGTTGGTTAGAGCATCGGTTTGTGGTTCCGAGGGTCGTGGGTTCGAGCCCCATCTTCCACCCCAAAAGCCTTAGCGTAAGCTAGGGCTTTTTTTATACCTAAAGCCCTTTAATGTCAATTTAACAGTCCTTTACCTGTTGAATAATAAAACTTCCCAAAGTTAATTAAAGTCTTCACATTATCAAGATATTGGACGATTTACACAGTTCTGACTCACTTACTGACTCACTTTATGACTCACCTAAGCCTTTAAAAACGATCAATTAGCTTTATAAAAGTCTATTTTACTAGTCAAAAATAATTATTGTGGCTCACTTATTATTTTTTGCTTGAAGTTTATTCTAGATTTAAGAATTAGTCATTCTGTATATATCTTATTCCAAAGGCCAAAATTAATCTCGACATGAAAGCTGACTTAATTAACAAAAAGATTAAAATTATCTCTCGAGCTACCAAAAGGTCACTTTTTTATTACCATTAATGGTTTTTAGAAGACTCAATTATGATTAACATTATTCAGGTTAAATCAAAAAGTCCCTCATAAGGGCTAAAATGAGTCTGTAAAGGTGAGGAAAGAAAGCCTTAAATAGATTATAGAATACTATCAATTTCTATAGATTTTTAACTGGAAGTAACTTTATCTAATTAATTGTGTTTTCAATAATATTAATTTTGACTGGTCAAATTCAGTACCTTGTATTCCTTGTGATTTTGTCTTAAAAGTTCAAATAGGTGCTAACTTAGAACATAATAAAAGTGATAATAAAATTCGTTTACAGATTAGAATAACTCTAATATTTACTGATTTTCATCCTCTGTGTTTTCATTGGAATATCTGAAACTATTTCTAAAATATAATTTCCAGAATTTAGAATAGATAAATCCAATATTTCCCCGCCTTTTACAGCATTTTTCAAGTATCTTATATTACCGAGTAAGTCATATACCTTTGCTTGAATTGATTGACCAAAATCAGCTGAAAAATTGATCTTAAGCCCACTATTAAATGGATTTGGTGATACGATAATTTGATCTATCAATTCTTCATCTATTGAAGTTATAATAATATTATAAGCTAGACTAATTGAATAGCCACACTGATTAGTTACTTCTACTTTATATTGCCCATTTGCGATAGGAGTAAAAGTATTCTTAATGGCGTTTTCAATTTTACTATCATTAAAATACCATTGATTTCCCTCTAATGAACTGGATATAAGAATATTATTGGCCCCTAAACTAATTATGGGAATAGATGGAGGGGATATTAAAACCACAGAAATTGGTGTACTGAAAGCACTATTGCAATTTCCTTTGGTAGATTTTACTTTATAAATTCCTGGTTTATTTACAACATAAGTGTTAGTACTTACATTTTGAATTGGAATATCATTTAAATACCATTGAATATCAGTTCCAGTACTACTTAGTAAAACACTTTGTCCCAAACACAGGTTTGGAGAATTTGAGCTAGATAAACTTGGAATTGGGATTGATTCAAGTTTTGTAATATTAATTGTGTCCGTCCTAGTTTCACAACCTAAACTATCTAATTTTTGAATAAGTAATTTTCCTGTTTGAGTGAAAATTTTACTAGTAAGGTTTGATGAATCTATAATATTTCCAAAAATCCATTTATAAGTATCCCCTTTTGTACTATTTTCAATAGTTAATTTAAGGGTATCGGTGGCACAAAATGTAAATTTTGAAGAATTAAGTTTTGGTTGTGCTGATTTACTACAATCTATCTCCTTTATATTTTTAACATTAATTAGTTCAGACATTAGGCTGAAATCTTCTATCCCGTCAATATTCGTATATGACACAACTAGAACATAAATATAATTTAAGTTATATTTTAAGCCAATCCCATCATTTCTATCCTCAAATGTTGTACTTGTAGCACTCAATCTAGCTATTTCTTTAAAACCAGTTAAAGACATCCCTAATTGACATAATGCTGAAGAAATTTCGTTTGTTTTTTCAGCCTGCTTTCTGTAAATAATAATTTTTGAATTAGGCAAATTGCACGAATAACTTGACCAATTTAAAAACACAAATGATTTTTCAGTATTTATGATCGATTTTATTCCAGATATTTTTGGAGCTACAATTCGTATTTTCCAAATTTTACTATCAGATAATTTTATTCCTCCATCAACATTGTAAGGTGGATTATCGTTTACCTTAAAGAAAATATCATACGGATTCTTTCGAATATGTTGACAATCCGTTTGCCATGAAAAAATGCCTGTGGCAATCCCTGATTGTAGAGGCTGAGAGATGAAATTAGCAAAAGGTTGTTTGATTGCGAAGGAACTATCCACTGAGTAAACATTTCCTGAACTAACGATGGTCAAGGGGTCTAATCTTCCTAACTTTGAAACCATATCCGATGCAGTAATATTTTCCCTAATTAAAGTACCAGCAGGAAAACAAATATCTTTTGGTACTACGATTTTGGGAGCACCGTTTTCCAAATCCTTGACTTCAATTTGCATATCACGAACAGTCTCTGAAATTTTTACCCCATTTCTCCATTCTTCTACTATAAAAGCACAAGCATAAAGACCCAACTCTTGAGGTGAGTCCCAAATCAAATCTCCATTATTTGAATTAATAGTAAACGAAGATGATATAGTAGAGACTTCATTGGGCTGTTTAAAATCGGGTGTAATAATTCCTCGGCTGTCAGTATTACATGTTTCATAATTTCCTGTACGGGAAACTGTTAATCTATATGCTAGGCTGTCTCCTTCTGCATCTACAGCATTTGCATTATGAAGGAAAGGTTTTCCTACTGAGGCTATTAGATCAGCTGCTTGATTCAATAAAATAGGGGAGGAATTCTTATCTAAATTTGGATTAATAGAAAAAATTGTCTCTACATAAAAGGGTACATCAACCGAATGCCTTATATTTCTAATCCCTTCATTTCGATTAGGGATGGCTACTGAAACCTTATAAGAATATGCAGAGTAAGGATAAGTATGTGTATACTTATAAATATTTTTTACTGCATTATTTGTTAAACCAACAATTGATAGTCTCTTAACTTTAAAAATTCCAGATCCATCACCAAAACAGAAATTTACTTCAGTTTGATCCCTATTTGCGGCATTGTTTTCAGTGTAGGTTGTTAAGGTGAATTCATAAGTAAGATCTACACTTGAAATTCTCCTAAATGTAATTTCACCACCTTTTATATGAGTTGAAAAACATTTTAGGCTTAAAATAAAAAAAAAGAGAATAAACCAAATTGATTTTTGCGAAACCATAATAAAGTAAGTTTATTTATTTTTAAAAATTAAAAGGATAAAATCTAAAAACTTTAAAAACTAAAAATCATCCTTACTTATAGAATTCACCTTGTATTGAAATAAATCGTTAAAATGTTTGTCTATTATCTCAAACATCAATTTTATTCGAGTTCGAACTATGCCATCATCTCTAAAGGAAAATGTTCCATCAATTGATTCTTCGTTCCCTTTTGCTGTAGGAGCTGAATACCCAACTATTGCCTTAGTTATTATATCAGTGTTACCGTTGTTTACCCATCTTATTTTATTAATTGTCACACGATACCTTCCTGGCTTAATTTCTAAAAATACGTTTCCAATAAAATCATTTTGAAATACAAAAGGTTCGTTCATAAATGAAACACCATATTTTCGAGCATCTATTTTAGTTTTCAATAGATCACCATATAATTCAGAATTTACATTATTTTCAAATTTGAAAATTCTGTTTTTAATAAAATATTCTTTAATTATTTCGGGATTTATTGAGGAATCTACCTTAATTACCTTTACCCAACTAACTTTTCTTTCGGTATTATTGAAAATATAATTTCCGTAATTAGGATTATTTTTCTCTGTTTGAGAAAAAACAGAAATTGGCAAAATTGTTATAAGAAATAATAACTTTTTCATTGCAGATTATATTTTAATAAGTTAATGTTCCAAGTTTGCTCCTACTTTAACTACCATATCATTTTGAATATAAAACCATTGGTTTTGTAATACCAATGCACCAAATGAGTTCTTACCTCGAAACTTACATCTAACTGCCCAAAACTCATCTGAAGGAGTAACTTTTGTCCACTCTACATATTCTATACTATTAGGGTCTTTAGAGTTTGCTTTAATATATTTTTCAACTGCCAGTACAGAACCATCAATAGTACTTTGCTTTGGAGCATTTCCTACTGCCTTATTTGTCATTTCACGATTATTGAAATCATACTTCCCTTTTGTATAGTCTGGCAAAACCCAAAGTAACTTTTCTCCCTTTTTCAAAAATGCATTTAATGCCTCCTCAGAAACATTATCATATGATTCAATAACATTGTTTTCGGTCGATATATCGTCTAATTTTTTGGTTTTCTTATTGAAAACTAACTTCTTACCAATGTTTTCACCATAAGTTCCTTTCAATTCATAGACTATCTCTATTACATCACAATCGTCTTTTTTCAACATTTTTTTAAGCTCTGTCAACTCAGTTGTTTTTCCATATGTTTCTCCATCAGCATTCATTTTTATTATTCCTAACTCTGAATGGCATACATTTAATGGTGGAGTTTCCTCTACTATTTGTTTAGCAGATACTGATGTTAAAGTTTCTGATTTATTGCCCTCATTAGAACCACACGAATAAATTAGTAGGATAAATAATATTAATCCATATAGATTTTTCATTTGATTTTGGTTTTAACTATGTTATTAATGACATGTTTGGTTTTCATAGATAAATATTTTATTAGCCAAGATTCAATAGAACCCCACTTTTAGAATTAGATTTAATTGTATGAATCAATAGTGCCATTATCATCTGTATCATAAAAACAGGAAGGGTTTAATCCATCAAAACAATATTGCCAGTGCACACCATTTCCATAATTAGATTGATTTGACCTGCTTGGATTTCTTCCAACTGAAGTTTTAAGCATATCCAATGTCATTCCAATCCAAATTGAATGATTTGCAACCCTTTCACAATCATATTCTGTCCAATCTGGATGTTTTCTTTGTAACCTTCCTGCTTTTGAATTTTCCCAATTTCTTTTAATTTTTTGCTCCTTCTCCTTTTCTTTTGATATCAATAGGGCTCCTGCTTTTTCTAACTTTGCTTCAGTCATTGCCAAAGATATACTATCCTTTTTTTCAGCCAATAAGTCCATTTTACTGAATTTAACGAAAAAATTAAAACTTTGACTCGTTAGCGATGTTCCGTCAATGATTTCAATGTACAAGTGATTATCTCGACTAAATATTTTTCTTCTATATTGAAATTCTCCGTTAGTAGTTGGGATATTTTCATAATCAATTTTAACTATTGCAGATTTAGGATAAACCCTTCCTTTTAACAAAACCTGTCTTACTGTTATTGTATCTCCGTTATTGTACTCATAAAATTCAACCCTTGTACCATCAAAAAATGTCCCATCAATCAATTTGCTTACTATTATCACCAAAGATGTGATTAGAATGAATCCTATTATCAGTTGTAACTTTCTATTTTTTAACATTTCCATCAAATTAAAATTGAGTTATGTTTAAACTAAATTCCTTAATAACTATCATTTATTTTATCCATGACAGTTTAATTACCCTTTGTGTTGCCAACATAATCCATAAGAACTTCACCAAATTCCCCTTTCCATTAAATAAATCAACCGCAAATAGAGTGGTATATTTAGTTAAAATCAATTCAGATTTAGTTTCTTCCTTTTTTGTTTCACATCCAATATTCAACAAAAGGATAATAAATGATAAAAGAATCTTTTTCATATATCAATTATTCAAAATACGTTAGTGCAGATTCAGTTAAATCCCTTTTCAAACTTAGCATATCGTCAATTTTTTCTACCTTAAATTCTTTAGTTCCGATTACTACTTTCTTCATTTTTTCAGTGAAGATTAAAGAACAAATAGCTTTTCTTATGTTACCATCCACTAAAATTACGAAACTGTTTTTCTGGTCTTTATAAGAGATTCTATCTGAAACTATCTTTTTGGTTTGAACTAATAAAGTTTTAATAATGTGGTAATACTTTAATTCATCTTGAGTTGTTACAATCCCCGTATTTCCTCCTTTTTTGGATTCCTCAATTCCTACTTTATCGGTTGCAACCTTAAGAGAGTAAGAATTAACCAACTCTTTTATTTTGGATTTAATCTTATCATTACCCCTAACGCCCATTCTGTTTAGAATTGCTTTAGCAAATTCATCTGAAGGTGATAATAATTCCTTAAACAATGCTTCATCAAAATCTGAGATAAAGTGGCTTTCATTCGCTTCTTCAATAATTGTTTTAATTTCAATCGCTGTACGATGGAATTTTGCTAATGTTTCAAAATCAGATTCATCAAATTCATCTAAATTAAAAACGTAGAATGGATTTTTATTAAGAATTGAATCTTTCTTTTCAGATGCATAGAATCTGTATTCGATTCCATTTGTTAAGATTCCTATTTTAGCGGAAGTTGTATTTACAAAGTAATTATTCAATTGGCCTGCGTCTTTATCATTCAGCTTTTTGCCGTATTTTTTACATTCGATTACCATTATAGGAGTTTTGCTATTAACACAAACAGCATAATCTACTTTATTGATACCTCTATCACCGAAATCTGCAGCATACTCGGTAATTAAATCTTTCAACCTATTATATCCCAAAATTTCCAAAAATGGTTCAATAAGGTAGGTTCTCGTTTGAGCTTCATTTTTACACTTTTCATCAGCGATAGCCAATGCGTCAAATTTTGAAATCTCTTTTTTTATAAATGATATAAGTTGTTTTTTATTAACCATTAGTTTGTTTCGAATTGGGTTTAATTAAAGCTGATTATGCTTTACAAAGAATAAGGCATAATCCAATTAAATTTCCTCAATTAATATCTTAATAGCAAATAACTTTATTTAACGGTAATCAATTGTGCTTTTCTGTATATACAAATGGTAAAATATTTTTAAAGTAACTTATTTAAGAATAATTAAATTATCCGCTTACAAATAATACAGAAAAGCTGTAATAATTTCACATTTACCTTTCAATACTTCTTTATAATCTGTTTAAATAAAATATCTTCCTTTTTTAAGTTTCACATCTTCCTCATTTCTTTTACAGTTTTGTAACTTCAGTTATTTTAGGATAATACGAAATAATAAGATTTATACAGACTCTTTTTTATGAAAACTAGTTATTCATTATTTTGTCTGCCAAATAAATTCATAAGAAATCTTGAGTGGGATATTTGAATACAACTCTTCCACAGCTTTTATCCTTAATATTCTTGCACTTTTCTTACTTCCCAAATTAAATCCATTATAACCCAAGGCCATCCTCATCCATGAAGATCAATTCATACATACTTGCAGCGACACTTAAATAACTGGTGGACTTAATTTCCTTTTGAAAGAAGAGGTCCTGTTGGGCACCTTTTCCTTTAAGTATTGCGAATGCCTTCTCAGGCTTATCTGTTCTAGGATGGAACTCGATGGCTGCTGTAGGATCGTCAGTTTCTATTGGCTTGAATATTACTAATGATTCAGTTGCTTCAGATAGTTGCCAGTTTTTAGTTGTTTGGGTTAAAAGGAATGTTAGGGGCATAAAGGTTTAGTATTCTGTTTCTTTTCTTTTTCCATCAAGTTTATTCTTCCATTGACTGTTTTTTCGGATATACTCATTTAAAATATCTTTTGAATTCCATTTGGTAACTAATCCATCTACCCATCTTCCAAATAAATTTTCTAGTCCTTGTTGAAGCCAAATGGACGTTCTTACGTTCCAAACTTGTCTATATGTCTTCCAGAATCCCATATCAATCTTTTTTATGATAGGCTGTTAATGTTGATTCAACTCTAGCTACAAATTCAGCTATAGCTTCACTTTCAACACCTGCTTTGTCAAATTCAAAATATCGATTGCCCCCATTAACCATAATGCGTACAGCTGACATCAAAATGGGTTTTTTGTAGTTGACAAAGTTATAAATTGCAAAACAAATTGACACCAATAATAAGGTATTGGGAATAAATCCAAGAAAACCATTATAACCAGAACCAGCATTCATTAATAGAAGAATAAATAATCCCAAACTTAATGTGCCATATAATAGTTTTTTATTGCTGTTAGTTAACTTTTTGTTGTAATCATCAATAAGATCAACAACACCAATACCAATTACTGACCTTAATGCAAAGGTCTCATTTGAAGCAAATGTGTTGACAAATAGTTTTTCGTCAGAAAGGTTGATTTGTAAAATACCAAGGTCTAGTTGAAATGTGTTCATAATTCCTTTAATTATTATGTGTTTAAAATGGTTAAGTTTATGTTATAGTATAACAAAAAAAAATGCTGATCTAACTTATTATCGAAACATTAGTAGAAGTAATATTACAATTACTGTCAATTGAAATTCTGGCATTATAAGCACCAGAATTCTGGCTATCCAAAAATGAAATACTAAATTTTCCATCTCCGAGTTATTGTTCCCAAAAAATATATTTACCAGTATTTCTAATTTTTGAACTTATTTACATGTATTACTAACCTTGGTCATATATTTACCAAACATTTGATCTTCAATAACTTTTAATTCATTTGAAACCACTCGCCAACAACGTTCGAGAGACCTTAAGGCCATCAATGATTACTTTTATATTCACTATGGCGTTTCTGAAGCAATTATCAGAAAGAATTCAGAGAAAGATAAGCGACAAACTTTTTACAGTATTGACGGGAAGGCTTTTAGGATTTTATCAAAGCTGAATTTGGAAAAATAATTCATTTTAGGTTAGATCTTACCTGCCCTTAGGTTTTTATCTAATTTTATGAGGTAAAAGTAAATGCCCCACTTTTGGTGGGGCATCAGCCCAAAGATGCTATCTTTGGGGAAGTTTGCTTCCAAAGATAAACGTAACCTTCACTTTTTCCAAGCATGGAGCATAAAAAGAATCGTGTGATCGCTTACATTGATGCCGCCAATTTGTATTTTGGAATGGTAGATGCCGGTTATGGCTATTGCAAATGGCTGGATGTTCATAAATTAATTCAAAGCTTTTTGAATTCTAATCAAGAGCTGGTCGAAGTGAAATTTTTTACCAGTCGAATCACCCACAATCCCCCCAAACAAAAACGACAAAATACTTATTTAGAAGCTCTGGAAGCCAGAGGTGTGAAAATATTTTATGGGGTTTACCAGGCTAAATTCATGGATTGTCGGAAATGTGGAAATAACTGGATTGTGCCGAATGAAAAAATGACTGATGTGAACATGGCTACTCAAATTTTGGCAGATGCTTTTCAAGATCAATACGATGTGGCAATTGTGATTACTGGCGATAGCGACTTGACTCCAGCGATTCAATTTGTCAATGAAACATTCGGCGAAAAATCTGTTGTTGTGTTTTTCCCACCTCAAAGACATAATAATTCCATCGAAGATGTTGCCAGAAGTAGTTTAGTCATTGGCCGAAAAAAATTATTGGACGCTCAGTTACCCAAAGAAATTAGGAAAGAAGATGGATATGTTTTAACGAAGCCGGAGGGGTGGTAGAGAGGTAAGAGGTAAAAGGTAAGAGGTAAAAGGTAAGAGGTAAAAGGTAAGAAGTAAAAGGTTAGAGGTAAAAGGTAAGAGGTAAAAGGTAAAAGGTAAGAGGTAAAAGGTAATAGGTAAGAGAAGATAGAAAAGAGAAATAATCCCGGAGGGATGTTTTTAGATTGTAGCCATGGACTTTAGTCCATGGAAAGAAATAAGAAAATTACATGGAAAGAAATAAGGAAATTTAATAAGTAATTCTTACCATAATTTCAGCATTTAATGCTTTTAAGACACGTAAAATGGTATCAAATCGGGCATCGGTTAAATTATTTTCTATTTTTGAAATTTGCGCTTTTTTTACTCCCACTAAAATCCCCAACTGATCTTGTGTCAATTTTCGCTTTTTTCTAATATTCTTAATTTCTTGTGCGATCGAATCTAATTTTAATTCGTCTTCAAAAATAGTTCTTTTGGAGGACCCAATTTTACCAACATACTTATCCGTTATTTCATCAAGAGTATAGCTTTTCATTGTTATTTATTTAAATAATATTGTCTAATATTCATTGCCTTTTCAATTTCGGTTTTAGGTGTCTTTTGACTTTTCTTTACAAAACCATTGGTAGCAATAATGATTGTTGTTAATCCTTTTTCTTTTTTACAAAACGCCAACAATCTATATTCATTTTCAGCAAATTTTGTTCTAAATTCCCAAATTTCATGGGTAAGTTTTTTGAAAAGTTTTCGATCTTTTTGAAGTTTGAATTTCCAAAGATTATAGATGATTTTATCTCGAGCTTTTGGATCAATATTCTCTAAAAAAATGTCAACCTGCTCTAATAGTTCAATTTCAATATTAGTGATCATTATAATTATTTCAAATATATTAGTTTCTTTAATAGGAAACAAAATGCTTTGTGATATATTTTCAAATTTCTCGAATTATAACTTTACAACAAGTAAAATGATTGATAATTAATATCTACTTATTGGTTTTTACGTTTCGTTCAGCATTTAATATTTCAACAAATAGACTGGTTTAATTAAAAAATAATTATATTTATTCTTCGAATCTGAATAAGATTTTAAACCTATTTATGAAATATTTTTATTCTTTGCTATTAACTGCCTTTCTGGCTGTTTTTTGCTATGTTTTTTATAGTTGTAATGCTGTGAGTGCCTCAGATGAAGCTATTCCAGAGGTAGTGGATTATAATTTTCATATTCGACCTATTTTGTCCGATCGTTGTTTTAAATGCCATGGACCTGATGCGAAGAAAAGGGAAGCGAATTTGCGATTAGACACACCAGAGGGAGCTTATGCGGCATTTAAGGATAATTTAAAGGCTCATGCCCTTGTTCCTGGAAAGCCCAATGAATCAGATGCTTTTTTACGTTTAATTACCAAGGATACTACTTTGAGAATGCCTCCTGTCAAGTCTAATCTGACATTGACCCAACATGAAATTGATTTGATTGAAAAATGGATTGAACAAGGAGCCATCTATAAACCACATTGGTCTTTTATGCAGCCTGTTAAAACTGATCTGCCCAAATCAGATGAATCCTGGACGCGTAATGAAATTGATTATTTTGTGTATGCCAAAATGAAAGAAAAGGGTCTTTCGCCTAGCAAAGAAGCAGAAAAAGAGCAATTGTTGAAACGCCTTTATCTAGATTTAATTGGTCTGCCTCCAAGTATTGAACAACAAGAAAAATTTTTAGCGGATCAAAGTGAAAATGCCTATGAAAAAGTAGTAGATGAGCTATTGGCCAATAAACATTATGGCGAAAAAATGGCTTTAAATTGGCTAGATGTTGCTCGTTATGCCGATTCACATGGTTATCAAGATGATGGTTTGAGGACGATGTGGCCTTGGCGCGATTGGGTTATTCATGCTTTTAATGCCAATTATTCCTATGCCAAATTCGTTAAATGGCAATTGGCTGGAGATTTAATTCCCCACGCAAACAAAGAAATGATTTTAGCTACAGGCTTTAATCGAAACCATAAAATTACCCAAGAGGGAGGTGTCATTGATGAGGAGTACCGAGTTGAATACGTGAATGATCGGACTAGTACCTTTGGGAAATCTTTTTTGGCCCTAACTTTCGAATGTTCCAAATGCCATGATCATAAATATGATCCCATTTCTCAAAAAGATTATTACAGTACTTATGCATTTTTTAATCAAGTACCTGAGAAAGGTCTTTT
Organism: Aquirufa sp.; assembly: GCA_046073945.1. Lineage (GTDB taxonomy): Bacteria > Bacteroidota > Bacteroidia > Cytophagales > Spirosomataceae > Aquirufa. Next base: position 16,759 of record JBJTNH010000017.1, on the reverse strand, counting down.
TGGAACCATAGATGCCTCTTTTGCGGATCCACCCAACATGCAAATTACAAGCAAGGATGTAAAGAAAATATTGAAATTCATCAATAAAAAAGATACTTCAGCGGTAGATGTGATGGTAATGAAAGATGATTCAATCAAACGAAAAACCTTTGTGTTGAGTCGTGGAAATTATGATATGCCTGGGACTGAAGTCGCTATTGGTGTTCCTAAAAGTATTTTGCCCTATTCGCCAGTTAAATATGGAACCAATCGATTAGGTTTGGCCAATTGGCTGTTGGATGATCGAAATCCATTGACTTCTCGTGTTTTTGTGAACCGTATGTGGGCCCAATTTTTTGGAAGGGGAATAGTGAAAACCTTAGGGGATTTCGGTATGCAAGGGGAGTTACCTACGCATCCTCAACTCTTAGATTGGTTAGCTGTGGATTTTAAAGCGCATCATTGGAATATTAAGCGATTAGTTAAGCAAATAGTAACTTCGGCCACCTATCGGCAATCTTCTGTCATTTCTAAAGAGGCCTTAGCCAAAGATCCTGAAAATATTTATTTGTCTCATAGTACTAGGATGAGGGTTCCTGCAGAAAATGTGCGCGATTTAGTCTTGGGTTCAGCTAATATTTTAAACGGAGAAATAGGAGGGCCGAGCATCAAACCTTATCAGCCAAAAGGTATTTGGGAAATAGCCTCATCAGGTCGAGGATCTTTGATGAATTATATTCAAGATCATAACCAAGATTTGTATCGAAGAGGAATGTATGTATTTATTAAAAGAACTGTTCCTCCACCTTCTATGTTGATATTTGATGCAAGTAATCGAGATCAATGTGAAGTACAGAGGGGACGGACAAATACACCTTTACAGGCTTTGGTGATGATGAATGATCCCAGTGTGATGGAAAGTTCAAGGGTATTGGCAAGTGCTTTATCTCATCAAAAGTTGAGTCAAGATCAATTGTTGACTTTGGCATTTAGAAAAATTATTTGTCGGAAACCTCAGAAAAAAGAGCTTGAAATTCTTCAGAGGTATTTTGATAAAGAGAAACAAAGCTTTGAGGCTAATCCTAAGAAAGCGGACAAATTATTGGGAATTGGAGAATATAAAAAAGAAGCAAGTGCAGCAAAATCGTTTACGGCCGCTTTGATGCAAACCATTCAGCTGATTTATAACATGGAAGAGGCTTTAATCCGAGTATAATGAGCATGAGAGAAAATGAATTTTTGAAAAATCAATTGAACATTACCAGGAGGCATTTTTTTGGTAAAGCAGTTGCTGGAATTGGAGGTCTTGCCTTAGGCTCCTTGTTGCTTCCTGAAATTTGGAAAGGCGAAGAGAGTTCCTCCTCATTACCTTTAGGGGTCGCGCAATTTGCTCCTAAAGCAAAGCGGATTATTTATTTATGCCAAAACGGAGCTCCATCTCAATATGAATCTTTTGATTATAAGCCAACTTTGGTCCAAAGAAGTGGAGAAGAATTACCCGAATCGATTCGAGGTAACCAACGGTTAACAGGTATGACGGCTAATCAAGATAAGTTTCCCTTGATTGGTTCTTTTTACGGATTTAAGCAATATGGCAAATCTGGGACATGGATTTCTGATATTTTCCCAAATATTGGTGCCATTGCAGATGATATTTGTGTGATTCGTACCATGAACACGGATGCGATTAATCATGATCCTGCCTTGACTTTTTTGCAAACAGGTGCCCAAGTAGGTAATAGGCCAAGTATGGGGGCATGGATGTCTTATGGATTGGGAAGTGAAAATAAAAATTTACCCGCGTTTTGTGTGCTTTTGTCGAGAGGCAGAGGAAACGGGCAAGGGGTTTATTCTAAATTATGGACCAATGGTTTTTTAGATTCTACGCATCAAGGAGTAGTTTTTAGTAGTTCAGAGGATCCTATTTTGTACTTAAATGATTCGGAAGGCATTGATAAAACTTCTAGAAGAAGAATGTTAGACGAATTAGCTGAATTGAATAGTTTAGGATTTGAGGAAAATGGAGATCCTGAGGTTCAAGCCAAAATTCAACAATATGAAATGGCTTATCGCATGCAAACGGCTGTTCCAGAGTTAACCGATTTGTCTAAAGAACCAGATCATATCATTAAGATGTACGGACCAGATTGTTTGGTTCCTGGAACCTATGCTGCCAATGCTTTATTGGCTAGAAAATTGTCAGAATCAGGTGTTCGTTTTGTGCAGTTATATCACCAAGGTTGGGATTCACATGGGAATTTACCGAAAGAAATGGCTATGCAAGCTCAGGATGTAGATCGATCTTCTGCAGCATTAATAACCGATTTGAAACAAAGAGGCTTATTGGATGAAACATTGGTTATCTGGGGAGGGGAATTTGGTCGAACAAATTATTGTCAGGGAGCCTTTACCAAAGATAATTATGGTAGAGATCATCACCCTAGAGCCTATAGTATTTTCATGGCTGGTGGTGGAGTAAAAGCTGGATCAGTGTATGGAGAAACAGATGAATTTGGCTACAATGTAGTGAAAGACCCTGTGCATATTCATGATTTTCATGCGACCATCCAACACTTAATGGGTATTAACCATGAACAATTAACCTACAAACATTTAGGTAGAAGGTATCGATTGACCGATATCGCAGGGAAAGTATTACCAGGACTAATCGCATAAAGGATGAAATCAAAACTGTATGACATCTTACTGAATATAATCCTCTTTTTGCAGGTGCTTTTGGTTTTTGCTTTGATTTTTCAAGATCAATTGGTTTTACCTTTTCTGGTTTTGGGTAGATTACATCCACTGATTTTGCATTTACCTATTGGATTGGGCTTTTTACTTGCTTTGATGTTTTTAATTAAAGGGCAAATTCTCTCCACCGATTTCTATCGAATATTTCGTTTTGTTCTATATTTCACTAGTTTATTAACTGCTCTTACAGCTTTATTAGGGTTATTTCTTTCCTTGGAATCGGGTTATGATACGACATTAATTACCTACCATCAATGGGCAGGCATTGTGGTCAATTTTTATTATGTAATTGCCCTTTTCTTGTTTGAAAAAGATTGGATTAGGGGGTATTTGAAAACATTGTTAGTTAGTTTGGGTGGAATAATTTTACTCGTTCTAGCAGGTCACGGAGGGGCTAATTTAACGCATGGGGAAGCGTTTTTATTTCCAACAACACAAGAGCAAAACAACATTACTCAAGAATCTTTGGTCTTTCATGATTTGATACAACCCATTTTAAAGAAAAAGTGCGAATCTTGCCACAATGACCAAAAGACCAAAGGTCAATTAAACATGAGTTCCGTAGAAAAAATGTTGAAAGGAGGGAAGCACGGATCTTTATGGAAAGCTGGTGATGTACTTCAAAGTCTATTAACCAATCGAATTGAACTTCCTTTAGACGCGAAAGAACACATGCCTCCCAAAGGAAAAGAGCAATTGACGCCTGAGGAAATTATTTTACTTCGATTGTGGGTTAAATCTGGGGCTTCTTTGGATAAAAAAATCCAAGATTATCCTTCAAATTTGGGCTTTGCCAAATGGATCAGTCAAAATAGTACCCATCAGGTAGAAGTAGATACCAAAGAAAAAACCTATGATTTTTCGGCAGCATCTGAATCGGCAATAGCAGATGTAAATACTCCTTTTTGTTCTGTTAGGCCTATTTCAAGTCAATCTCCCGCTTTGGAATCAGAGTTTTTTGTGGCTAAAAAGTTCGACATTAAAACATTGGAAAACTTGAATAAAGTAGCAGCTCAATTGGTTGCTTTGAATATTTCTAAAATGCCAATTAAAGATGCTGATTTGAAGTTGATAGCTCAAATGACTCAATTAGAGAAATTAAATTTAAACTTTACCGAAATCACAGGTAAGGGACTTTCTAATTTAGAAGCTTGTCAAAAATTAAACTCTTTATCATTGGCAGGTACGAACATTCAATATGCTGAATTAGCTCTTTTATTGAGAAAGATACCTACCTTGAAAGAAGTTTTCGTTTGGAATACAGACATAAATCCTTCTCAAATTCAATCTTTGACTAAGGCATTTCCCACATTGAAAATTGAGCAAGGTTATGTTCCCAAAGATGAAAAATTGTACATTAATCCGCCCATTTTAGTCAATGAGAATTTGATTTTAAAGCCTCATGAAAATTTACTTTTTAAACACACCTTGAAAGGAGTTGATTTTCATTATACCTTGAATGATTCAACACCAGATTCCTTAGGTAATTTAATTACGCGCGGTCCGATTCCCATTCAAAAATTTGCGAAGGTGAAGATATTAGCTACCAAAGAAGGATGGTTAGCAAGTAAAGTGCTGGAATTGAAAGTTTTTAAATCCAATTTTATTCCGGATTCTGTGGTTTTATTTTCAGAACCTGAGCCTAAATATAAAGCCCAAGGTTCTTATACCTTGAAAAATTTTGTTTCGGGGGCAAGGTATACCAAAGGTGTTCCTAATCATACCTGGTTGGGATTTAATGGAACCGATTTTGAAGCCGATTTTATGTTTGTACGCAAAAACAATATCAAAGGACTTACTTTTTCTTATTTAGAAAAAACGGATGAGGGTGTTTTTCCTCCTAAAGATGTGGAGGTGTTGGGTCTAGTTCAAAATACTTGGAAAAGTATTGGAAAGTTTCGATTTGAGCAACCAACGGAACGAAAAGGTTTCTCCAATAAAGCCATAAATATTGATGTTATTCCAGGAAATTATTCCAAAATTAAATTAAAAGCCACGATAATTAAATCATTGCCTAAATATTTAATTAATAATGACAAAAAGGAACCTTTTGATCAAGCGGGAAAGCCAGCTAAGTTAAGAATGGACGAGATTATCTTTTATTAAATGGATTCCGCAATGGTAATTAACTCTTGGAAATTTTTTAATACTTGAATGTTTTTGGGAAAATGTTCACTTCGATTGTCTTGGGTTAATAAAAATCCACTTAAAATGAAACGAGGTTCTGGCATTTTTTTTGCCAATTCTTGAACATAATCATCTATTTCTGAGGCAGAGGGTTCGGTTGTAAAAACGCTACAGATATAATCGGGTTGATGTATTTGATTAGCAAAAACGAGTTCTTCGAACGGTAGCGATTGTCCTAAATAAATAACTGAATGATTGCGCGCTCTCAAAATATAGTTCGCAAAAAGAAGGCCTAATTCATGCAATTCACCTTCCGGTAAATAGAGGATAAACTTTTTCGAGTTCGGCTTTAATTTTAATTCTTGTTGATCAATGGCCGCAATGAGTTTTTGGCGTATCAAGTGGGTAATGAAATGTTCTTGTGCTGGCCCAACTGAACCTGATAACCATAATGTACCTAATCGACCAAGAAACGGATATATAACATGCAGAACATAGCTTTCAAAGCCAATTTTTTTAACAATGTTTTCAGTTAGCATCTGAAATCTTTTTTCATCCAAATCCAACATCGCAACCGTCAAGGCTTGAATTTGATCTGGATAATCTAATTTATTTTCAGATAGGTGTAAAATATGTTTGGAGATTTCTTCCTCACACATTTTCGCGATTTCAGAAATTTTGAAATTGCCTTTATCCTGTAGTAATGCAATATTTAGGACCAATTTCAAATCCTTATCTCCATAAGAACGGATGTTCGTATCTGATCTTATAGGATTTAATATTCCATACCTTTGCTCCCAGATTCTCAAAGTGTGTGCTTTGATTCCGCTTAGGTTTTCAAGATCTTTAATGGAATATTGGTTCATGGAATTTGTTATTAAATTTTAAACTCCATTAACTTGAAATTGTTTTGAAAAAAGGAAAGAGAAAATAGAAAATAGAAAAGAGAAGAGTTTCTTTAGTGCTGAATCGAAGATACCTTTCTCATACATCTTACATCATACATAATACATCAATTCATTGCCCAATGTCCGAGGAAAAACATAAATTGTAATAAAGCAATCAATCGGAATAGGCTGGATTTTGAACCAAGATTTTCAGAAATGTAAATCCAATGAAAAAAGAAAGAGGCTAACCACCATGCTCCAAAATTTTGAATGGGAACTTGTTCATTTTGCCAATGCCAAAAGTCGAAGTGGATTGCGACAGGTTCAATGATTAAGTCGAGGGCTGTCATTAATCCTGCACCCAAAGCTGCTTTTCCAATTTTACCACCTATGCCCCATTCTTCTACCACGGCATTCGTTGCAATGACCAAAATCAGCCAATTGATACCAATGGTCAAAGGCACATCTTTGATCTTAAAACCTAAAGTGTTACCATATTGATAAGATCCAAATATTTTACCAGTTGAAACGCCTACTACTTCTAAAAACCAAGCAGAAATAGCGATTAAGGCTAAAATGGAATAGCTTTTGAAATCTGTTTTTGGGAAGAAATAAATACAAATAAATCCGGTAAACCAAAGCGTAATTGGCACCAAAGAAATAAACGTAGCGCTAGTTGCAGCCACATTCATGCCTATTAATCCTGCTGCGTATAGTACTATTAAAAATCGTTTTAAAAATATTGGATTCATGTATAGGTAAATTAACTGAATTTTGCTTCCAAATTGCTTGCGTCTTCCACAAACTGTTTGACTTGTTGTTCTTGTTCTTTTGAACAAATCATTAATACATTATGAAATTCTGCAACGATATAATTTTCCAATCCTTGCACCACAACTAATTTATCCTTTGGTGTTTTAATGATGCAGTTTTTGGTATCGTAAAGAAGGACCTCGCCATCAATCACATTTTCTTCATGGCTTTTATCGCTTATTTCATAAAGCGATTTCCAAGTCCCCAAGTCAGACCAACCAATGTCAGATAGAATGACTTTCACATCTCTGGATTTCTCCATGATTCCTGTGTCTATGGAAATACTTTTACATACTCCGTACACTTTTTTGATGAAATCTTCCTCTTGGTCTGTGTAATAAAATGCGGTACCCTCTTCAAATTGTTCGGCCATTCTAGAAAGGTGTTTTTCTAATTCCTTTTTGAAGGTTTGAAAACTAAATACAAAAATACCCGCATTCCAAACGTAATCACCACTATCTAAAAATGCTTGTGCAATTTCTAAATTGGGCTTTTCGGTGCAGGTTTTTACTCGCTTAGCTTCTTGGTTTTCAGGATGAAATTGAATATAACCGTATCCTGTGTCTGGCCTTGTAGGTAAAATTCCCAAGGTAACCAAGATGGGCTCTTCGGCTGCTATAAGTGCTTTTTTGATATTTTCTTTGAATGCTTCTTCTTTTAAAATTACGTGGTCAGAAGGAGCGATGATGAACTTCGCTTTTTTGTTTTTCTTCGCAATTTTATAAGCAGCATAAGCGATGCACGGTGCGGTATTTCTTCTTTGTGGCTCTTTTAAAATTTGATCATCACTTAAAAATGGTAATTGCTGATGTACTAAATCAGCAAATTCAGCAGATGTCACTACATAGATATTTTCATTGGGTACTATTCCCTCAAATCTTTCCGCCGTTTGTTGCAACATGGTTTTACCAACACCAAGCACGTCAATGAACTGCTTAGGTTGATTACTTCTGCTGATTGGCCAAAATCGGGTGCCAATCCCACCTGCCATGATGATTAAATATTGATTTTTCATTCTTATTTATTCGAGAGGAATTGTTGAATTCTTACATCCACATTTTCTCGGATGGAAGAATAAAATAAATTATAATCGGCACTATGCCAATTTTTAGTGGAGATGAACATTCTGCCAAATACGTATGGTTTGTTAATCCAAAGTAAACCTGAATGGTTTTGGGCATCAGCCATTTGTTCGACCCATTTGAAACCATAAGACACTCCACCTTTATTTAATTCCTTTGATTTAAATTCTTCATCCAAGGTCCAAGATAGGGGGTTAGTGGAGACTAAATTGTTCGCATCTCCTTTGTGCCAAGGCGGAAAATATCCTTGTGCAAATGTTGTCCATGTATTAAAACATCCTATGTCATTAGATGATTCACAAGGTTTTATGTCTTTGAAAATATCTTTTGGAGTCGCAATTCCAATCAAATAAGCTACGACCAATTGTTTTTTTAATGCTTTTTCATCAAAGAATTCTTTCAATAATCGAGTCGCATGTACTGTTCCTTGACTATGTCCAGCGATGATGATCGGGCGGCCTTGATTGTAATGTGTCAAATAATAGTTGAAGGCTTTTTTGACATCTTGATAAGCTAAATCTAGTGCTGCCTCTTTATCTTCTTTATTGGGAGTTAAAAATGCATAATAATGAGCTTGTCTGTATCTTGGAGCAAAAACCCTGCAAGATCCGTTGAACACAGTAGCTTGATTCAAAATAGTGGAACTATCAACAGACGAATTTAAAAAAGAATCTTCGACAGATCCATTCCAAATAAATTCGTTTTGAGGTTGATAAGTGAAAATAGTTGGGTAAATAAAAAAAACATCCGCTTTTGCTTCTGCTTGTTGATCTTTAAAAGGCGATTTTTTTGGAACAAAATCTGCGGCATCTTTTACTTGAGGTAATGCAGCCCAATTTTTTAATAGGGAATAATCTACCTCTGCAGGAATAGGTGACTCTTTCCATGATTTATCCAAAACAGCAGGAACAAATCTTGAGCAGCTACAAACTGCGAATAGTAAAAAAAGTAGCTTGAATGATGAATGAATTTTTTCCATGCCTTGAAAAATTAATCAAAGCTACTAAGAAATATTGTAAATGAGGAATGAACAATCCTGCTTCTAATTAAAAATCGACTTACTGGTACTAATAGCCTTAGTAACTACATTTTCAGCGTATAAAAATGTATTATTTATAAAAAAATTAGCAATTTTTTTATAAATCTTAGAAAGATAAGAATTTAATTTTTTAGATTTGCCATCGATTTAAGTATTTCTTCATCTAAATCACAAAAAAAATCTTTTATGAAAAAAATCTTTACTCACATTTTACCAAGTTTTGTCGTTTTGATGTTACTTAGTTTTTCTGTGTTTGCACAGACCAAATTAAGTGGAAAAGTGACTGACGCTGCTTCCAATGAAGCATTAATTGGTGTTAGCATCTCCGTGAAAGGAAAAGTTATCGGAACTATAACGGATGCAAATGGTAGTTTCTCATTGACAACTTCTACTCCTGTACCGTTTACTATTTCAGTATCAATGGTGGGTTATGAGCGACAAGAAATTGTTGTGAAAGGAGCTAAAACAGATTTTGCTATTAAATTAAAAGAGCAAGCAACTTTAGGACAAGATGTAGTTGTATCGGCTAGTCGTATAGAAGAAAGCGTATTACAATCACCCGTTTCTGTTGAAAAATTAGATATTAGAGGAATTCGCGAGACTCCTGCTGCATCCTTTTATGATGCATTGAGAAATATCAAAGGTGTAGAAATGAGTACACAGTCTGTATCTTTTTCAACTATCAGTATGCGTGGTTTCAATAGTAACGGAAACGTTCGTGTGGTTCAGATGATTGATGGTATGGATAATCAAGCTCCAGGTTTAAATTTCTCAGTAGGTAATATCGTAGGTATTTCTGAATTGGATTTAGAAGGAGTTGAAATTCTTCCTGGTGCAGCTTCTGCACTTTATGGTCCAAATGCAATGAATGGAATTCTTTTAATGAATTCAAAAAGCCCATTTTTGTACCAAGGTTTAAGTGCTCAGGTAAAAGCTGGAGCCATGTATGCAGGAAATCGTTCTACAACTACTACTCCTTATGGAGATATTTCTTTGCGTTATGCTAAAGCTTTCAATAATAAGTGGGCATATAAAATTAATTTTAACATGTTAAATGCGGATGATTGGCAAGCAACCGATTATCGTGATCAAAGTTTATTGAATGGTTCATCTTTAGGTTCAGGAGATAGAGTTTCTAATTTAGGATACAATGGTGTGAACATCTACGGAGATGACACAAATGCGAATATTTTAAGTTCATTAACTCCTGTTTTGAAAGATCCAACAAATCCATTGACAGCAGGAATTAATCAAATTTCAGCGGCAACAGGTGGTTTGTTAACCCCAACTGCAATCTTGAATTATATCATTCCAAATACAACAATTTCAAGAGAAGGTTATAAAGAAGTTGATTTAGCCAGTTATGCAAACCGTAACATGAAATTCAATGCAGCTTTACATTATCGTTTTAATGACAAAGTGGAATTGATTTTACAAGGTTCATATGGACAAGGTACTACAGTTTACACGGGTATAGATCGTTATGCGATCAAAAACTTCAGCATGGGTCAATACAAAGCGGAGTTAAAAGGAGCTAATTTCTTCTTGAGAGGATACACTACTCAAGAAAATTCAGGTGATGCCTATGCCATGGGTACGTTAGGTGCAATTGTTAATGAAGTTGCAAAACCAAGTACTACTTGGTATCCACAATATTTTGGAACTTTTGCTCAATTAGCATTGACAAATTTTGGAACGCAATTACAAACTGCTTTGATGTCTGGAAAATCTCCAGCAGTAGCAGTGGGTACAGCTGTTGCAAGTACGCAAGCTAGTTTTCCATATTACCATGGAACAGCACGTGCTTTAGCGGATGCGAATCGTTTGATTCCTGGAACTGCTGCCTTTAATACAGCTGTGGAACAAATTAAGCAATCGGCTATTCCTAAGGGAGCTAAGTTTACAGATAAATCAGCTTTGTATCATTTAGAAGGTATGTATAATTTGACTGAAAAGTTGAATAACAAACTGGAAATGATTGTTGGTGCGAACTATCGTCAATATGCCTTGAATTCAGAAGGTACTTTATTTGCTTTAGATAACGCTGGGAAAGAATTTACGATCAACGAATACGGTGCTTATACTCAATTAGGTAAAAAAGTATTAGCTGATAAGTTAAAGTTAACGGGTTCTATTCGTTATGACAAAAATGAGAATTTTGATGGAGTATTTAGTCCACGTTTTTCTGGAGTTTACACCGAAGGACGTTCTAACTTCAGAGCTTCTTACCAAACAGGTTTCCGTATTCCAACTACACAAGATCAATACATTGACTTGAACACTCCTTCTGCTCGTTTATTAGGAGGTTTGGATATTATTCAAAATCGTTACAAATTATCAGGAAATTCATATACTAGAGAATCTTTAGCAATTGGAAAACCTGAATTATATCAAGCGAAAACTTGGAAGCCTGAGCAAGTTCAAACGTATGAAGTGGGTTACAAAGGTTTCTTAGGAGATCGCTTATTAGCGGATTTCTATTGGTATCAATCTAATTTTACTAATTTCTCAAGAGGAACAGTAGTAGTTCAAACTCCAGATCAACATAAGGATGCTTCTGTCATTGGTAACAAAGTTTTCTCTTTCCCATCTAATTCAGATAATACTGTTGTAACCAATGGTTGGGCATTAGGATTAGATTATCAATTAGGATCTAATTGGGTGTTAGGTTCAAACGTTTCTTATAATGCGGTGAAAGATAATGGTGGTGCAACGGATGCTCAAATCGCATTTAATACTCCATCTTATCGTACCAACGTTTCATTAGGAAATAGAAATATTGCAGCTTCGGGCTGGGGAGTAAATGTTACATGGAGATACCAAGATCAATTTGTTTGGAACTCAAGCATCGTTTCTCAAGCAGTAAGTTTAGGACAACAAGCTTTGATTCCTGCTTTCCACACAGTGGATGCTCAGGTTAGCAAAAAATTATCAGGTTTGAAATCCATCCTTAAAATAGGAGGATCTAACTTATTAGGTTCTGCATATACTACTAGCTGGGCTAACCCAATCGTTGGTAGTATTTACTATGTAAGTTTAACTTTTGATGAATTATTGAACAAATAATAATTTCTCATTTTTTATTGAGGCTGCCTCCCAAGGGCAGCCTCTTTTTTTGTACCTTTGACGATTAATTTTGATTCGATACATGCAAGAAGCTAAGGATTTAACAGGGTTTTCACACATTGAGGTTTTTGGTGCAAGAGAGCATAATTTGAAAAACATTGATGTTAAAATACCTAGAAATCAACTGGTGGTAGTGACGGGTATTTCAGGTTCTGGAAAGTCAAGTTTGGCTTTTGATACCATTTATGCCGAGGGTCAAAGAAGGTACATGGAAAGCTTTTCAGCCTATGCAAGAAGCTTTTTGGGTAACATGGAACGTCCGGATGTGGATAAAATAGAAGGGCTTTCGCCTGTTATATCCATTGAACAAAAAACAACTTCCAAAAATCCACGTTCCACCGTTGGTACGACTACCGAAATTTACGATTTCTTGCGTTTGCTTTATGCCAGAGGTTCCGAAGCCTTTAGTTATTTGAGTGGTCAGAAAATGGTCAAGCAATCGGTTGATCAAATTATCAGTACGCTTTTTCAACAGTTTTTAGGAACGAAGGCTGTATTATTGGCACCCGTGGTCAAAGGGCGTAAAGGACATTACAGAGAACTTTTCGTTCAAATTGCCAAATGGGGTTTTACCAAAGTTCGAATTGATGGTGAAATTGTTGATTTGGAGGCTAAAATGCAAGTGGATCGATTTAAGGTACACGACATTGAGGTTGTTGTCGACCGTTTAGTCGTGAATGAGGAGGAAAGGTTGAGGCTATCTCAAAGTTTGCAAACAGCCATGAATTTGGGGAAAGGCTTGGTTTATGTTTTGGATGAAAAACAAAAATTACATTATTTCTCAAAAACGTTAATGGATCCAGAAACAGGCTTATCTTATGATGAACCTGCTCCCAACTCGTTCTCGTTTAATAGTCCCTATGGAGCATGTCCTTGTTGTAATGGTTTAGGCGTTATTGAAGAAATTACGAGAGAATCTGTTATTCCGGATCCAAAATTGAGCATTATTCGAGGAGCCATTGCGCCGATTGGAGAGTATCGTGAACTTTGGATTTTTAAGCAATTGGAAGTTCTGTTAAAGCCTTTCAAAGTAGGTCTTTCCACACCGATTGAAAAATTTCCTGAGGAGGCCATTGAAATTATGCTTTATGGTACGGATGAAGTAGTTCCAGTTCCATCTAAGAAATATGTGGGTACCGAATGGACCACCAAATATGAAGGAATTATCTATTTCTTGAAAAAGCAGCAAGAAAATGGATCAGAAAAAACACAAGATTGGTTGAGGGATTTTTTGGTGATCAAAACTTGTCCAGAATGCGACGGTTATCGCTTAAAAAAGGAGTCCTTACACTTTAAAATAGATGGTAAACACATTGGGGAATTAGCCCAAATGGATATTTCAGATTTGGAAAATTGGTTTGCTAATTTAGAAGAAAGAATTTCAGTTCGTCAAAATCAAATCGCGCATGAAGTATTAAAAGAGATTCGTAAACGGATTGGTTTTTTGACGCAAATTGGATTGAGTTATTTGACCTTGGATCGTCCGATGAAGACGCTTTCGGGGGGCGAATCTCAACGTATACGCTTGGCGACTCAAATTGGAACACAATTAGTTGGTGTACTTTATATCATGGATGAACCGAGTATTGGCCTACACCAAAGAGACAATGAAAAGTTGATTCAGGCATTGAAAGATTTGCGTGATTTGGGCAATTCGGTATTGGTGGTGGAGCACGATAAGGACATGATGCTGGAGTCTGATTTTATTTTGGACATTGGACCAGGTGCCGGGCGACATGGTGGGCATATTGTTGGGCAAGGATCTCCCGCTGAATTTCTGAAGTTAGCAACTCCAACGGCCAATTATTTGAATGGAAAATGGGAAATTGCTATTCCAGAAAAAAGAAGAAAGGGCATTGGAAAAGAGATAAAATTAATTGGTGCCAGAGGAAATAATTTAAAAAATGTCACCGTGAAAATTCCATTGGGACAATTGATTTCTGTAACTGGAGTTTCAGGTTCTGGTAAGTCGAGTTTGATTCATGATACGTTGGTATTGAAATTGAAACAACATTTTGATCGGACGAAACGAGATGCAATGCCATTCAAATCCATAGAAGGATTGGAATTTATTGATAAAATCATTGAAGTGGATCAATCGCCCATTGGCCGTACTCCAAGATCTAACCCTGCTACCTATACGAATATGTATAGTGACATAAGGACATTGTATTGTGAACTTCCTGAATCTAAAATTAGAGGTTATAAGGCAGGTCGTTTTAGTTTCAATGTAAAGGGTGGAAGATGTGAGACCTGTGAAGGAGCGGGGATGAAGAAAATTGAAATGGAGTTTTTGCCAGATGTGTTGGTGGAATGTGAAACGTGTAAAGGCAAGCGATTTAATCGAGAAACCTTGGAAGTTCGATTCAAAGGGAAATCGATTTCTGATGTGCTGGATATGACGGTGGAGCAGGCTTTGGAGTTTTTTGAGCATCAACCAAGAATATATCGAAGAGTTAAGACCTTGTCTGAAGTGGGATTGGGTTATATTACTTTAGGCCAGCATGCTACGACCTTATCAGGGGGAGAAGCGCAGCGAGTAAAGTTAGCAGAAGAGTTATCTAAAAAAGATACTGGCAATACCTTGTATGTATTGGATGAGCCAACGACGGGTTTGCATTTCCAGGATGTTAAATTGTTGTTAGATGTTTTGCAAAAATTGGTGGATAAAGGCAACACGGTTTTAATCATTGAACATAATTTAGATGTGATCAAAGTGTCTGATTACGTCATAGACATGGGTCCAGAAGGCGGAAATGCGGGAGGTACTTTGATTGGTTCAGGCACTCCTGAGGAAATCGCTAAAATCAAAGCAAGTCATACGGGAAGGTTTTTGAAAAATGAATTGTGAAAATTGATGATAGAATGGAGAGATCGTTGTGTCTTGGTGTTTAAATTTGAACACTAAGTTCACCAAGATTTTACTTCAATTTTTAAATTTAGATTATAAATTTAAAGAGTGATTTTTATTTTTGTGGTTAGGTATTTTACTTATTTTCAAAACCTATTCACAAATATTTGACTTTTTTCAAAACGGAAACTTGTGTTTTTGCAACTTTTTGAAAATTAATCTGAAATTTTTTCTATAATTTATTTAACGGCAATTGTTTTTATGCATGAATGCCAAAAAATGAAATCAATTTGCTCTAATTAACCCCTCAATCACCTTCGGAAAATCACGATGTTCCAATATTTGACCTTTTTTGGCTACGTCTTCTGGTGTATCGCTGGGTAGTACTGCAAAGCTGCTTTGAAAGATGATTGCACCTTCGTCATAATGCTCGTTTACATAATGAATGGTAATGCCGGATTCCTTCTCTTTGTTGGCTACTACCGCTTCATGTACAAAATGTCCATACATTCCTTTTCCTCCAAATTTTGGTAATAGGGCAGGGTGTAAATTGATGATTCTTTGAGGAAAAGCAACCGTAAATTCTTTGGGAATTAACCATAAAAAACCAGCCAAAATGATCCAATCGGTGTTCAACTCTTGAATTTCTTGTAAAATAGTACCGTTCTTGAACTCCTCTCTGTTGAATATTCTACAAGGGACATTTAGTCGTTTTGCTCTTTCAATAACTCCCGCCTGCGCATTGTTACAATATATTTGACGTATCTTTGCTAGGTGCAAAGGAGCCAAATGCTCAATGATTTTTTCGGCATTGGAGCCAGAACCGGAGGCGAAGATGACAAGATTTTTCAAATTGGAGCTATGTTTTTTTGCAAATTTAGGGCTAAAAAACGGAACCTTTTAGACTAAATGTTAGTTTTGTTTTTTTTAATCGAATTTCATGAAAATAGGAATCATTTGTTATCCAACGTACGGAGGAAGCGGGGTAGTTGCTACGGAATTAGGCAAGGCCTTAGCCGCAGTTGGCCATGAAGTTCATTTTATTACGTATACCCAACCACCTCGTTTGGATTTTTTCAGCGAGAATATTTTTTACCACGAAGTGAGTGTGGCTTCTTATCCGCTCTTTCAATATTTACCTTATGAATCTGCTTTAGCCAGTAAAATGGTGGATGTGACCATCAATGAAAAGTTGGATTTATTGCATGTGCATTATGCGGTTCCACATGCTTCTGCCGCTTATTTAGCCAAACAAATTTTAAAATCTAAAGGCATTAATGTGCCTATTATTACAACTCTTCATGGTACCGACATCACCTTGGTGGGTCGTGATCCGTCTTTTGAACCTGTGGTTACTTTTTCCATCAATGAATCAGATGGAGTAACAGCTGTTTCTGAAAGTTTGAGAAATGATACCTATTCCGAATTTGAAATATTGAGTCACATAGAAGTGATTCCCAATTTTATTGATTTAAATCGCTTCAAAAAACAAGCCAAAGAGCATTTTAAATTGGCCATTTGTCCGCATGGAGAAAAATTATTGATGCATACTTCCAATTTCCGAAAAGTAAAAAGGATTGAGGATATTATCCATGTTTTCGCCAAAGTGCAAAAAAAGGTTCCTTGTAAATTACTGCTGGTGGGTGATGGTCCGGAGCGCTCGGTGATTGAAGCACTTTGTCGCGATTTACATGTTCAAGCAGATGTGCGTTTTTTAGGAAAATTAGATACCATTGAGGAGGCTTTATCTTTGGCTGATGTCTTTTTCTTAACTTCCGAAAAAGAGAGTTTTGGATTGGCTGCATTGGAAGCCATGGCTTGTGAAGTGCCAGTTATTTCTTCGGATGCTGGTGGAATTACCGAAGTCAATATTCATGGAGAAACAGGTTTTGTGAGTAAAATTGGAGATATCAACGACATGGCTAAAAATACCATTCATTTATTGACGGATGAGGTTTTGTTGAAGCAAATGAAAGCAAATGCTTTAGCTCGGGCTAAACACTTTGACTTAGCTAAAATCCTGCCTATGTATGAAAATTATTACCAAAAAATCATTGATCAAAGCTGGAAATTTCCAAATCAGAAGAGTTGAGGTTGGAGG